>JBBIRE010000001.1:0-45168 GCA_037441985.1 Candidatus Roizmanbacteria bacterium
AGGAGGCCTGTAAACGCTTAAAAATTATTCATATCTTTACCAGAATTAAGACTCCCAAAGACAACTCTGTTAACGAGAGATTTAACAGAACCTTGAAAGAAGAATTTATGGAGGTGGATGAATACTTTGAGCCATACTTAACAGAATCAAATCTAATTAAAGCTAATGAAAGATTAACTGAATGGTTAATATTTTACAACTTCACCCGTCCTCATCAATCACTTGATTATCTGACTCCTTTTTTAAGTATTATCAGTTACAAATTAAAAAGAAGAAACTGTTACCTATGTACCCGACTTTAACATCTTCTTGACATTTTTTGGAGGATATATTATACTTTCATTTGATAATTTTTATCCCTAAGGATTTGGGGGCTTATTTTTTTTATCTAAAACTCCAGATGAGTAATGACGATATTAAAATAGACAATAATGATTTTGTTGAAAGGTTAGATCTAATCGCCATCCAAAAAAATTCATGGCAAGCATTTATTAATAAAGAATTAAACGAGATAGTTAAAGACTTTTTTCCAATAGAAGATTATACCGGAAAAAAATTTGTTTTATATTTTGAAGATATTTTCTTTGGCGAACCTCGTTATTCGCTTGACACCTGTCTTAAAAAGAAATTAACTTACGATCAACCCGTTTATATTAAAGTCAGACTCTTTAATAAAAAAACTAACAGAGAAGTCACGCAAGACGTTTTTTTCTTCAATCTTCCTATAATGACAAAAAAAGGAACGTTTATCATTAATGGGATTGAAAGAGCAGTAATCAATCAGATTGTTAGGGCACCAGGGATTTATTATACAGCCCAAATTGATAAAAGCACCGGAGCAACGACTTATAATGCCGAAATAAGACCTTATCTTGGAGCATGGATTGATATTACTTTAAGCAAACACAATTTAATTGATATGAAGGTCAATAAAAAAAGGAAGTTTTTGGCGACTCATTTTATTAAATTATTTGAAGGAGAGAATAATCAACAAATTTTTAATTATTTTCGCACTCTAGATCAAGGATTAGTTAATAAATATCTTGTTCCTACTTTAAATAAAGATAATGTCAATTCTTCTGAGGAAGCCTATTTGGAAATTTATAAAAAAATAAAACCAGGCGAGCCTTCAATCTTAGAAAATGCTCAAAAAACTATTAATGCTCTTTTTTTTGATCCAAGAAGATATAGTTTGGAAGCAGTTGGGAGATATAAAATTAATAAAAAATTAGGGTTAAAGACAGAGATAAAAAGACAAAACTTTCTTTTAAAAAAAGAGGATATTATTGAGGCGATAAAATATCTTTTAAATTTAACTATTAATAAGGGTGAATTCGATGATATTGATCATTTAGGCAATAGACGATTAAGAACTGTTGGAGAATTAGTGGGAATGTACGGGATACGAGTTGGGATGGTGAGAGTAGAGAGAGAGATAAAAGAAAGAATGAGTTTGGTAAGCAGCGATGATAAAATTTCACCTTCCTTAATTATCAACTCAAAACCTTTATCTCTTGCGGTCAACAGTTTTTTTAGGACGAGTCAATTATCAACGATTGTTGATCAAGTTAATCCACTTTCAGAGTTAGATAATCTTCGAAGAATCACTGTTGGTGGACCCGGAGGAATAGAAAAGGAAAGAGCTTCATTTTCAATTCGCGATATTTCTTCATCCCAATATGGAAGGATTTGTCCTATTAGATCTCCAGAAGGGCCAAATATTGGAGTGGTTACTTATTTAGCTTTATATGCAAGAGTCAATCAATATGGATTTCTTGAAACTCCTTATAGAAAAATAATTAAAGAAAAAACAAAAAATGGAGTCAGAGTGAAAATTTCTGACGAGATAATTTATCTTCAGGCGGATGATGAAGAAAATTATTATATTACTTATTCAGATCAAATTAAAATAGATAATAACGGTTATATTTTAAATAAGCAATTAGTGGCAAGACATAAAAGAGAAATTGTTGAAGTGCCAACCGAAAATGTAGAATTAGTCGATGTTGATTCTCAGCAAGCAGTTGGTGCTTCAGCCTCATTGATTCCCTTTTTACAGAATGACGATGCCAGTCGAGCGTTAATGGGAAGCCATATGCAATGTCAGGCGGTTCCTTTAATAAAAGCACAAAAACCATTGGTTGGTACTGGGATGGAAAAAAAAGTCGCTCAAGAGTTAGAAAGAGTAATTTTAGCCCCGGAAGATGGAATTATAAAATATGTTGATGCCCAAAAAATTATTTTCAAGGGAAAAAGTGGCAAGGAATATCAAATAAATTTAGAAAGATTTAAAAGAACTAATAAAGATATTGTTTTTGATCAAAAACCAGTGGTTTCCTTAAATCAAAAGGTAAAAAAGAATCAAGTTTTAGCTGATGGACCGGCGACTAAGGATGGGGAGTTAGCTTTAGGTCAGAATTTATTGATCGCTTATTCTTCTTTTCATGGTTTGGGTTATGAAGATAGTATTGTTATTTCAGAAAGATTGGTAAAAGAAGATGTTTTTACTTCAATTACTGCTGAAGAATTTGTTGCCGATGTGGTTAAAACAAAATTGGGACCAGAGGAATTAACTCGCGATATTCCTAATGTAAGAGAGGAAGTTTTGCAAAATCTAGACAAGAATGGATTGGTTCTTATCGGTTCAGAGGTAAAAAGCGGTGATATTTTGGTAGGAAAAGTGGCCCCGAAGGGGGAAAAAGAATTAACCGCGGAAGAAAGATTACTCAGGGCGATCTTTGGTGAAAAAGCAAAGGATGTCAAAGATACTTCTTTAAGAATGCCTTATGGTAAAAAAGGAGTGGTGACTGATATTGAGATAATTGATACTAAAAGAGATCCAAATGAGCTTGATCCAGGAGTATTAAAAAGAATTATTATTACTACTGCTCAACTTCGCAAAATTAAGGTAGGAGATAAATTGGCTGGTCGTCATGGAAATAAAGGTATTATCTCAAAAATACTTCCTGAATATGAAATGCCTTATCTAGCTGATGGCACACCAATTGATATTATTATCTCTCCGATTTCAGTGTTATCGAGGATGAATCTTGGACAGATATTAGAAGCGATGTTAGGAATTGTTGCTTATAAAAAAAATAAAAATTTCAGAATTCCAATTTTTAAAAGATTAAACGAAGAAACAATTATTGATTTATTAAAAGAATGTGGTTGGCCAGTTGATGGAAAGCAAATTTTATACAACGGCCAAACAGGAGAACCTTTTGAGAAACCAGTTTTTGTGGGTATGGGTTATATCTTAAAACTAATTCACATGGTTGAAGATAAATTTCACGCTCGATCAATCGGGCCATATTCATTAGTCACTCAACAGCCATTAAGCGGGAAGGCTCAGATGGGAGGTCAAAGATTTGGCGAAATGGAGGTTTGGGCTTTAGAATCCCATCGTGTTCCTTTCACTTTACAGGAAATGTTAACGATTAAAAGCGATGATGTCAGGGGGAGGATGAAAGCTTTTGAGTCAATTATTAAAGATGTTAATTTACCTCAATCTGGAGTGCCTGAATCATTTAAAGTTTTAGTTAAGGAATTAAACTCATTAGTTTTAGATATCGATTATATTAAATAACTATGGAAAAAAAGGAAGAAGAAAATTTAATGTTTGATTTTAGCGGATTGAAAATTGGTTTAGCCTCTCCAGAAAAAATTTTAAGTTGGTCTCACGGTGAGGTGACAAAACCTGAAACCATCAATTATCGCACTTTTAGACCAGAGAAAGATGGTCTGTTTGATGAAAAAATTTTTGGACCGACAAAAGATTACGAATGTTATTGTGGAAAATACAAGAGAATTCGTTATAAAGGGATTATTTGTGATCGTTGTGGTGTAGAAGTGACTCTTTCGGCAGTGAGACGGGAAAGAATGGGTCATATTAAATTGGCGGCTCCGGTTGCTCATGTTTGGTATTTTAAGGGTACTTCTTCGATATTAAGCACCTTATTAGATATTCCCAGTCACGCTCTTGAGAAAATTATCTATTATGCTCTTTTTTTAATAAAAAGCATTAATGATAAAAAAAGAGAAGAAGTTTTAAATAAATTAGATGAAATTAAAAAAGGTGAAATTGATCAGATAGAAAAAGAACAACAGCAATTAATAAGAAATTTTGAAGAGGAGATGAAAAAAGAGAAAGAGAAAATCATTAAAAAATTAACCAATAAAGAACAAAAAGACATTGCCCTTCAAGAATGGGAATTGAAAGTGAAAGAAAAAAGAAAAACAATCACGGATCAATTTATTAATAAAAAGAGTCAAAAGTTATCTTTCTTTGAATTATTAATCAAAAAGATTAAATCTCTTTATCCTCATGATACTCTTGAAGAAGAGTATTATTTATACCTTAAAGAGAAAGGATTAGAAGATTTTCTTGAAGTAGGAATGGGCGCTGAGGTAATTTATGATATTTTATCAAAATTTAATCTGAAAGAAATTTATCAAAAAACAGTGGAAGAACTATCAAAAGCAAAAGGCGAAAAAAGAGACCGATTGATAAAAAAGGTTAGATTGATGGAGGGAATGATTAAATCTAATATCAATCCTTTATGGACAATGATTACAGTTTTGCCTGTTTTGCCTCCAGATTTAAGACCAGTCGTTCAACTTCCTGGAGGAAAATTTGCTACTTCAGACTTAAATGATTTTTACCGACGGGTAATTAACAGAAAT
Organism: Candidatus Roizmanbacteria bacterium; assembly: GCA_037441985.1. Taxonomy (GTDB): domain Bacteria; phylum Patescibacteriota; class Microgenomatia; order UBA1406; family GWC2-37-13; genus JBBILO01. The sequence continues at coordinate 4,687 of JBBIRE010000001.1, forward strand.
AATCGTTTAAAACAATTGATTGGTTTAGGAGCACCAGAGATTATTCTCAGAAATGAAAAACGAATGCTTCAAGAAGCGGTTGATTCGCTGATTGATTTACAAAAGGTACGCGGTCGAACTCAAACCCAAGGAGCGGCTTCAAAAGTTAAAAAATCACTCTCTGATATTCTTCGTGGGAAACAGGGAAGATTTAGACAAAATCTATTAGGAAAAAGGGTTGATTATTCGGGAAGATCAACGATCATTGTTGGGCCAGAATTAAAGTTAAACCAATGCGGAATTCCAAAAGAAATGGCGATTGAGCTTTTTAAACCTTTTATATTAAAAGAGATCATTATTAGAGGCTTAGCGACTAATATTAAGTCAGCTAAGAGTTTCTTAGAAACAAAGGATCCGGCAATTTATGATATTTTAGAAGAAATTGTTAAAAAACATCCAGTCCTCCTTAATCGAGCACCAACGCTTCATAAACTTTCAATTTTGGCTTTTTATCCAGTGCTGACCGATGATTTTGCGATTAAGCTTCATCCGGCGGTATGTGCTGGTTATAATGCTGATTTTGATGGCGATGCCATGGGGGTATTTTTACCGCTCTCTAAAAACGCAATAGAAGAAGTGAAAAATAGAATGTTTCCTCAATATAATCTGTTAAAACCCGCCGATGGTAGTCCAATCGTTGTTCCTAACAAAGAAATGGCAATGGGGTGCTATTACTTAACCTCTGTTAATAAAGATTTGATAAAAAGCGACCAACAGTTAAAATTTTTTGTTAACGAAGAAGAAGCGATCAATGCTTATTATTTTAAAAAAATAGATTTAAGAGAGTTGATATGGGTAAAAATTAACGATCAAATTTTAAAAACAACCGTCGGAAGAATAATTTTTAATCAAAAAATACCGGCAGAATTAAGATTTATTAATAATGAGATTAAAGCGGCTGACCTTAAAAACATTATTACTCAAGCAATAAAAAAAATTTCGGAAGAGCAAGTGGCGAGTTTGATTGATGATTTAAAAGAGATAGGATTTTGGGGGGCAACTATTTCCGCCGGTTTTTCTTTTTCTATCTTTGATATTACGATGCTAAAAAATAAACAAGATTTAATTTCAAAAACTGAAGAACAAATAGATAAAATTGAAGAAAATTATCGTCAAGGTTTACTTACATTGGAGGAAAAAAGAAAGTTTTCTAACAATTATTGGATTGAAACGACAGAAAAATTAGCCGATTTAACATGGCAAGAATTAGACGAAGAAAATCCAGTGAAACTGGCGATTAAATCTGGTGGACCAAGAGCATCGAGAGAACAATTAAAACAGTTAGCGGCAATAAAAGGATTAGTTGTTGATCCATTAGGAAAAATTATCGATATTCCTACAAAATCTAATTATCGAGAAGGATTATCTGTTTTTGAATATGTGATTTCAGCTCGGGGAGCAAGAAAAGGATTGACTGATTCTGCTTTAAAAACAGCCGATGCGGGTTATCTTACCCGTCGATTAGTCGATGCTGCTCACGATGTAATTGTCAGAGAGGAAGATTGTCGAGTGAATAATGGATTAGTTATTAAAAAAACTGGAGAGAGAGAGGAAAGGTTTTTTGAAAGAATTAAAGGAAGATTTGTTGCCAAAGACGTTTATAAAAAAGGAACAAAAAAAATTTTAGTTAAAAAAGATGACTTGATAACTGAAGAAATAATTAGTCAACTTCAAAAAGAAGAAATTGAAGAAATTGAAGTAAGATCGCCCTTATTTTGTCAGTCGCCTTTTGGAGTATGTCAAAAATGTTATGGGACTGATTTGTCAACAGGAAAATTAGTTGATATCGGTGTCCCCGTTGGAGTTGTTGCCGCTCAATCAATCGGGGAACCAGGAACTCAATTAACAATGAGAGTGAGACATTTTGGAGGAATTGTTATTTCCGATGTTACCCAAGGTTTACCAAGAGTCGAAGAACTTTTAGAAGCAAGAACACCCAAAGTTGTTTCCCCAATTGCTGAATTTGATGGAAAGATAACAATAAAAGAGGATTTAGAAAAAGAAGTTTATTTGGTTACTTTAACAAACGATGAAAAAAACAAACAAAGAGAATATATGATTCCCAAAAGTCAAAAATTAAAAGTTTCTAACAATCAATTAGTCTCCGCAGGAACGTCATTATCCGAAGGTTATTTAGATATTAATGATATTCTAACCATTAAAGGATTAAAAGAGGCGCAGATATATTTATTGAATGAAGTTCAAAAAGTCTATGAATCACAAGGAATTAATATTCATGATAAACATTTTGAAATAATTATTAGAAAGATGAGCGATAAAGTAATTATCGAAGATGAGGGTGATACGATGTTTGTTAAAGGAGAGGTGGTTTCAAAGTTAAGATTTCAAGAAGAAAATAAGCGAGTATTGAGTCAAGGTGAAAAGCCGGCGACTGGGAAGATGTCAATTTTAGGAATTACCAAAGCGGCTATTTATACCGATTCTTGGTTATCGTCTGCCTCTTTTGAACAAACAACTAATGTTTTATCAGAAGCCGCTGTTTATGGGAAAGTTGATTATTTGCTTGGGTTAAAGGAAAATGTTATAATTGGACGATTAATTCCTGTAACTAAGGAATTAATAGAAAAATATTACGGTAAGTTTTTTAAACAATATGCCGACCATTAATCAAACGATTAAACATAAAAGAAAAAAGAAAATAAGAAAATCTCGATCAACAGCATTAAAAACTAGTTTTAATGCGATAAAAAGAAAGTATACCCATTTTCCTTCTCCTTTTAAAAGAGGAGTTTGTTTGATTGTGAGAACGATGACACCGAAAAAACCAAATTCTGCCTTACGAAAAGTAGCGAGAGTAAGACTATCTAATAAATCAGAGGTGACCGCTTATATTCAAGGAATTGGCCATAACTTAGCCGAGCATTCGATCGTTTTAGTAAGAGGTGGAAGAGTAAAAGATTTGCCCGGAGTCAAATATCATATTGTTCGAGGAAAATATGATACTGCTGGAGTAGTTGACAGAAAAACATCGCGCTCTAAATATGGGTCTAAATTAGTAAAACAATCATAAATTTATTATTTATTATTTTTTTATGCCACGACATTATTATAAAAAAAGGGTTGTTAAAAATGATACGCTTTATAATAGCTACGAGGTAGCAAAATTGATTAATTATGTGATGGTTGATGGTAAAAAATCAGTGGCTAAAAGAATTGTTTATAATGTTTTAGAAAAAATAAAAGAAAAAAAAATAGATCCTTTAGAAGTACTTAAAAAAGCAATCGAAAACACCGCTCCTAAAACTGAGGTTAAACCAAGAAGATTGGGAGGAGCTTCTTACTTAGTACCAATTGAGGTAAGAAAAGAAAGACAGCTTTTTTTAGCTTTAAATTGGATTATTGAAGCGGCAAAAAAACGTTCGAGTAAACAATATCATACATTTGAAGAAAAACTTTTGGCAGAATTAATCGATGCTTCAAACAATCAAGGAGAGGCAGTTCAAAAGAGAGTTCAAACAGAAAAATTAAGTGATGCAAATAAAGCATTTGCTCACCTTCGTTGGTAAATTTTATTTTTATGGCACAACAATCAATTATTACTAAAAATAGGGTGGTTCCGTTAGAAAAAATCAGAAACATTGGGATTATTGCTCATATCGATTCAGGTAAAACAACAACAACAGAAAGAATTTTATTTTATACCGGCAGAACCTATAAAATTGGCGATATTGATGAAGGAACAACACAAATGGATTGGATGCCTCAAGAGCGAGAAAGAGGAATAACAATTGTTTCGGCGGCAACGACCACTTTTTGGCGTGGAGTAAGAATTAATATTATCGACACTCCAGGACATGTTGATTTTACGGCAGAGGTTGAAAGATCTTTGCGAGTTTTAGATGGAGGAGTGGTCATTTTTGATGCCGAAGAAGGTGTTCAAAGTCAATCAGAAACAGTTTGGCGACAAGCAGATAAATACAAAGTGCCCCGAATTTGTTTTATTAATAAGATGGATAAATTAGGTGCTGATTTTGAAGGAACAGTCAATGAAATTAGAGATCGACTAGGGGCAAACCCAGTAGTACTAACCTATCCTGTAGGTCGAGAAAATGACTTCAAAGGAGTGGTTGATGTTTTGAATTTAAAAACTTTGATTTGGGATCAAAATGATTCGATGGGAGAAAAATTTTCTGTTTACGAAAGAATTGATGATGAATTGAAAGATAAAGTTTTAAAATTAAGAGCGCAGTTAATTGAAACAATAGCAGAAAATGATGATCAATTACTTAATAAATATTTAGAAGGCCAAGAAATTACTATCGATGAGTTAAAAAAAGGATTAAGAGAAGCGACTATGGCTTATAAATTAATTCCAGTTTATGCTGGTAGCTCGTTACGGAACAAAGGTGTTCAACCCCTTCTTGATGGGATAATTGATTATTTGCCATCGCCGATGGATTTAAAACAAATAAAAGGAATTAACCCAAAAACTAATCAAGAGGAAATAAGACGACTAACCCCTCAAGAAAGATTTACCGCTTTGGCTTTTAAGATTCAACTTGATCCTCATGTTGGAAAACTAACTTATACTCGAGTTTACGCGGGTGAAATTACATCCGGAAGTTATATTTATAATGTTAATACAGGGAAAGAAGAAAGAGTGAGCCGAATTCTTTTAATGCATGCTAATCAAAGAGAAGAGATTGATAAAGCCTTTGCCGGCGAAATTGTCGCTTTAGTTGGACCAAAGGAAACAAAAACAGGCGATACTTTAGCGGATAAAAATAATCCAATTCTTTTAGAGAAAATTGCCTTTCCTGAACCGGTAATTTCATTGGCGATTGAACCAAAAACTAAAGCGGATCAAGAAAAACTTTCTTATTCGCTCCAAAGACTTGTCGAAGAAGACCCAACCTTTAAAGTGAAAATCGATCATGAAACCGGTCAAACAATTATGTCAGGAATGGGCGAATTGCATTTAGAGATTTTAGTTGATCGAATGAAAAGGGAAATGGGGATGAATGTTATTGTTGGCAAACCACAAGTTGCTTATAAAGAAACAATAAAAGGAGCGGCTGAGGCAGAAGGTAAATATATTCGTCAGACAGGTGGTCATGGGCAGTATGGTCATTGTTTAATCAAGGTTGAGCCATTACCACTTGGTTCAGGCTTTAAATTTGTTAATAAAATTAAAGGAGGAGTGATTCCATCCGAATTTATTCCGGCAGTAGAAAAAGGAGTTCAAGAAGCAATGGATAAAGGAGTTCTTCTCGGTTATCCGATTACCGATATTCAAGTAACTCTTTTTGATGGAAGTTATCACGAGGTTGATTCTTCGGATATTGCTTTTAAAATTGCTGGTTCGATTGCTCTTCAAGAAGCAGTAAAAAAAGCCTCTTTAACTTTAATTGAACCAATTATGAAATTAGAGGTGACTGTTCCAGAAGAGTTTATGGGGACGGTAATTGGCAATATCTCCAGTAAAAGAGGTAAAATAATAGCAACAGAAAAAAGAGCAAAATCAGTGGTGATTAAAGCATATGCGCCATTAGCAGAACTTTCCGGTTATGCGACAATTTTGAGATCACTCACTGAGGGACGAGGAGTATTTTATATGGAGCCATCTCATTACGAAGAAGTACCGCAAAATATTATTCAAGCGATGTTAAATAAGAATAGTTAATCTTACTTTATTTCTCTTATCCAAAAAACCGGATTATTTTTATAGAAAATTTTAATTGATCCTTCTTCGGGAATTTCCAGCGGTCTACCAATAACTGCAATATTTCTTTCATTATTTGAATAATTAAGATTAAAAACAAATTTGTCAAATTTTTCTATTTGCTGAAAGCCATAAATATCAAAATTTCCTAATTTTGCTTGTTGTTGAATTTTTTCTGGCGGATATTGTAAATAGAAAAGAAGAAAAATATAGGGTGGTCCAGATTCTTTTGTAATGTAAAATTTGTTAAATTTTGAATAGTTTTTTCTAATATAATTGGTTAATTCTTGATAACCACACTGCCACGCTTGTTGGTTAAGAAATTTTTTTTGGTATTGATTTAAATAATAATGCCACGTAAAAAGATTTGGAAATAACCAACCAGTAAAAATTAATATTCCCATTAAATAACCAATTTTTCTATCTTTAATATTTTCTAAAAAGTTAATTATTCCGTAACTAGTAATGATGAAAATTGGGATAAAAATGGAAAAAGTTCGACTAACGGATAAACCCGCCCAACTTAGAGAGCCCGAAATAGGTGATATTAATAATAAAAGAACTAAAAAAAGTCGCCATTTTTCTTTATTTTTGAATAAATAATAAATACCAACAAAAAGAAAAATATATTCAATAAATGTAAGAGGAGAGAGATAAGGATCACCGAAGCGGCGATTGTTTTCATCACCAATGATCATTAAAAATTGCGGAGAAAAATATTTAAAGTATTCGCTGATTGAAATTTTAATTCCAAGAGTTAATTTATTGTAAAAAATTTTTGAGTTGTTATCTTTTCTTAGTTCTTCAATTTGAGAAATGAATCCTGGATTGTTAAAAAAAAGAAGATTTTTTACTCGAGTCGGTTGATAAATAAAATCAGTTAAGGCAAAGAGAATTAAAACTATTGTTGTGTTTATTAAAAAACGGAGTGGTAATTTTTTTTTAATAAGAGTGAAATAAAAAATAATCACTATAAAGAATAAAGCGAAAATTCTAGCTGAATGATAAGAGAATAAAGAAAGTAGGAGTAAAATTAAAAAGGCGATTTCAAACTTTAATTTTTTAGTTTCAAGATTTTTTATTAAAAATAAACTACTTAAGGTAATTAAAAAACTAGTCAAAAGAGCCTCATGGAGTTGTCTTGAAAAGGCGTGGATGAGCCAGGAGGCGCTAAAGAGGAAAATTGTTAAGATGGCAATTGAGTTTTTTTTAAAAATAGTTTTTGTAAGAAAAAAAAGAGTAAAAGTAAACAAAACTAAAATCAAACTATTTAATAACTTAATCGAGATTTTATTAAGGCCAAACAAAGCAATAAAAGGAATATTAAGATAAGACAAAAGAGGCATTTTGTAATCTCCAAAAGAGATTAAGCGAAGAGGCAAAAAATTACCAAATTCATCTTTGCCGGTTTTTAGTAAAGAGTAGCTATTATAGGAAAAAGCGACTTCATCAGCGTTAATACAAGGTGGAACATCACTTAGTTTATAGAAATGAAAAAACAAATTTATAGTGATAATGAATAAAATGAGTACCAAAATTTTTTTATTCATATTGAAATAATTTTAATATTTGATTGTCTTTAAGTTGGAATTGTTTCTTGTTAACACCTCTTTTTTTAATTATTGTCTTTATTTTAAATAAAGACAAGGCTAATCCTTTTAGAAATTCAAATTTTCTTTTGATGATAAAATAAACGATCCAATACGGTAACCATAATAAAGTAAAAAAAAGATAACTAATATCTAAATTTTTAAAAATAAAAATAAGTTGATTCTTAAAAGCTGTCGTTTCAATAAATTTTGGCTGATGATATTTTCTAATTGTTGTTCCATGGAAATGATAAACTTCCGTTGATGGATCAAAAATGATTTCAAAACCAGATTTCCAGCCTCGATAAGAAAGATCGATATCTTCCCAATAAAAAGGCGAATAAAGATCATCAAAACCTGAGAGAAATAAAAACTTTTTTTTATCAAAAATAGCCGCTCCGCCTTCTGCCCAAGCATTGATTCCAGGGTTAATATTTTTTGCTTTTCGATGGAGGATCAAACCTTCTTTAAAATAAATAACGTTTTTTCCTATAATTTCTCCGCTTTTTTCAATTTGAGCAAAGGCGATAGCAAATAGCTTTGGATTTATACGAAACCTTTTAGTTAAATTTTCAAAATTGATATTTTTTATCACCACATCGGAATTTAACAATAAAACATAGGGATTTTTTGCTTTTTTAACACCGAGATTAACAGATTTAGCAAAACCTAAATTTTTTTTGTTTTCAATAAGGATAATTTTTTTATCAATTAAAACAAGATCTTTTTTTATTAATTCTTGAGGATTATCATTAACAATAATGATTTCTTTGTCTTTCAAAAAATTAAGGTTTTTTCTAAAATTATTTAAAAATTCCTCTTTATTTTTATAAACAGGAATGACGATTGAGATCATATTACATTAATAATTGAACGAACAACTTTATCTTTAAAAATTTGATAAGAATAATTTTTTTTAACAAAATCTTTTCCGTTTTTAATAATTTCTTGATAAACTTTGGGATTGGTTTCAATTTCGTTGATTTTTTCAAAAAACTCCTCTTCATTTTTAAAAAGAATTCCATTTTTCTTGTCAGCAATTAGTTCCTTCATTCTACCTCCTTGATAGGCAATCACACAGCAACCAGAAGCCATTGCTTCTAAGGGAGCAATACCAAAATGTTCGACTTTTTCCGGGTGTTTTTCGTCATCTGTTGCAAACCCGGTAAAATGCCAATAATATTTTGTCTTTTGATAAAGATTAAGAATTTCTTGAAAAGAAATATTGGTTTTTAAAACAATTGACGGATCATTATTGGCGATTTTTATCAAAAAATCAAAATAATTTTTGTCTTCTTCTTTTATTCTGCCTGCTAAAATTAGTTTATAATCTTTGAACAATCCATTATTACGTTTAATTTTTTTAAACATTTGAATAATTAAATCTTGTTTTTTACTATGCATATGAGGAAAAAAACGTCCTATTGATAAAATGATTTTATCTTTTTTAGTTAATGGTAAATTTATAAATTCATCTTCGATATATGGTTCGATAACTATTGATGGAATTCCCCATTTTTTAAGAAATCTTTGAGTAAATTTTGAATTAGAAATTAGTTGATAGTTGTAGGTTTTTATTTTATTAACTATGTTTGTTGGATAAAGTCTTTTATCAGGGACCATGGCGAAAATAAAATTTTTCTTAGCTAAAGAGAAAAAATAACTCCCATTAGTAACATAAAAAAAATAATCAAAATTAAATGTTTTTTTTAGAATGTTGATTGTTGAAAAGGGAAATTTTTTATTTTTAAAAATATTTGGGAGAAAGACAATCGGTGGTTTAAAAGTCAAACCAAAAATTTTTTTTATTTTTTGATTAAGATTTTCATCCCAAAAAATATAGATTTTATTTCCCAACTCATTGAAAACTTTTAAGATTGAAAGAATATGCTTTTCTCCACCACCCAAAACATCCAAATAAGGATTATAGAGAGCGACTTTCTTCTGATTGACAATATTTTTTTTCATATAAAAAAAGATAAGTAATCGTTTTGGAAAAAGCTTGATAGATAGATTCAATTATACCCCAAATACCGTCTAAAAAGCCAAGATTTTTAAACATTCTTCTCCATAGCTCGCCAGCAAATTTTCTAAAGAATGTTAAAGTATTAACAAAGCGGTTAGCTTGAAAGAGAAGAGTAGATTCAATATCTTCAAACTTGGCAGTTTTTTCCACCATTTGGTGAAGATCACCATGAAAATAATGAAGAAGCGGATTTTTTAAATAACCACCGTTGCCCTTAATAACTGGCGTTGAATGAATTGTTTTAGGCCATTCAACAAAATATTTTTTATTTATTAACCTTATTTGATAATCATGCCACCAACCGCCGTATTTAAGCCAGAGATTGATAAAAATATTTTTTCTTGGAATTTTATAATAAGTGTAATTTTCTGATTGAATAGCTTCTTTGATTTCTTTTGCTAACTCAGGAGTTAATCGTTCATCAGCATCAAGAATTAAAACCCAAGGAGAATTAGCGATTTTTATCGCTTCTTGGCGGGCTAATTCTACATAAGCAACAGGAGAAAAAATATAATAATCAACTTTTTTTTCCTTGACAATTTTTATTGTTTTGTCATTACTTTGGAGATCAAAGACGAGAATATTTTTTGTTAAAGTTCGAGCATTATCAATTAAATCAGCAATTTCTTTTTCGTTATTATAGGTAAAAACAATAATCGTTAAACAATTTGTCATTGTCAAAATTTTATCATTTTTTTAATTCCTTTGGAATTTTTATTCCTATTTCTTCATTAATTTTTACATCTTCTCTTTTTGGAGGGATCCTTATTTCAATTAGAGGATCTTTAAAATTTCTTGACTGTTTGATTTGAAAATAATCGATTAAATAAGAAAAACCGTGATTACGTCCTAATGGAGTTGAAAATGAAATATTAAATTTTTGACTATTAACAATTTCTTTAATCTTTTTTATAGTTTGAATCTTATAAAAGAGGCTCTGTGGTTGGTTTTTTAATTCAAGATAAATTTCTTCCTTTGTTGAAAGAAAAATAATTACAAAAATTACTAGGGGAAGAAATTTATTTAATCGTCGAAGAAGTTCAATAAGCGTGATATAAATAAACGGATAAAGAAAAATGAAATAGTATTCAGATGGTCGTTGACCATAGAAAATAAAAAATAATGGAAAAATCAACCATAAAAAAAGCGTTAGTTGATAAAAAAGTTTAAAAAATCTTTTTTGTGTTTTTTTAATCAGATAAAGAATAATGAAAATGAAAATTAAATAAAATAATTTAGTCATTAAAACATTATTTACTTGGATAATTGGTTGTAGGAAATTACTAAAAACTTCCCACCAGATATTAATATCTTTACTTTTTAGTTTTGAAGAAAAAAATAATTGTTGAAAGCCTTTGAGATTTAAGAAATTATGTCGAAAATCAAAAATAATAATTGGAAGAAAGGTTAAAAAGTATCCTAGAAGTATTAAAATAAATTTTTTAATGCTAAGCTTTTTTTTGTTAATCGATAAAATTACTTCAAAAAAAAGAAAAAAAATTAATAAAAGAATAAATTGGAAATGAAAATTATTAAAAAAACCGATAAGGAATCCGGAAAATAAATAAAACCACCACTTATTATTTTTATCCTCAAAAGATAATTTTGTTAAATGCCAGACGATGATTGTTGCTATAGGGATAACGATTGGATTCCATGGTGTGGTTTCAAAATTAATCAAAAGATAATTGATTGACCAAAAAGCAAGAAAAAATATCGCTTGCCAAATGCCAAAGAGATTTTTGAGAAAATAAAAAGATAAAAAGAAGGATAAAGAGTTATAAAAAATTAAAAAGATGATTAATGCCGATGGATGAAGAGTGGTGAAAAAATAAAACGGCGTTAATAAGTAAAAAAAATAAGGAGCGAGAAAAAAGCCTGTTTCATCTTTCACTCTTGGTCCGATTAAAGTTAATCGTTTTTCAACCAGAATTCTTTTTACTTGAAAGCTATAGTTTTCTTGATCCCAGTCAAAAATAACTCTTTTTTCTAAGTTGTAAAATCTAAAAAAAACAAAACAATGAAAAAAATTATTATAATTACAATGATTTTTTTCATATTTGCTGTCCTTATTTATGATACACCAAAATGGATTGAAATTTAGACAAATTGTCATTCCTGATTTAATCGGGAATCTATAAATGAGATTCTCGCCTTCGTCCCGTCATGACGGGACTTCGCGGGAATGACAAATAAAGTTCGAAACAGATTTAATAAAATGAGCTCTAGAATTGTCAAAAAAAAACTGTTAATTTTAATCACTCTTTTTTTTACCGGCTTATTTCTTCGAGTTTATATTTCTAATCTAGGCTATAATTTTGATTTTGGTTTATGGCAGATTGTTGGCGACCTAGTTAGTCAAGGGAAAAATGTTTATCGAGAGACGACTCGATATAGCTATGGATCAATATGGTTTTTAATTTTAGGTTTATTTAAAAAAATATCTTTATTCTTTGAAAACGATTATTTCGCTTTTCGATTTTTAGTTATCTTAACTCTTACGATCAGTAATTTTTTAATGAGTTTATTAGTTTATCGATTTTTTGGTTCTTTTGCCTTCTTTTTTATTTTTTTTAATCCGATTTTAATTTATACTACTGGTTTTCATAATCAATTTGATACTTTAGCAATTTTTTTTGGTTTATTGGCTTTAATTACGATAGAGAAGAAACGAGAAAAGTTAGTTGGTTATTTGCTTCTTGGTTTATCACTAACAATTAAACATATTTTTCTTTTTTTTCCATTATGGTTGATAATTCGGACTAAAAACAAAAAGCAATTTCTTTACTCGCTAGTTCCTTATCTTGTTTTTATTTGTTCCTTTCTTCCATTTGTAAATTCTAAAGAAACCTATGTGGCAATTTTAAATAATGTTTTTTTAAACAAAAGAGATCTTTTATACCCATTTTTAAAAAATATTTCTTTAACAACGCCAATAATCATTTTTATTGTTTTATGGATTTTTGGATGGGTGTTTAAAAAGGAAAAAATTTTTCATTCGGGTCTTTACTATTTATTAATTTTTACCGGGAGTTTAGTTAACAGTGGAGTTTTATATTTATCAATTCCTCTGATTGGATTTTTATTTTTTCCCTTGCTGGGGCTTTTTTATACTCTGGTGGCGGCATTTTATCTTTATTTTCATGTCTTTAACCTTAAATTTAATTCTTATTATTTGTTTTAATTTATGTTGGTTAATAATTGTCACTAAAAAGATGGGTTTTTTAAGTAAGTTAATTAATAGATTAATTTCTTTTTTGTTAGTTGTGGGTTTAGTTTTTAGTTTTAAATTTTTTATTAAATATACCAAAGAATATTTTTTTTATTTTAAAAATAATTTTTACTTTTTAACAATCTATAAATCTCCATTAAAATTATTTAAAAAGGAAAATTTTGAAACCTCTTTTGATAGAAATAAAACAATTATTGGCAATTCGATTATAAAGGAAAACAATTTGGGCTTAATTTATATTCCTTATTTTTTAGACAATCAACCTGAAGATTTTTTCGAAAAGAATTATCAGATTGAAGTTAAATTCTTTATAAACGATCGTTTATATCATAAAGAAAAGCGACCAATTGGTAATGGGTTGACTGAAAACGGAATCATTTTTGGAATGCCGGTATTAAAAGAGGGGAAAAACAAAAATTATAAAATTGTTCTCAAAAACAATCTTCCCACAAACCAAAAATACTTTTATTTAGGAAAACATCTTCCTTATCAAGAAATTTATTTCATTGAAAAAAAACAGTTGTTATCATTTAATTTTTTTATTAATTTTGTCAAATATAAGATTTGGTTTTCATTTTACGATAAAAAAAGCGTTAGTTATTTAATGATTTTATATTTTTATTTGTGGTTGATTATTTTTTTAATAATTAAAAAGAGTAATAAAAAGATAAACAAATAATGATAATCTTATATTTAAGTTATTTTCTAACGATCTTTTTCTTAATTTTTTACAGTTATTTTCTTGTTGATCCGAACTTTACCTTTTTTAACCATTCGTTGTGGACAGGCTTTCGAAATTTTGTTGTCAATATCGGTTATTATCAAAGAGAGCTTTCTTGGTGGATTTATTTTATTTTAGTTTTATTATTGTTTTTCTTTCATTTTTTGCTAATCAAAAATCATAAAAAAATTAATTTAAGAATCATTGTTTTAGTATTAGGTTTATTAACTCTTTTTAGTCATCCATTTTTATCACATGACTTTTTTAATTATCTTTTTGATGCTCGGATTTTTACTTATTACGGGAAAAATCCATATTTATATAAGGCATTGGATTTTCCATCCGATCCCTGGTTACGGTTTATGCATTGGACTCACCGGACTTATCCTTATGGGCCGATTTTTTTAATCATTAGTTTTTTCCCTTCTTTTTTCAGCTTTGGCAAGTTGATTCTTAATTTTTTTCTTTTTAAACTTGTCTGGATAATATTTTTTACCCTTTCAATTTACTTCCTTAATAAACTAAATAAAAAGTGGGCGCTATTTTTCGCGACTCATCCTTTGATTATTGTTGAAGGTTTGATTAATGCTCACAACGATTTAATTGCTTTATCGTTGGCTCTTTTTGGTTTTTATTTGTTGGCAAAAGAAAAAAAAATTTTTTATAGAGTTTTATTTTTATTATCAGCCGGAATTAAATACTTAACAGTCCCTTTAATTTTTCTTTCTAAAAAAAACAAAAAGGTTAATTATTTAATTTTTGGACTTTTAATCGCTGCTATTTTTCTTGTTTCCTTTATTGGCGAGATCCAGCCATGGTATTTCCTTTCTTTGTTTGTTTTTTTGCCAATTTTCCCAAAGCTAATAGAAAAATTGAATATTTTTTTTGCTGGTTTATTATTTTCTTATTATCCTTACATTCGACTTGGTGGCTGGGATTCGATAGAAAAGATTAATCTTAAACATCAGATTATTTTGGTAGGATTTTTACTTAATATTTTTTATTTAATTGGGGTAAAATTAAAGAGAAATGAAACTATTTATAAAAAAAATTGAGTGGTTGATTATTTTAGGAAGTCTTTTTGCTTTTATTTTTAATAGTCTTTATGTTTCTTATCCTGATGAATTTGTCAATCTTTTAGGAGGAAGAAGTATCTTAAATGGCAGGATTCCGTACAAAGATTTTTTTGACCACCATCTTCCTTTTGCTTGGTATCTTTCATCAATTTTTTTATTATTTACTCAAAATTCATATGTTTTGTTTCGCTTATTGTGGTCGATTTTTAGTTTTTTCCTCCTTTTTATTTTAGGACAGAATATTAAAAAAAACCGAAAAAATTTTTATCTTTATTACCTTCTTTTTTTAACTTTATATCCAATAACCGCTCTTTATTTTTGGTTTCATCTATATTTAGCTGACAGTTTAGCGGTTTTATTTTTCTCGCTCATCTTTTGGTTGTTGTTGGTTGAAACTTTTTCTGAAAAATCAAATTTCAAAATCCAAATTTTAAGTTCATTTCTTACTTTTTGTTTAATTTTTTCTTCAATGACGTTTGTTTATTTAGCGCTTTTCCTTTATCTCTGGCAGTTTTATTTAGTGATCAGTCATCATAAAAAACAAAGCTTGAAATTCATTTTTTTCTCCTCAATTCCTTATCTTGTTTATCTCACTTATCTAATTATCACCAATTCTTGGTGGGATTTTTATTTTGCCAATTTCTATTACAATACGAAGTTATATATTTCGATTCCTAATTACGTTCGCGGGCGGTTTTTTAATCCTTTAAAATTTGCTTTCACTTTAATTGATAATTTTTATCAGGGATATCTTCCTCTTTTATCCAAAATCAAACATCTTGATTTATATTTACCTATTGATACCCTATCGGCATTAGGAAGTTTGAGTTTATTACTAATTCTTTTTTCCAAAAATCCTCTTCTGGGAATTTTTTATTTTTTTATTTTGTCTTTTTCTGCTCCAAGAAGTAATATTGGTCAATATCGGGAAACAGATTATCAAAGCTCAATGTTTTTTGTTTTGGGAATCATTTCTTCTCTTTTTTCATTTTATTGGTTAAAAGGATATTCTTTTAAAGAAAAGATCTTTGATGATTTAAAAAGAATTGTTCACTCGATTTTAACAATTTTTTTAATCTTTAGTTTAATTTTTCTCTTGGGTAATTTTTATCATAAATTTTTTATGGTTTATACTCAACAGATGCCCCGAATTCACAATCAATGGAATGTCTATTTGTTCTTAAAAGAAATACTTAGCGATAATGATCGTTTTTGGATTGGTCCATATGAACCTAATTTTCAATTCTTTAGTCGTGAATTAACCACTAATTGGAAATATCCAACCCTATTGCCTCAGTTTCGGGAAAACGATTATTTAAAAAAAGATTTTCTTTATCAGTTTGAAAAAAACAAGCCAACAGTAATTATTTTTAAACACGAAGCTTCTATCTTTATGACGCCTGCAAATCAATTCGGCCAGTTTTTTTTAGAGTGGTTAAAGAAAGATTATCTTAATCTGGAAGAAATTAAAAACATTCAGATTCTTCGGTCACCATCAGAGTTTAATCTAAAAACTGATTTTTATTTTCTTAAAAGCGAAAAGGAAAGGATTTTAAACAATTTAAGAACTAAAGGTTTTCTTCAATAAATTAATAATCAGATGAACTTTTGTTTTTAGAGGAGCATACTTCAACCCAAATTTAAATCGATTTTTTTCCTGATAAATTTGATGAATTTTTGAACCAGAGCCTTCGGTCGACTGAGCATTTTTGTGCCAGAGAACGATTTTTGGATTGTAAAAAAGATTAATTTTCTTTTTTATTGCCCGATGGCAAAAATCAGCATCTTCGTAATAAAGAAAATAATTTTCGTCCAAAAAACCAACTCGATCGATTACTTTTTTATCAAAGATCATCAGGCAACCAGTAATAAATTCTGTTTTTTCAAATTGATCATATTGTCCTTTATCGACTTCATCTACCCCACGATGGGGTGTAAAAACATTTTTCCAGTCAAAAAAGCCACCAGCATACCAGATAACTTTTCCTAAATCTTTTTTTTGATAACGATCTTTATGATATTCAAAACCTGGCGCGTAATAGATTTTTCCACCAATAATAGAAGAAGGATGTTCTTTAAGAGAATTGAGAATGTTATCAGCAAAATCTTCTTTAAAATAAACATCATTGTTAACAATACAGAAATTAACAAAACCATTTTTGATGGCTTTTTTTATCCCTAAATTCACTCCGTGAGCATAGCCTAAGTTTTTTGAATAAATAACTGAATGAGAGAGTTGGGTTTTAATGGTTTGTCTTTTTTTTTCATCAGAAAGATCAGCAATAAAAAGTTTAAAGTCTTTATTATTTTGTTTTTCTAAGGAAGAGAAAAAATCATCTGCCACTTGATAGTTATTATAAAAAACAGTGATAATGGCCAATTGATTATTTTTCATAAGAAAAAAAATATTCAATTTCTTTTTTGAGATTAAATTTAAACAAAAATGTTAAAACAAAATAGTAGGTTAATCCGCCACTCAAGATTAATAAAGCAGTTAATAAATATAAATTTTTTATTGCCAATGATTGGATTAATAACAAAATAAAAATCATTACTAACCCGGCAAAAATTGGTTTTTTTATTGAGGAAAAAATGCTAAAAGAAAAATATTTTTTTGCTAGGGAAAGAACAAAGAAAAAGGTGAAAGAGATTATTAAATGAGTCGAAGGAAAACCAAAAATATCAAAAATTTTTGTTAAAGTTGGTGTTAACAACCAGGTAATGATTGTCCAAAAAAGCATTAGATTAAAAGAAATTTTTACTTTGCCAATGGCATTAAAAATGTTAACAAATGGTGCCGAATAAATAACCAAAAAACTAGAAAAAACAAAGATTCTAAAGATTGGTAGAGCCGGTTCCCATTTTTGGTATTTAGGAATAAGATAAACCAAATGGGGCATAAGAAAGAAAGAAAGAATCATTATAGGAAGAATAATTAAAGTTTGATAATAAAGGATTTTATTTATGATTAGGGAAATTTTTTCTTTATTTTCTTGAAGACGGGCAACCAGGGGAAAAAGAATTTTGGTGATATTGTCCATAATAATTCTAATTGGCGCCTCAGCCCATTTTTTTGCCCAACCAATATAACCAACACTCTCAAAACCGATGACTTTTCCCAAATACAAGATAATCAGGTCGTCTTTAAAAAGAGCGAGAAATGATGAGGTTTGAAAAGGTAGCCCAAAAGATAACAGTTGTTTTAAATTTTTTTTCACTAGGCCAATTTTTGGTTGCCATGGGGAAAGGTGATAAATAAGGATTAACCCAATAATAGAACGAGATAAAACACCAATGATGAAACTTCTTAGTTGAAAATTTAAAAGTGCAAAAATAATCACGGTTAAATAAAAAAAAGTATTTTCGACGACTTGTACGAAAACTATTTTTTGATATTGGATTTTTCTTTCTAAAAAAATGGAGGGAATCGTTTTTAAACTCGAGATAAAAAAAGAAATAAGAAGAGCATAATAGAGATAAAGACCATCATTAGGCAGCCGGTAAAATTGGACAATCAATTTTCCAAGAAAAAAACCAATTGAGATTAAAGAAAGAATTAAGATTTGCTGAAATGTAAAGACTGATTTGACATCATCGTCAGTAATTTCTTTTTTTTGAATCAAAGAGGCGGCTAGACCGATATCAGAAAAATAATTTAAAAAGGAGATTGTTGATAAAAGAGTAATATAAATACCAAAGATTTTTGGCGAAAGAATAATCGTTAAGACTAGATTGGCAATTAAACCAAGAAACGCTGAATAACCGCTCTGGAAAAAAAGACTTAAACTACTAAAAAAGGCTTTTCTTTTGAGTTTTTTTAGATCATTCATTATTGATTGTTGATATATAATACTTACGTATGAATCTGAAAAAGTCGATTCTTTGGCAATTATTAATAGTTATTATTATAACAATTCCTTCTTTTTTGAGCCTTATTAATTCACGTTACTTTACAATTCACGACAATCAACATGTTGTTCGTTTATATTTATTAGATCGAGGGATCAGGCAAGGATATCTTTTTCCTCGCTGGATTGATGAGTTAACCTTTGGATTTGGCGACCCTCTTTTTAATTTTTATCCACCTTTAGTTTATTATTTAGGCGAGTTTTTTCATTTATTGGGTTTTTCTTATATTTGGTCGATAAAGTTGGTTTTTATTTTTGGTTTTTTAATTGGTTCAATTTCAATTTATCTTTTGATAAAAGAATTTTTAGGAAAGCTGGCGGCTTTTTTGGGAACAACGATCTTTACTTATTTTTTTTATCATGCGGTCAATGCTTATGTCCGAGGAGCTTTATCAGAATTTTTTGCCATGAATTTAGTGCCTTTGGTTTTTTTATCGATAACAAAAACAGCTAAAAGTCCGTCAATTAAAAACAGTTTATTTTTTTCTTTTTCATTGACTTTGGTTTTTCTCAGTCATCAATTAGTGGTTTTGCCTTTATTATTTTTTCTTCCTTTTTATTTCCTTTTTTCTTTATTTATTGACGGAAAGAAAAAAAAAGAATTTATTATTTTTTTAATGATTGGGGGAATTCTTGGTATGGGTTTATCAGCTTTTTATTGGCTGCCAATGTTTTACGAAAAACAATTTACGTTTTTAGATAAAGAACTAGGGAGTTATAAAGATCATTATCTTTATCCTTATCAATTTTGGTATTCTCCATGGGGGTTTGGCGCGTCAGTTAAAGGAATTGTTGATGGAATGAGTTTTCAGTTAGGGAAAATTCCTATTTTGCTAATTACTGTTTCGATATTAACTTTTTTTGTTTTTCAATTCAAAAAATTAACTAAAAAAGATGAATTCGTTGTCAATCAATTTATTTTCTTTTTATTTTTAATGATTTTTGGTTTGTGGATGACGACATTTTATTCTTCATTTATTTGGGATAAAGTAAAACTTTTATGGAGCCTTCAGTTTCCTTGGCGATTTTTATCAATAACTGCCACTTTTGTTGCAATAATTGCTAGTTATTGGATTTATTTTCTTCAAAGAGTATTTTTCCAAAAAAATGAATTTATTGTTAAGTTATTAGTCAGTATTTTTATTGTTTTAACCATTTATAAATATTATCCTTATTTTCGACCACAAAGTTATCTTAAAGTTACCGACAAAGATTTAATCACAAAAGAAGAAATCCAATGGATTCAAAGTAAGACAGTTTTGCATTTTGTCCCAAAAGGAGTAAAAGCCAAAAAAAATGAATATGGAGTTTATATCTTAGATATCGATAAAAAAGATTTACCAAAAAATATCTATCAAATAAAAAAAGGCGATGGCGAGGTTAAGACAATCAAAAATAAATATCAGGAAAAAGAATTTTTAGTCAAAGCCAAAACACCACTTCAATTTCAGCTCAATACTTTTAATTTTGTTGGCTGGCAGGCATACTTAGATGGAAGAAGAGTTAGCATTGATGATAATAACGATTTTAAATTAATTAACGTTAAGATTTCTTTAGGAGAACATCAATTGAAATTTGTTTTTAAAAATACTTTGGTTCGGACAATAGGCGGATATCTTTCTTTTATCAGTTTAATAATGTGTTTATGGATCATAGTAAGAAAAAGAACAGTCTAGTTTATTTTTATCCGCTGATAATTTTTATCTTCTTTGTTAATTTTCATTTCTATGATTTTTATCAAAAAAATTTTCTTTCGATGCTAAAGATTATTTCAAAAAGAAAAGAAAAAACTCTATACGAAAAAATTCAAAGTCAGAATCATTACTATGAAGTTTGGCGTTTAGCGAATCTAAAAAAAAATGTCATTTTTGTTAATGAAGATAAAAGTAGCCAGTTTATTGATTATGTTTCGACATATTTTCTAAATAAAAATAAGCCACAAGATAAAAAAATAACTTATTATTTAACAGAATTGAATTTAATGACAAAGTATTTTTTCTATCCAAAAATTGTTCCAGTCTATTCCTTTTACCAAATTATTTTTTCACCTCCATTAATTAAAAAAGGGATATATATCATCTCCGATTACGAATTTGAATCATTTTATAAAAATAAATTTTCAGAAAATAAATGTTTATGTGAAAAATCAATTGAGAAAATAAATATCGAAAAAAACTTTCTAAGTTTTTATCAAAGATTAAAAAGGATTGAGATTTCCAATAAAGATTATGTTTCAGTAATCCGTCGACCAGAAAAAACTTATTATCTTTACGAAGTTATTAAATAGACTTATGATTGAAAAAAGTTTTTTTACAATCTTTCTTTGTATTTTTTTCTTTTACTTTTTAGGTGATATCTTTTTCCGACTTTTTTTAAATAATTTAATGAAAAAAGTAAATTTACTTATTCGTTTATCATCTCTTTGGATTATTGGCAATAGCATTTTTTCTATCTTTTTAATGTTTATGTTTTTGATTAGGAGACTTGATTGGATTAATTTTTCAAATTTTTTGCATCTTTTTCTTTTTATAATTTTTGTTTGGATTTATCTTTCGATTAAACAAAAAAGATTTACTAATTTTTCTTTTCATTATTTTATTTATTTAATTTTAATTTTTCTTTTTTTTCTTCCCTTAATTCTCAATAGTTTGACTAGCTTTCTTATTGAATGGGATGCGGTGGCGATTTGGTTTTTCAAAGCAAAGGCACTTTTTTTAGAAAAAAATTTTTTAAGTTATCTAAAAGATAACAATTGGTTATTTTCCAGTCAAGCTTATCCAATTGGCGTTCCTTTGGTTATTTCTTTTTATTATCGATTGATTAACAAGATTAATGACCAATCAATTCAATTATATTTTTTAATGTTTTATTTAAATTTAACTATTTTTAGTTTAGGCATTCTGATAGATTTTTTTGAGAAAAAGATTAATAAAATTATTTTACTTTTAGCAGTTTTATCTTTTTATATTAGTAGTAATATCGTTGTTTATTCTCATAATGGATATGTAGATCTTGTATTGGGCTCAGTTTTTGCATTTATTTTTTATTTTCTTTATTTATTTCTTAATGGACGAGAAAGCAAATTAAAAAGCGATTTATTGAAAATGATCCTTATTGTCTCGGGTCATTCATTGATCTTAAAAAATGAAGCCATTCCTTTTGTTCTAATTGTTTTTTTGGCATTGATAATCAATTTTTTTATCAATTTAGAAAAAACTAATAGAAAAAAAATTATTTATTTTATTCCTTACGTTATTATTTTTTTCTTTCCTTTTATTTTTTGGCAGGTTTACCTTAAAGTTTACAAAATCCCCTCTTTTTTAGATGGTCACTATTTAGATTTTATAAAAATAGAGAATTTAGTAAGATTGAAAACGATTTTTAATTATTGTTTTTTAGAAATATTTAATACTAATAAATACAATTTGAGTTTTATTCTGTTAATTTTATTATTTGTTTATCAAATGTCATACTTGATTTTGAGTCAAGAATTAAGTTTAAAAATTAACCTATTAATTTTTCTTCTTTTTGGCCAGTTCTTGAGCTACGTTTATGTATATTTAGTGACTCCTTTACCATTTATTGTTCAGTTGGAAACATCTTTAGAGAGATTAATTCTTCAGATATTGCCAATTTTTTTTATTTTAAACAGTATTTTATTAAATGAAATATTGAGCAGGCAAAGAAAGGATAAAAAAAGGCCAATATGATAATAAAATAACGAGTAAATGGCGGTTGAAAAGAGATAAAGATGAGATAAAAAAGTGGAAATAAAAATATTAATTTATTTATTATTTTTTTTGTAGTTTTTATAAATAAAAGATTGATGAAATTAAGCTAACAGGCCAAAGGATACTCCATTGATGAGATTTCAAGAAATCAAATTTTCCCCACCAAGATTTGAAATACCCACTGATAAACAGTAAAAAGGTTGAACCAATAAGAGGACTTTTATTGTATAAAAATGAAATTTAAAAGTTTTTGAGAGAAAAAATTGAATTAAATCGCCAAGCTGAATCAATATAGGTTTTTAAGTAAAAAAAATTATAAACAAAAAAAGCAATAATGAGAGAAGCAATTAATTTCTTGAAATAAAATTTTTTCCTCTGGAGATTATAGAAAGATAAAAAGAAAATAAAGATAATCGGAGTGGGCCAAAATTTAGTGGCCGCGAATAACCCAAGAACTATTCCGTGAAGAATAAATTTTTTAGGCCATAATAATACTGTTAGGAAATAAATTAAGCCAATTGTTGCTTGACCGAGGTCTAAAAAAGCGTTACTCGATAAAAAGATAAATAAAGGATCAATAATTAGAAAAAAAACACGCGACACACGAGACTAAAAAATTTTTAAAAAGAATTATTCCCATAAGATAAGTGGAAGTTATTAATATAATTCCAAAAAAAATTTGTACCCAATAAGGATTATTTAGATAAATAACTGATATGTCAAAAAGATATTTAGTGAAAGGAGGATAGGCAAAATTATAATTTATTGGATTTTTACCTATGGCATATAAATAGCCGATTGTGATATAAATTTCTTCATTAGAGAGAAAAATTCTTTTTCCTGGAACTTCGTTGGGGATATCTTGGGAAAGAAAATATCTTTTTAAAAGTTTTTTATCGAATTGATAGGTAAAGACTTTTTTTTGAAAAATAAAAAGGATGATTAAATAAAAAATAATTAATAAGCCGATTGAGATAAAATGTATTTTTTTCATTTTTATTAACTAAAGCGAACTTTGATTTTCAAATTTAAATAAATATTTATGCTTATCAATTTCCCAAGTTTTTACTAATTTTAAATTAGGGGTAGCAAGAAATTCCCAGCGATTTTCTTTATAAATCGTCTTTAAATCAGGAGCAAAGACAAATAAAGTTTTTAAATTTTGGTAAGAAAACTCGTCACTTATAGGAGGAAGATTTGGATCTCTTTCTATGTAAAATCTTAAGTATAAAGCGCGAGCATCACCGACAAAATTTTCAGTAATGTTGTATGGAATATCAAAATCTGTTGTCTTAATTATTTTTATTGCTTTTTCTATATGGGATATAGAAGGATAAGTAGTTGATTTTTCATTTAAAATTCCTTGATGAGCGTTTTGAGAGTATAAAATATTTTTATTGGTTAAAAAATAAAGCGTTATTAAAAGAATAGATACTTTTTTGTCAACAAGATTTGTAATTAAAATAACAAAGAGTGGAATTGAAATGAAAAAATATCTTAAATAATATACCTCATGAGAAAGCAAACTTGAAATAATAGTAGAAAAAATAACAATTATTAAAAGAATCTTTAATTCTGTAATAGAAGATTTTTTTGAATTATTTTTTAATTTTTTTCTATTATGAAATCCAATAATTAAAGTTATAAAGAAACCGCTAATAACTTTTTGCCAATAAGTAAGATTTACAATTGAATTAAAATACGCTGCTTCTGTTTCAAAACCGCCTAAAATCATTACTGGAATTAAAAATATATCTACTAATTTTATCGGTATCGTTCTTGCCAAAATTGGTTGAAAGACGGTGACGAATTTTCGGTTAATAGTGGTGTTATATATTAAAGCATTAGTTAGATAAAAATGATTTTTTATTTCAAATAAGATAAGAGGTAAAATGGACAAAACGAAACTTAAAATAAAAAAAAGAGAATTTTTTAAGTTTTTTTTAAAAAGAAAAATCAAACTTATTCCAATAGTAAAAATAACAAAATAATGAAAATGAAAAAGGAGACCGGCAAGAAAGCCACTTAAAAAATAATTAATTTTTCTATTATCTTTTAGAGCCAGAAAGTAATAATACCAATAAATAGGACTAATTGAAATGACAAAATTTGGATTCCAAAAAAATCTTAAATGAGCGACGACAACCGGTGATAAAGAAAAAATTGCTGTTGCTAAAAGTGATTTCTTTTGATCAAAAAAAAGACGAGTGAGTCTATAAAAATAATAAATTCCAATCATCATTAAAAAAATATTGATATAAACAGGACCTAAAACATCTTTATGAAATAAAAAGAGTCCTAAAGCACCCATATAATAAGTGAGAGAGCTAAAATAAATTTGCCTTGTTCCATACTGACCAAATGAAAGAGGTGGTCCAATAGCGGTTATTTCTTTATTTTTAAGCACTCTTAATGAAGCCAAAGTATCTCGAGCCATATCGCCGGAAAAGAAATAGGTGTATCGGAGATTAAATATATAAAAGAAAAAGGCAGTGATTATTACGAGAATTAAATAACTATCTTTTTCTAAAATTTTTTTCATCTCTTATTTAACCAATTCAAAAAAATATATTGTTGATTGTCCGCCTGGTTTCTCGAATTTTTTAATTAGTTTTATTGGCCATTCTGAAGGAAATTCTGTTCGGTGGGGAAAAACAGCATAAACATATTTTTTTTCTAAATCTTTTTGATGATTTAAAAGTTGTGGTAAATCTAATGGCCAGTAACCGATAACTTCTACTTGATGTCCATCGCGGGGTAAACTAGCACGAAGCATATCGGCAATTAAACCAAAATTGCCTTCAGCTAAAAGAATGACTGGTCTTTCTTTTGATTTACATATCGAAAAATTGATAATTTCTTTTATTCCCCAGCCAGCTGGTCCCCCTTCAATATATTGACCTCGATCGATCGGTGGGAAAGAGATGTTTTTAAAATCGAAAAGGATTTTATAATCAAAAAAAAGTTGACTTAAGAAAAGAGGAATAAAAAAAACCCAATAAATTTTTTTGTTTTTTAAATAAGAAAAATAAATAGCGGCAAAAATGACAAAGAGTGAACCAAAAAAAATTAAATAACGAGGAAAAATTACTTTAGAGATGGAACAAATAATAAAAAAGGGAATAAAAAACCAAATTAAAAAATATAAACCAAGAGAAAGATTTTTTTTGATAAGCATCAATAAACCCAATAAAGAAAATATTGGCAAAACAAAACCTGATTCCCATATAATATCAATCCAAACACCTTTAAAGTTATTCCAAAATAGAGAAAATGGCGCTTTAAGGAATTCTTCTTTAGTCATCAAAAAAGTGGTGTTTTTAATATCAATATAATGCATATAAGGAGAAAGTCGTTGGATATTGTAAATTGCGAATGAAAGAATGAGAACAATGAAAAATAAAAGATAAAAATTAACTAATTTTCTAAAATTAATTTCTTTTTTGCTTGAAACAATTGGGGCAAAAAAAGATAAAAGTAAAAATAGTTGAGCCGATGATTTAGTGAGAAGCGATAGTCCGCCAATTAATCCAAAAATAAGAGCGATGTCTAAACGGACAGTTTTTATTAGAACAACAGATAAGAATATGATCCAGATAAAAGCCATATTAACTGCCGAATCAGTGAGTGCCATTCGATCATAAAAAAGAAAATAAGGAGTGAAAATGTAAAAAAAACTGCCTAAAAAGGCGGCTTTTTTATTAAATAAAAAAAACAGTAATGAAAAAATACCAATTAAAGAGATAAAACCAGTTAGAACCGAAAATAGTCTTCCAGCAAAAAGCGGCTGGTTAGGAAAAATTTTTAAAAGAGGAATAGTCGCCCAAGTTTGAAGAGGCTGTTTGCCATCGGTTAAGGAGATAAAACGCATTGAGGCATCGTGCCAAGCAGTTTTTGCCCAATTAATATAAATCCCTTCATCAGTAAAAATTGGAAATTTTTCCAGATTAATGAGTCGAGTTGCAAAATATAAAAGTATTAGGATAAAAATACTTAAAAAATCTCTTTTATTAAACTTTTTATTAAAAAAATTAAAAATCTTAAAAACGTCAAACATAAATTATTTTTGAAAAATTAATCGATGGCGATAAATTTTTAATCGACCAAGTAAATAAATTATACTCCAATAAAGACAGCCAAACCCATAGATAAGACTTCTTTTAAAATTAATAGATGAGGCTTCTTCAAAATATTTTGTTGGACAACTTATTTCACCAATTCGAAATCCCTGTGCAATTATTTGAAGAAGAATTTGATTGTCAAAGATAAAATCATTGGAATTTTTTTTAAAATTAATTTTTTTTAAAACCTCACTTCGATAAGCTCTCATTCCAGTGTGATATTCCGAAAGCTTAATACCAGTGCAGAGATTTTCAAAAAAAGTTAAGAAGCGATTAGAAAGGTATTTATAAAAAGGCATACCACCTTTTAAAGCACCGCCACTTAAGATTCTTGACCCTAAAACTACATCGTAGTTACCACTTTCAATCATCGTCACAAGGGCCGGAATTAATTTCGGGTCATATTGATAATCAGGATGAATCATAATGATAATATCCGGGTTTAATTGAAGGGCTTTTTGATAGCAGGTTTTTTGATTGCCACCGTAACCTAAGTTTTTAGGATGAATAAAATATTTAATTTTTAATTTTTTGGCGATTTCAATCGTTCTGTCGGTGCTAGCATCATCAACTAGGATGACATCTTTTTTATACTCATCCGGAATATCGAAATAAGTTTTTTCCAAAGTTTTTTCAGCATTATAAGCTGGTAAAACAATCACCACTTTCGACTTTTTCATTGCTTTTTTATTCTTTCAAACAAATAAAGTTGATAATAGTCATTTAAATTCCATTTTTTGATTAGTCTTCTTGGTTTAAAAAAAGCGACTTCATACGACAAAGTTTTTTCATAATCTTTGTTATGAGCGATGACGAAAAGATAACGATTTTGGTAATAATCATCATAATTAATTTGATATCCATCCCGAATGAGAAAATACTTTATCACAGCGGCTTTCGTGTTATAGTATGACAAATCAGCAACGTTAAAATTTTCTTTTATCCCTGTTTGTTTAATTATCTGATATGCTTTTTCTTCCATGGGGTAATTCCAATATTTAGCCGGCGCCCAATAAGATTGTTGGGGTTTTTTTAAATTTTGCAAAAGAGCATAAAAGAAAAGTGTAATTGTCAATAAAATAATTAATTTTGTTGGTAGTTTTTTAACAGAGTTTTTTAATCGAAGCAAGACTAAAAAGATTAAAAAAAAGGAAAGGGATAGATAATAATGAGGAGTGTTAATTCCTCCTGGTTTGTCGACTCTTGACCAGTTTTTTAAAAATAAAATGGCAGTTTGGAAATTGTAAAAGTTATGTCTTAATTCAAAAATGAGAAGTGGTAGCAATCCAATTATGATACCTAAGGCAAAAATAAATAAGGTTCTCACTTTATTTTTTTCGTAGATAAGGAAATAAATAAAGAAGACAGAAACAATTAACAAAAACTGGTAGTGAAACTGAGTCAATAGGCCAAGAAAAAAAGCTACAATAAAAAAATTAAAAGTAGTTTTTCTTTGATAATAGTTTGAAAGAAAGTAGATAAAATAGGGTAAAAAAGAAAGTTGAAGGGTGGAGTTCCAGAGAAAACGAGTATAGTTAATAAAATAAGGAAAAAAAGAGTAAATTGTCAGAAAAATAAAAGCGACTTTTTGATTGCTTAATTTTTTTATTCCAAAATAAAGCGGAAAGATAGATGAGGCGGCAAAAATCATAAAAAGGTAAGAAGCCTTTACCGGATCCCAGTTACCCAATAAAAGAAAAAATAAAAATAAATGATAAGTTATTGGTCCTTGAAAAAGAAGTCGTCCTTGATAGGTAGCAGAAATTTGTGGGCCAATAAGGGTTAATTTTTTTTCTCGATAAATCCTTAAAGCTTCAATAGCAGATTCAGCTTGATCTTGAGACCAATTAAGAAAATAAGAAAAGTGAAAGGAACGAATAGGAATAAAAAGAAAAAAGAAGATAATCAAAAGAATTAATTCTAATTTTTTATTTATTTTTTTCATTGTTAATTTCGAAACTTAACCAGTTATTAGTTTGACAGATAATTTGGCCATTAAATTTCTTTTTAACTAATTGATAATCATTTTTATCAATCGTTAGATGGGAAAAATTATTTTTTATCTCCTTTAATTTATCAAGGGCGTAAAAAAATTCAACTGGTTTATTAAGATAAAAAACAAATGAAGGAGAGCCCCCATAATAAAAGGAAGAAGTAGTTTGATAATGGGCGGCTTCAAGAAATTGACGATTTTTTCTTTCTTGTTCTTCAACAAAAAAGGCTAAACGCCCAATATTTTTTTTATTTAAGCACATTGCCAATTGAATTTTTTCTGGGATTTGATAGTTTGTAAGTCTAAAAAGATAAGTTCGTTGACTGAAATTGATAAGAAAAAAAATAAAGATTGGGAGAAAAGTTAATTTTTTTATTAATTGATGATTGATTTTTTGATAAAGATAACCAACGATTAGACAGACTAAGGGAAGAAAAATAACGACGTACCAATTAATTTTTGTTTTCATAATCGTTAACAAGGCTAAAAAAGGAAGAGGGGATGAAAGAATCATTAATCTTTCAAATTTTTTTATTTCTTTTTTTAGGTTAATTAAAAAAAGAAAATAACCTAGAATAATAAATAAATTAATAAAATTTAGATTATTCCACAAAGCAAAAAAATAAAAAAATTTATTGCCAAAATGAAGTTCGATTGGAACATAAAGACGTTTAAACATCTGACTGAAAAAATGATCGTCAATAAATTTCATTCCAAAAAAGAAATAACCTAGGATATACCACAAAGATGGGAAGATGATAAAAAATAATAATTTAATAATATTTTTTAGATTAATTTTAATTTTTTGATAATTAATTAGGTGGTAAATAAAATCAAATAATAAAGGATAAAAACCAAGAACTGATTTTGAAAATACTCCCAAGGTTAAGAAAAATAATTTTTTCCAGTATTCGGAAAAATATAGAAAATAACCTAACCAACTGATGGTTACTAAAAGATCGCTATTTAATGTAGTTGAGTGCTCAATAAAGATTGGTGTCGCCGCTAAAGTTAAGACTGAGATTAATACACTATGGTAATTATTAAAGAGCTTTTTGGCTAATTTAAATAAAATAAATAAAAGAATTATTCCTAAAATTACCATTAACAAGCGAGCAAAAAATTCATTTTCACCAAAAATAAAAAAATTTATTGCTAATAATATATGGGTTAAAGGTGGTTTGTCAAACCAAGGTTGATGGTTAAATGTCGTCCAGATTGAACGATTTGTAATCATTTCCCGAGCGATTTGGGCATACATTGCCTCATCCCAGTCATAGAATTTAACAGTTCTTAATTGATAATTGCGCCATAGAAGTCCAATCAATACGAAGATAAGAAAGAAAATTGAAATTTTTTTCATATTTTATA
The DNA here is from genome assembly GCA_037441985.1 of Candidatus Roizmanbacteria bacterium. Taxonomy (GTDB): domain Bacteria; phylum Patescibacteriota; class Microgenomatia; order UBA1406; family GWC2-37-13; genus JBBILO01. Next base: position 34,177 of record JBBIRE010000001.1, read on the forward strand.
TCGGCCCATTATTTCGGCATATTTAATTCTTAAAAAGTCTTTTAAAGTCTCTAAGCTGTCTTTGAAAAAATTAACATTTTTTGTTTCAACATGACGCCAAATAACTGGGACTTCTTTAATTTTAAAGCCAAGTTTACTGGCTAAATATAAAAACTCTAAATCAAAACCGGCCGTCACCGATGAGCCTTTAGTTTTTCTTTTTTTTTCAAAAAGAATCATTTTTTCGATAATTTTTTCAGCCGCTTCTTTTTTAAAAAGCTTAAAACCACATTGGGTATCCTTGAGATTTTTTAACCCAATGGCTAAATTGCGAATAAAAATAAACCCCTTCGCCATTAATTGCCTAGTTAATGGAGCGCCTTGACGACTACTGTTTCGTGAACCAATGATAATTTGATAATGTCCTGTTTCTCTAATAAGTTTTTCTGCTTCTTCGATTGGCGTAGCTAAATCAATATCAGAAAACATTATCCAACCACCCTGAGATTTTTTGATGGCTGAGATTATTGCATAACCCTTACCTTGATGAAGATTTTCTAAAAGTTTGAATTTTGGAAAAAGAGGAAGATATTTTTCCTTAATAATTTTTTTAGTTTTATCGGTCGAACCATCATCAGAGATAATCACTTCAATAAATCTCGAATCATTGACAGTGAAGTTGCCAATTTTATCCAACACCCCTTTTTGAATATTGGCTTCTTCGTTGTAACAAGGAATAATAAGAGTAATCTTTAATTTATTTTCCATGGACGATTTTATAAATTTTAACACGATCGACTAGCCAAATTTTTTTGATTTTTTTATTTGAAAAAGCAGCAATTTGCCATTGAGGGTGATTCAAGACATCACAATTTTTTTCATAGCATAAAACATAAAGCTCATTTCCTTCAATTGAAGACTCTTCACTAAGCGGTTTTTTTCCGTAAATTTCTAAATAATAACGAATATGACCATCCATTTCAGTAAATGGAATGGGTACGATTTGATAAGGGGGTTTGGGATTTTCTTTGATGATCGATTGAGCAATTTTTTTGGCAATTTTAGTCTGGAAATTACCTTGTTTTTGATAAAAAGGATATTTTTTGTATTGAAGGAAGAAAAAATAAATTAAAAAAAGAAAAACAAAAATTTTATTTAAAAAATTTTTCCGAAAAAGGAAGGAAAGAATGACCGAAAGTATAAGAAAAAAACTTAAATAGATTGTTTGATAGTAATGCCAAAAGCGAAAGCTATTTAACGAGCTAAAGATAAAAATAAAGGAAAAAAAATTAAGCCAATTAATTTGGATAAAAGGATGGTTTTTTAATTTTTTTGGGAAGAAGAAAAAGACGATTAAAAAGAAAAAAAGAATAAGAGCAATTAAAAAATGACTTAACTGAATATTAAAAACATAATTGAAAAAATTAGTCATTGTTTCCCAAAATCGATTGAGAAAAGAACCACCATAAGTTTCTTTGACTTGAGTAAAGGCTTTAATAAAATTTTTACTATTCAAGAATTTATTTTTTATATCAAAAAAAACAAGGGGTAAATTAAAAAGAAATAATCCTCCAATAAAAGAAAAAAGATCGATCAACAAATTTTTAAAAGACCTTTCTTTTAAAATCTTTTTCAAGTTAAAAATAGTAGAAATAAATAATGGGAAGATTAACAATAATCCTAAATAATGGAGTTGAGTTGATAGGGCAAAAAAAACTCCTGTTAAAAAGACAAATAACCTTTTTTTTGTTAAGATAAAATGAGAAAAAAAATAAAGAGTAAAAAAGGCAAAATACGGCAGAAGATTGGGATTCCAAGAGAAGCGCGATGAGTAAACAAGAATTGAAGAGAAGGTGGCTAAAAATAAAAAGATATGAGCGAGAGTTTTATCGATTTTTCTAAGAAGGAAAAAGAATATGATTAAAGAAACGATTGATAAAAATCCAACACCAAACCCTAGACCGACAGGATTAAACTTAAAAAGAAATAAAAATGGGCTCATAAGATAATAGTAAAAAGGACCTAAAAAAACTTGACCAATCGAAGATACTGGACCTATTGCTGGTAAATGCTCTAAAGTAATAATTCGTTTAATGATAATCGCGTCTCTTCCTTGATCGCCTAAAAAAGTTAAAAATTCCTCCAAGCGGTAAAAACGGGTAAAGGTAAGAATCAAAATGAAAATCGCCAACATCTTATTTTTTGCTAAAATATTGAGTATGCGACGGGTCATATTACCATATTTTACTTTAACCGCAGTTGTTTTTCTAACGACTTTGATTGTTTGGCTGCCTTTTTTATTGCGTCAAAATTATTGGTTTGGACTTAAGATTCCTAGTTCAGATATGAGTTATATTTATAAGAATTTTGATGGACCGCTTTATATCGTCCCGGCAAAAACTTTTTATCATCCAAAAGCGATATCGAATTTAGGAATAGAATTACCCTTACCAGAAATTTATTTTACCGCTCATTTGCCCTTTTATCCCTTTTTAATTCGCGCTTTTTCACCAATTTTTGGTTATCTAAAATCAATGATTTCTGTCAATTTATTAGCGACTGTTTTTTTAACCTGTTTTTTTTATTTTTTTCTTAAAAAATTTAAAATAACGAAATATCCATTAATCCTAAGCATTATTCTTTTATTTACACCAAAATTTTTAGTGGTGCGAAGTATTGGCGCGCCAGAAAGTTTGTTTATATTATTTATTCTTTTATCGCTTTTTTTCTTTGAACAAAAAAGGTTTTTCTGGTCAGGATTGTTTGGCGGATTGGCAACAATGACTAAATCGCCGGGAATCTTGCTTTTTTTTGCTTATACTCTTTCGATTATAGAAAATTATTGGAAAACAAAAAAAATTAATTGGCAGTGGTTGGGAATATTGTTAATACCTTTAGGTTTATTGGCAGTTTTTAGTTTATATTGGTATCAATACGGTGATTTTTTTGCTTATTTTCACTCAGGTGATAACCTTCATCTTTATGGTCTGTTTAGTGTTTTTAATTTTCGTGCCAATTGGATTGGTACTGCTTGGTTAGAAGATATTATTCTTTATTTTTTTCTTTATGGTTTGACAGTTATTTATTTATTTCGATTACCCAACAGAAGCTTTTTTTATTATTCCCTGATTTATTTCTTAGCAATCATTAGCGTCCAACATCGTGATATTCCTCGATATAGTCTTCCTCTTTGGCCAATGGCATTGATTGCATTTGAAAAATTTTTTACTAGCAAAAAATTTTTAATAGTTTTTCTTTTTTTGCTCCCCGGGATCTATTTATTTGCTTGGAATTTTATCATCTATAACATAATGCCAGTCTCTAATTGGTTGCCTTATCTTTGATTTATTTTATTTTTGGCACCGAGGACAAAAAAAGGAACTGCGATTATTTTGTTTAATTCTTTTTATCAAATAACCGCAATTAGGACAGGGGGATTTTTCTTTTTGATAAACTAAAAAATGTCTTTGATGTCTCCCTTTAGTTCCATCAGGTAAAATATAAGCCTCATCAGCGCCAGATGACCCTTTATTTTTAATTGCTTGTTCAATGATTTTTTTGATCGAGTGATATAATTTAGCAATTTCTGAGTTAGTTAAGCTTTTAGATTTTTTTAAAGGATGAATTCGCGCTAAAAATAAGGCATCATTGGCATAAATATTCCCAATACCAGTAATTTTTTCTTGATCCATTAACAAAAGTTTAATTGGCTTATTGCTTGATTGAATAATTTTTGCCATGTAAGATAAAGTAAAATTTGATGAAAGAACATCAATTCCTTTGGGTATTAAAGGTTGAGGAGCGATTTTCATCCAGCCAAACTTTCTTAAATCGTTAAAAAATAGAGCACTGTTATCATCAAAGTGGATGATAATTCTAGTTGTTTTTCCAGGCATACGATGAGTGTTTGTGAATGGAATAATTTCTTTGAATACAGGATTATTTTTATCTTTGGCAAAGAGTAATTCACCGGTTAATTTAAGATGAGTATTTAAATAAAGATTTTTTTCTAAATAGAAGGTAATTATTTTTCCAAACCTTTTGATTTCAATAATTTTTTTGTGAAGAATTACTTCTGGGTTACCAATAAATTGTTTTTTACTCAAAATTTCAATCCGAACAATTTTTCTTCCAATTAATTTTGATGTTAAAAAAGATTTAATAGTTTCAACTTCTGGTAATTCTGGCATACTTTCTATTCATTACTTGATTAACAAATTTTAAAATATTTTTCGTAAAATTATGACAACTAAATTTCTCAGCGGTTTTTCTTGCATTTTTTTTCATCAATAATAATTGTTGAATATCCATTTTTTCATAAACTTTTATTGTTTCAATTAATGCCTCAGGGTTGAGAGAGTTAAATAAAAAACCATTAGTTTTATCTTTTAAATATTCAGGGATACCTCCAGATCTAAAGGCAATTACTGGCAATCCATAGCCCATGGCTTCAACTGGGGCAATTCCAAATTCCTCATCAACCGAGGCAAAAAGAAAGGCTTTTGCTTCTTGATAAAGTTTTGCCAACTTTGCGTCAGAAACATGATTTAAAAATTCAATATTTTTATCAGCAATTGATTTAAGATATTTTTCATCTCGTCCTATTCCCACGATTTTTAGATTAAATTTAGCCAATTTAGCCGCTTCAATTAACAGATCGAGATGTTTTGCTTTGGCAAGACGAGAGACAGTGAGATAATAATTTTCACCGTTAGTTTTATAAGAAATTTTTTTAGGAATGTTAACTGGAGGATAGATGACGGTTGCCTCTCGTCGATAAAACTTTTTAATTCTTTTTTTAGTCTCATACGAGTTAGCGATCAGATAGTCTGGTCTTTGACTGGAATAAAAATCCCAGATTCTTAAAAAATGATTAACCAGGTAAGCATAGATTTTAACTGGAAGATACCTTTTCCATTCAATAGCGGTTTCATATCCGTAAAGATATCTTGGTGGATGATGAAGATAGGCGATGTGAATAGTTGGTTTTTTTACCTTAATACCTTTTGACATCCATGAACCAGAAGAAGAAATAACAAGATCGTATTTTGAAAAATCAAAACTTTCCCAAATAAAGGGAGTAAGAAATCGGAAAGGAGAATAGTAATTTTTAACTAAAGGAATTCTTCCAAACCAAGAAGAATATATGCGCCAATTTTTTAAATAGTTTTTTTTATCTTTTAGTTTTTTTGGATTATAGACGGTAGTATAAATATCGGCTAAGGGAAAGATTTTTTTCAGTTCGATTAAGACTCTTTCGGCGCCCCCAAATTCAATTAATTGATCATGAACAAGGGCAACTTTCATTGGTTGATATTATAATTAATTGATGAATCTTTTTCACGTGATACTCTTAGGAACAATTGAGGGAATAACAGAATTTTTACCAATTTCTTCAACCGCTCATTTAATATTATTTTCTCATATTCTTAATTTTTCTCAAAATGATTTTCAAAAACTTTATGAGGTAGTGATTCAGGGAGGAGCAATTTTAGCGATTATTTTTTTATACTTTCGTTTTCTTTTAAAAAATCGATTTCTTTGGTCAAAACTTATTATTTCTTTTCTTCCAACAGCTTTTTTTGGTTTTATTTTTTATCGGTTAATAAAAAATGTTTTTTTTGAAGTAAAAGTTTTGATTTTAGGATCGTTGTTTGTCATCGGTTTAACTTTTATTTTTATTGAATCTTTAATTAATAAAAAAAAGATTGTTCTAAGAAAAAAATTAGTTGATTTACGTTTTTTTTATGCTTTTCTTATTGGTGTATTCCAATCGTTAGCAATTATTCCTGGTGTTTCCCGTGCCGGAATTATTATTTTAGTAATGCTTTTATTGGGTTTTAAAAGAGAAGAAGCCGCAATTTATTCTTTTCTTTTGGCAGTTCCAACAATATTGAGTGCTGCTTTCTTTGATCTGTATAAAAATAGAGAGCTATTAAGTGCTGTGAACGCGAATAAAATTCAGATTTTAATTTTGGGAACTTTTATTTCTTTTATTACTGCTTTAATCTCAGTTAAATGGCTCATTACTTTTCTAAAAAAAAATTCTTTAATAACTTTTGGTTGGTATCGAATTATTTTTTCTCTGATCTATTTTTTATTATTTATCTTGTTATAATAGGATAGCAGCCCTTGTAGCTTAACGGATAAAGCGTCGGCCTCCGGAGCCGAAGATTAAGGGTTCAATTCCCTTCAAGGGCACCAAAAGGGCCTGTAGCTCAATTGGTAGAGCGTCCCGTTCGCTGCGGGAAGGTTGCCGGTTCGATTCCGGTCAGGTCCACTAAAGTAATTAAACATTAAACTTTAAACTTCAAACATCAAAAAAAAGGGAAAAAACAGACTAAAGTTTTAATTTAATTTCAGAATACGAGTATTTACTTTGAATTTTGAGACTTTAAATATTAAAAATATTTTATTGATTTAATGCTCCAAAAGTTTATTTTTGTTGTTTATATCAAGCTGAATTTTAAAGAAAAATTTTCTATATTATCAGTTTAAAATGCAAGGAAATAATTTTTACAAGAAATTAGGAGAAAGAATTAGTTTTATAAGAAAAACTAAAAAATTTTCTCAATATCAATTGGCAGATAAGGCTAAGATAAATCGAAGTTATTTAGCGATGGTCGAGTCCGGTAAGTCCAATCCATCAGTGAAATTTTTAAGAAAATTAGCTCTCATTTTAAAAATAAAACTGAGCGATTTGTTTAGGGGACTTTAATTTATTCTTATCTACGAGTTTTAGTTAATTGATTCAATTTTCCTTTGATAAAATATATTTAAACTTAAGCGTCCGTAGCTCAGTGGTAGAGCACCACTCTTATAAAGTGGGAGTCGATGGTTCGAATCCATCCGGACGCACCAATATGGGAAAAATATTAATTTTAATCGGTTTGATTTGTATATTGAGCGGCTTATTGATTAATTTTTTTCCTCAATATCCTTTTTTGCCCGGAGATGTTTTTATTAAAAAAGAAAACTTTGTTTTTATTTTCCCAATTACCACTTCAATTATTTTAAGTATTGTTATTTCTTTAATTTTATATTTTTTCAACCGATGAAAAAAAACACAATAATTGGTAGGAAGGTCTCTTATCGCACCCCAACATGGTTTAAAGAGAAAGTTAGAAAAAAGATTCTTAAAATAAAAAATTCATTTTCTTCAAAAAACTATCAATAAAGTTTATAATTTGATTATGACCTTGACCGAACTTTCATACTATGTGAGAAAAGCAGCGCCTTTATTAATAATTTTTACTTTATTTTTATTTATCTTTTATTATTTAATAAAGCTTGTTTTTTTATTGACAGAAAAACCTAAAACTTCTAGTTTATTTATCAATCCTATTTTTGACAAAATTGAAAAACCAGTATTAAAAGAAGCTACTCCTAGTGGTGGTTTAAGTTATATTTTGGATAATATCGAGGGAAAACCAGTGACAGCCACTTTATCAGCAAAGGTATTTTTTATTCCCGAACCACAATCTCGGCTCACTTATCGAAGTCGACTACTTTTGATGGCGAATCAATTTGGTTTTGATACCGATATCACTAAGTACAAACTGATAAATGACGAAGCTTTTTTTTCTGACAATGACAAAAAACTTTATATTAATATCAAAAATTATAATTTCCAATATGAATATGATTTTGGACAACACCGAGAAATCTTTATCCAAGCGGCGCTTCCTCAAGAAAAAGACATCGAGCAAAAAACGGTCGATTTTTTAAAATCAATTGATCGCTATCCAGAAGATTTAGCTAAAGGGAAAATAAATTTTTTATATTTTTATTACGACAACGTAAATAATGTAATTTCTCCAAGTTCTTTTGAGAAGGCCAATGTAGTAGAACTGGATTTTTTTCCTCAAGATGTTGAAAACTACCCTGTTTTTTATGAAAAATTTCAAACGAGTCCTAATCACGTGATCGCCACCTTTGTTAATGGGGAAATTGAAATTTTAAAAGCAAAAATTTCCTATTTTGAAAAAGCATATGATCAATTTGGTGTTTATCCTTTAAAAACGGGTGATCAAGCCTATGAAGAATTAATCTCTGGTAAGGGTTTGATTATTAGCAACGAGGTAAAGGGGAAACAAATTACCATTAACAAAATGTTTTTATCTTATTTAGATTTGGAAAGTTATTTCCCTTACTTTCAACCAATTTATGTTTTTTTAGGAAACAATAATTTTGTCGCTTATGTTTTTGCAATTAGTAACGATTATTTAAAGTAATTTTTTTTAACTTAAGGTAATCAATATTGTTGTTAATCCAATTAATGATTTCCTTTGTTTGTGCAAATCTGTTTTCACTTTTTAAAACAACAATAATGAATTGATGACCATCATTTTTATAAAAAGAGACGAGATTTTGACCGGCTTCTTCAGTATAGCCAGTTTTTATTCCTCCTAAACCAGGAATTTCTCCAAGTAGGTTGTTAACATTTACCAAATGATGATAGTATTTAAAATCAACATCAGAAATCGTAATTTCTTTAATCGCCGTCATTTTTGCTAAATAGGGATTTTTAAGCAATTCTCGACTCGCCAAAGCGATATCAAAAGGTGTTGTATAATGATTTAAGCTATCAAAACCAGCCGGATTATCAAACTGTGAATTTTTCATAAAAAGAGATTTGGCTTTATTATTCATTAAGTTTATAAATTTTTTTTCTCCATAAGATTGAGCTAAAGCAAAGGCCGCGTCATTAGCCGAATGGATTAAAATTCCATAAAGAAGATTTTCCGTCATAATTTTTTCGCCATCAACCAAATTCATAATTTGGCCTTCGGCAACGGGATTTTTGACAGTGATAATTCTTTGAGGAGAATAAACGTCAAAGGTAACTAAAGCGGTTACGATTTTTGTTAGTGAAGCTGGATGAAATCTCTTAAAAGCATTTTTTTTATAAAGAGGGGTAAAAGATTTAAGATCAACAACATAGACACCATCAGCAAAGATATTTGGTTGAAAGAAGCGATTTTTAATATAAGGGATGCTATTGATGTTAATTGTCAATGGTTGATTTTTTTTTTGAAATAAAGGTCGATCGTAGGCAAAAATATGAACCTGATAATTACTCCCTGGATAAAATAAAAAAAATAAAGTAAAAAAAATGTAAAAAAATAAAAATCGCCAATGAGTAAATTTTTTCATTCTTCCTTTATTTTTATTCCTAATTCGTTTAATTGATGATCATCAACTTCGGATGGAGCTTCCATGACCGAAGTTTTTCCACCAGAAGAAGCTGGAAAGGCAATCACTTCTCTTACCGAGGGTTCATTTAGAATAATTTGAAGCAACCGATCCAATCCTAAAGCAATGCCACCGTGAGGAGGAACGCCGTAAGAAAACGCCTCTAAAAGATGACCAAATTTTTTTTCCACCTCACTTTTTTTATGGCCCATAATTTCAAAAATTTTGGTTTGCAATTTTGGATCAGTGATTCTTATTGATCCGCCGCCAACTTCATAGCCATTAAGAACTAAATCATATTGATCGGCCCTAACCTTAGCGATATCTCCTTTTTCTAACAGATTAATATCTTCTTCTTTAGGTTTGGTAAAAGGATGATGAGTGGCATCCCAACGATTTTCATTTTCTTTCCATTCAAATGCTGGAAAGTCAACTATCCAACAAAAAGCAAGGAGGTTATGAGCAGTTTTATCTTGACGAATGTCAGGTCGATCAGAATGGTATTTTTTCATTGCCTCATCATAGGTAATCACCGGGAAGGGCAATTGAAAAAACTTTTTTTCTGGAAAGATCGTTTTGATAACAAAACTTAAGAGATTTTCGATTAACTGACGGATTTTTTTTTGACTAGTAAATGATTCTTCAATATCTAACTGTGTGAATTCGCCGTAAGCCCGATCAGCGCGGGGATCTTCATCTCTAAAACAGCGAGCGATTTGAAAATATTTTTCAATACCGGCAACCATTAATAGTTGTTTGTATTGTTGGGGAGATTGAGGAAGAGCATAAAATTTTCCTGGTTGGAGTCTTGAGGGAACAATAAAATCTCGAGCTCCTTCAGGCGTTGCCTTAGTTAAAATTGGGGTTTCGATTTCGACAAAATTATTTTCAGTCATAAAATCTCGAATAGCTTTTATCATTTTAGCTCGAATGAGGAGATTATTTTTCATCCTTTCTCTTCGAAGATCGAGATAGCGGTACTTTAATCTGATTTCTTCATCTATTTCATAGCCATCAGTATTGATTGGCAAGGGCAATGGTTTAGCTTGAGATAGAACCTTAAATTCTTTAATTTCAATCTCAATTCTACCAGTTTCTATTTTCGGATTGATTAGTTTTGGTGGCCTTTCCTTAACTATTCCTTTTATCCACATAACATCTTCTTGATTAATGTTTTTAAGATTTTCGTTTCCTACTGTTTGAATTAAACCAGTTCGATCTCGAAGATCGATAAAAACAACTTTTTTATGGTCTCTTTTTGAATCGACCCATCCAAATAATTCTATTGTTTCTCCAATGTAGCTAATAGTATCCTTAATAAAAATTGTTTTCATAAAAATATGATATTAATTATAACAACAAATATTAATTTGTTTTTATATTTTCACTGAAAAAGTTACGAAACATATGAGACTTTTTAGGGATAAAAAATTAGATTAATGAAGGGATCAATTGGAGTCTCAACCACATATCAGGATATATTCTTTGGTACTCCTTTATATAAAAAAATCTATGAAACACTTAAACTCTATCTTTTCATTTTCAAAATCAAAAGAAGCTCAATTTAGACTTCAGGTGATTGAGTTTCATAATAAGTATGAAACAAGCGCCACCATTGATGCTTATTCTATCTCAAAATCAACTATCTTTCGATGGAAGAAGAAACTAAAAGATGCAGGTAGTAGACTTGAGAGTTTAATCCCAGACTCAAGAGAACCAAAAAGAAAAAGACAGATGACAACCCCCCTTTTGATTATCAGGTTTATAAAAGATTTAAGAGAACAATATCCACGACTTGAAAAAGAAAAGATAAAACCA
>JBBIRE010000002.1:0-38730 GCA_037441985.1 Candidatus Roizmanbacteria bacterium
ATTCTTTCCATGTTAAAGATTGATTATTTTTATCATGAAAAGGGCTTTTCATCTATTAATAAATTACTAAATTTCATTATAATTCTATTATAATAATTTAAAATTAGGAGTTTTTCTTCTTTTATAAAACAAAAGAAAGAAAAACAATTGATAACGAAAATATAAACAAGAAAAGAAAGTTTTGATAATTACCGCTTTCTGGAAGTGATTTTTTCGGTGTATTTGAAGGGGTTGTTTTTTTTGTTTCTGTTGGAGATACATTTTTAGCTAAAATAATCTCTGTTGGCGTTGGAGTTAATTGATCTTCTTCTAATAAAAATTCCTTTGTCGTCGGTATCGGGGTTTGTTTTTCTTCTTCAGATTGAAAAACTATCGTAGGCGTTGGCTGATTAACCTCTTCCCCAATGTTTTTCTCTGCTAAAGTTGGAGAAATCTGATTAAGAGTTATTAGTTTCGAATAGGTTTTATTCGCTGCTTTTGTCTTCATACTTTTTGTTGTCGGTTGATAATCTTTATTACTGAAAACGAGTTGACGCCCGATAAAAATAATTCCCAACATCGAGACAAAAATAATGAGTAAAAATAAGAGATGTAAAAAATTATTTTTTTTCATGTTATTCACCCAACCAACCATCTACGGTAGAATGTAATTGAGCTTCAATTTTTAACTTTGATTCATTTGACGAAATTTGATAAGAACGATAATATATCTGCCGTTTTTCATCAAACTGGTTAATTTCGTCATTTAAAGACCAATAATCTTTATTAATTCTAATCCTTGCTTTATCAATTGTTGGATCAGAGACCGTTTTAATCCCAACAATAATCTCTGCTCCTTGAGAAATTTCTTTTAACTTGTCCTCATTTAAAAGTTCAAAATTTTTATTATAAATAAAAACTCCCGGGGACTCAATTGTCTGAATAATGGTTTTCTTACTTGAATTTAAATTATTATCCTGTTTTTTTAAATTAGAAAATTCAATAAAAAAATTAGCGATTAAAATGATGGCGATAAAAGAAGTAATTACTAAAGAAATAATAATTTTATTATTGCTTGGCGTCTTAATTTTAACATTTTCTTTACTTTGAATCATTATGATAGAGGAATTATCTCCTTTTTTATTGACATATTTTTCTTCAAATTGAGGAATCTGCGGTAATTTGTTTTTAAATTTTTCCTTTTTGAACAAATAGTATTCGTAAATTAAAGCGGATAAAGTAAATAAAAAAAACAATAAGCTTATCTTATTAAGAGATAACAAAAAATCAATCATAGATAACTAATATTAATTAAATAATATTTTTTTTCACCACGCAATAACTAAATAACCTCCGAGAAGAAAAAATATCAATGATAAAATAAGATAGCTATAAGATGAGACGATGCCGCTTTTATAAATAGTCGGGATTGGGGTTTGGGTAAAAAACAATGTTGGGGTTATTATTGTCGGCGTTATTATCGTAGGAATTGTCGTTGCTGATGGCGTTGCCTCACCTAATACCTGTTCACCAGATTTAGCGATCGTAAATTGCCGCGTTTTTGTTATTTTTTTATTTATATCTTGGCCTATGGCTTCTAATTGATATTGACCAGGATCTAAATTAACTGGTAAATCGATACTCCAATCCCCTTTTTGATCAACCTTTGTTTTAAAAGAATAAATTGTTTTTGATCTAATAATGATGTTAACTTCGCTTCCTGGTAAACCTCTTCCTTTAATTAATGGTTTAAAACCAGAAATAATTGCTTTATCTTTAGGATAAAAAATATCAAAGCTATCTCGTCCATTTAAAAGATTTCCTTCAAAAGAAAGGACTTGTCCCTCTGTTAAAAAACGATAATTTTTTCCAATAATGATTGTTTCTTTTACCGGAGAAAGTTGGTTGATTTTCCCTTCAATAACACTCTTTTTCTTATCTTCTGAATAAACTTCAATTTTAAGAATTTCACTCTTGTTAAAAGATTGGTTGGCTCTTTTTAAAATCACTAACCAATCTCCTTTTTCTTTAGTATAAGTTATCGCCAGTAAATCATTATTTTTGTATAAAAGAACAATAGCATTAGTTAAACCCTGATTTCTTAAATCTACTATCCTTCCATAGATAGGAGGCGAAAGAACGATCTTTGCCTTGTTGTCAGCAGTTTTAAAAGAAAAAGGCTTTCCTTCTAGATCTCCATAAACGCCTTTTTCTGTTATAATCTTAAAATAATATTCTTTTTCCGCTTCGAGATTATTAAGTAATACGATATGAAAAATTCGTTGTTTTCTATCTAACGGAACTTCTCGATCATCAAAATAAATTTTATTTAATTGAGTTTTATTTTCTCCTAAGATAAGATGGCTTTTTTCTCTTTCACTTGTTTCCCAAAAAATGGTTGCTTGATTGTTGGTAATATTAGTAATCTTTATTTGCCGAATGGGATATATTGTCGCTCTTGAGGAAACTTTTAAATAATTAGTTTTAAAAAGAAAATTGAAGAAAACTATCACTGTTATCAACAATAAAATAGAAAACCAAACAGGAATCTTAATATCTTTTTTTTGGTAAAGATTACCGTAAATCATTTTTTTCTTTTTTTAATCCCTCAATTATTTGATAATTTATCTCCGTTTTCAAGTTTAAAATATTCTCGTATTTCTTATCGATATCAGAATGGGTCTTTAAATTAACTAATTCAAAAATTACCCAACTAAAAACAGTAATAAATATCGTTATCGAAAGAATCAATATTTCTTTTCTGTCAATATTAATCATAAATAGTTAGTTTTTAACTCAAATTTTATTTTTAAACTTGAGGCCTCTGTTGACTCATTTTCCTTAGCAATCTCAAATTTTTCAAATTCTTTTAAACGAGTTTGTCGATGTATTTCTTGGATAAACCGATAAAAATCACCAAAGCTTCCGCTAGCCTCACCTTTTAAAATAACCAAAGTAGGCGCTTCTTGATTGCTTTTACCAATTAAATCAACATCATTGATAAATAATTTGTCTAATTTTAAATTATTTTTTAACAAGCTTGATTCAATATCAGACAAAAAGTTATTAATCGCCGGTTTTTTAAAAATTAGCTTATCAAGAAAATTAAAATCATTTCTTAGTCTCTCGATATTGGATTGAATGGTAATAATTTTATTTATCGCCAAATCTGATTGTTTATTTATATTCCTTAATTCATCCAATTTTCTCCCGGCTAAAATTAGTTGCTTTAAATTAGGATAAATAATAAAATAAATAAAAAAAGTACTAATGAGAAAAAATAAAATCAAATAAAGATAATTTTTTTTTAATAAAATTTGGAAAATATTCTTTGGCTCAAATTGACGACTCATTTTTGCCAGGTTTTTAAACTAACCACAAAATCATAATTATTGATATTTTTTTTCAAATTAGCAAGGTTAATCACCTTAAATCGATTATCTCTTTTTAATTTTAGATAAAATAAACGAATACTTTCTGGATCTAAAGAATATCCTGATAAAATAAAACTATCTTTTTCATAAACCAAATTAGTCAAAACAATCTCTTTTGGAATATTGTTTAATAAGTATTGAAACTGGTCTTCTAAAGCATATTGATTTTTATTAATTTTTTCAATCGCCTCTATTTTTCGATAATAATACAAGAATTGTTCAATTAACGGCTTTGAAATAGTAATAATTTCGTTTTTTTGGGCAATAGATTCTTCTAAATCTATTATTTCCTGGTCGTACCTTAATTTGTTAAAAAAAACGAAAATAATAATAATTTGAACAATTACCAAAATATATCTTAGATAGTAATAAACAAAATAAAAAAATTTTTCTTTAAAATCAATTTTTGGTTTATAGACTAAATTTATTTTCTTCTTCATTTTTTAGACTCAACTAGTTTTGTAATATTTGATTTCAATCGATTGGCTTTATTTTTGTGAAAAATATTTTTTTTTGCCGCTTTATCGATAAGTGAATAAAGTTTCTTAATTAAATCTTTAATCTCTGTGGTTTTTTTTTCTTTTTTGATTTTTTTCATTAACAATTGAATTTTGTTTTTATATTGATTATTTCTTTCGGTTTTTTTGATATCTTTTTTCAATTTTTTTTTTGCTGATTTAATATTTGGCATTTTGTCCACCTCCTTACAAAAAATACCAATTAATACTCACGACTAAAATATTTTTGACCAAAACCACCTTTAAAGGTCAATTCTAATTTTATTTTCCCCTTCACTTGATGGTAAATGCAGGTGCCAGATGAACATGTTCCTAAAGTTATTTTTTTTTCAAAAGAATTACCTTTTACCTCGATTGTTCCATTGACTCCTTGCAAACTACCTTCTTCTGTCTCATAAGTTATAAGATACTCAATAACATTTGTTCTTGACGGAATATTGTTAATGGTTAATAAAACCTCTCTTTTGTTATTAACATAATCTAAATTAACTTTAACTTCAGAGCTTATTGTCGGGATAAGATTTTCGGTAGGAATAATTAAATTTTTTTTATCACTTGTATTTTTATTATTTTTTTGATTGAAAAAGAAAGTCAAGCCAATTAATATCATTAAAAATAAGAAAAAAATTGCTTCTTTTTTTATCATAAATTTTTTTAAACTGATATTTTCTTTTAATAATAAATATAATGAATTTTTTTAAAAAATTAAAGATAATTGCTTCTTAAAATAATCTAATAATTTTGAAATCTTAACTCTCTCTTGACGAGTAGTGTCTCTATCTCTTACGGTGACCGTCGAGTCTTTTAAAGTTTGGTAATCAACAGTGACACAGAATGGTGTTCCGATTTCATCTTGTGAATAATACCTTTTACCAATATTTCCTCGGTCATCGAAGACGACTTGATAAAAATTATTCTTTAGATTGAAGTAGATTTTTTCTGCTTCCTTGACTAATGCTTCTTTATTGGCCAAAAGCGGAAACACTGCAATTTTAATTGGGGCTAAATTTTTATTTAATCTTAAAATTATTCTTTCTCCTTCTTCATAATAGCTATCAATTAAAAAAAATAACAAAGCGCGGTCAACCCCACCAGATGTTTCAATTACCCATGGAATATATTCTTTCCCTGTTGATAAATCTTTATACTTTAGATTGTGGCGTGAAAGATCCCAATCTCCCCGGTGATGAATGCCTTCTAATTCAGACCAGCCAAAAGGGGCTTCGTATTCAATATCAAATGCTGCTTTGGCATAATGAGCTCGTTCATTTGCTCTATGCTCATAAAATCTTAATTTTTTTTCGTTTAAACCCAAGTTAATATACCATTCCCATCTTTTTTCTTTCCAATAATTTAACCATCGTTTACCTTCCTCTTCATCGTTTTTTATAAAATATTCTAATTCCATTTGCTCAAATTCTCGACTCCGATAGGTAAAATTTCCTGGGGTAATTTCATTGCGAAATGCTTTACCAATCTGAGCAATCCCAAAGGGAACTTTCATCCTCGATGTTTGAATAATATTCTTGAAATTAACAAAAACACTCTGGGTGATCTCTCCTCGTAAATAAACTCTCTCTTTCGGTTCAATTGTTCCAATCAATGCCTCAACTAAGAGATTAAATTTTTTTGGCTCAGTAAAACTATCTTTTGCCGCACAATTAGGACAGGTATTATTGTCAATTTTATCGGCTCGGAACCGAAAGTGGCATTGACGACATTCAACTAATGGATCAACAAAAGCCGCTGTATGACCTGATGCTTCCCAAACTTTTGGATGAGTGATAATTGCGCCATCGACACCAACGACATCTTCTCTTTGATAAACCATCGTTTTCCACCAAAGTTTTTTAATATTATTTTTCAACTCAATCCCTAAAGGGCCATAATCCCAAAAGCCACTAATTCCGCCGTAAATCTCTCCTGCTTGAAAAATAAAACCTCTCCTTTTTAATAAAGCAACTATTTTTTTCATAATTGCTGGCATTAACTATTAATTATAAATAAAGAGGGGGATTTTTTCATTAATAATTTCTTCAATGGTTTTTTTAATTTCAATTAAATTTAATTCTCTATCTGAAAAACCTAAACTCTGGAGGAGTTGATTATAAAAACTTGTTGAAATTTTTTTTAAAGAATTATGATCATCTTTTGCAAAAACCAAATGAGAAATATATTTTTTTGCCAAAAGATAAATTTTTTTTTCTTGTTGCGCCTCAGGTAGTAAACGATCTAAAGAAAATAAGAACAAAAAAAGAAAGGGAATTTTTTGTTTATTGTTTTTAATCGCTATCAAACCTGATTTTAATTGTATTTTTTCTAAATAGAATAAATCGTTTTTTCTTCTTAAAATGATCTCGACAAAATTTCCTGTATCAAGATAAGCCAGTCTTCGACTAGTGATCTTTTTAACTCCTTTAGAAAAGACTTTAATTCTTCCTAGTTTTTTGGTAAAAAAAGTGGTCAGATAATCACTCTCTGAATATGATTCATTTTTAAGAACAAACGCCTCCGTTTTAATTAGCGCCATAATCCTAATTCTTAAACCATTTATCTTTTTCTAGAATTCCTTGATAAATCTTTCGACCATTAATCCTTATTGTTAATTTTTGATCTTTTGTCCCTGGTTGTTTCTGAATTAATAAACGATAATTTTCTGAAAGAATTCTTTCTGGTAACTGGTACTCTACAATCACTTTAGACATTCCCAATGGGGTAATTCTCAAAAAGCCTTCAAAAATTGTTTTATTTAAATCGTTATAAACTTTAACTGGCTTTTCTGACCCTTTAAAAGAAATTAATTTTGCTCCCTGAGGAACATAAATCCGCAACCAGTTTCGTAAAGTCGCATTAAGACAAAGATTGCCTCTCTCTAAATTACAATCAGAATGAGGATAGGGATTTTTATAGGTGATAACTAATTCTCGCTTTATTTTTTTTCCATCAAAAGTTGTTTTTGACTCTATCTCTTCAGAGACAAACATATTAGACTTAGCCCCGGCGAAGTTAACATTATTAATATGCAAATAATCATCACCGGCATTACTAATTCTTCCTCCATAATTGAGGGCTTCGATGGCTTTTTGTAGTTTTTCATCTGAAAAATAAACTAAAATATGTTTTTCCTCAAGATCTTTTATCATCTGATTTAATAGTTTTCCCCAATATTTTGAAGGTGAAAAACCAATCGCTTTGTAAAAAAGAGCATACATTAATCTCCCTAAAATTCCTTTTCGGTTCTCTCTCAAATATGGAGTTGGTCTATCGATAATATCAAAAAGAGTATAAATTGCTGAAGGACAATCACATCGGGAATCAATTCTGGAAGAAAAAACAATTCCATCAACCTTTGTATCGCCAAAAATTTCTAATAAATCGACGAGTATTTTTGTATCGATGGCAATTACCCCATCATAATCAACTTTCTTTGTGCTTTGGTTGTACAAACTATTAAATAATTTAATGCTCGTGGGAAAGTCGGGAGAAAGATTGCTGTCTCGAATATAAAATCGATTAACCCCAAGGTGATAATTAATGATTTCTTTTGGTGCCGACGGGTGATTGGCAATACTATTATCTAATTCATAAATATCTTCTGATTTTTCGATAGTAATTTTTGCATCTTTTATTTTAAATATGGCATATGAAGTCAAAAACCCCCCTGTTGCTCTTAACTCTTTATCATTTTGAAAAAGAATCAAATAGGTTTTTTCTCTATTAACGCCGAAAATTTCAGGAAGATTTTTTAATAAAGGTTGGGCATCAACAAATAGTTTAGATAAAGAAAGAATTTCATTTTTAGTATTCTCTATTTTCTCTTTTAACAACAAATTGCCAATTTTTACCGGATAACGATTGGGGTCAATCTTATTGATTAAGATTTCTCCCTGAGCTAAATTTTTGGAAATTTCATCAATTCGATAAAGCACTTTATCAAGGGTTAAAATGGCCGTTTTTAATCTATCTTCAGCCGATTTTTCAACAAAAGAACTGGTATTTTTTTTAAAACCGATTAGATCGGCGTATGGTTTAATTGCTTCAAGGGTGATTTCCCCTGCTTTTAAATAATAACTACCTGCCTCAACACCATTTTTAAAATCGGCAACATAGGGAATAAAAGATAACCAATAAATTCTTTGGGCTTGTTTTTGAAATTCTTGATAATCTTTCTTAAAGCTTTTAAAATCCTTTTCTAATAAATCAATATCATTTTTTTTAAAAGTTTTCTTTAATATATTAATTGAAACTTTTAAATTATTAAATTCTTTTTTTATTGATAAAAAAAGCTGAATGATAAATAAAAAAATAAAGAATAAAATTGTTGATAAAAAGATTAGTTTAGATAAAAAATTTTTCTGTTTTTTCATCGGTGTCTAAAAAAATGGTAATAAAAATAATTATACAAAAAATTCTTTAAACTGCTCCTTTTCCAGTAATCATTACCCAAGGCGTTCTTAAGATTATCTTTAAATCTAAAAAAAAAGAAAGATTATCGGAATAATAAGCATCCATTTGAACTCTTTTTTCAAAATCAACATCAGATCGACCAGAAACCTGCCATAAGCCGGTAATCCCTGGCTTTACTTGAAAAACTTTTTCAAAATATTTTTTACAGTGAGGGTATTTTCTCATTTGCTCATAATACTCATCGATATAATATGCTCTTGGGCCAACTAAACTCATTTCCCCTTTTAAAACATTAATTAACTGGGGTATTTCATCAAGAGAATGTCTTCGGATAAATCGACCAACTCGGGTTACGCGGGGATCATTCCGTAATTTATAGCTTCCTTTTTTGTACTCTTCATATAAATATTTCATTTTTGGGTCGGTCCTAAGAAGATAATGGGCGTTAACAATCATTGATCTAAATTTATACATCTTGAATTTTTTTTTATTTTTTCCTAACCTATCCGGAACATCAGCTAAAATTGGTCCCTTAGAATCAAGTTTAATCGCAATTGAAACAAGAATAATTATCGGTAAAAATAAAATTAATAAAAAAATTGAACCAAAGATATCAATTAATCTTTTAAAAAATAAATAATGATTTTTTTTGTTAATCCTATCTTTCATTTAATATTTTTAAATTAATTTTTCGTGTTCTGTTCCCTCAAAATTTTCAACTAATTTTTTTATTTTGGAAACTGAAGCTTTTTTAGCAATTAACAAAGCATCTTTTGTATTAACCAAGATTAAGCCATCTAAATCAATCCCAACAATTAATTTATTGTCTTCATAATTATAAATTAAACTATCTCTTACCTTCTCTAAATAAACTTTTCCCCTAATAACATTCTCATATGGATGATTTTCTAGAGCTTCTTTTAATGACTCCCAAGCACCAATATCACTCCAACCGATATCCTCAACAATAACCACGGCATCTTTTTTATCCAAATTTTCTAGAATCGCATTATCAAAATTAATACTTTCTATTTTTCCATATTGTTCTTTGAGTATTTTGTCATAATTCTTTTTTCCATAAAATTGTAAAATTTTTTCGGTATTATTATAAATATTAGGAGCAAAATGTTTAAACGCTTGATAAATAAAAATAGGCGTAGTAATAAAATATCCTAAATTCCAGCCATAATCTCCGCTGACAAAAAATTTTTTAGCTGTCTCCTCATCTGGCTTGTATTTAAAACCTTCAAATTGATAAAAATTAAGATTGTTAATTGTTTTTAATTTTTTTCCATACTTGACATATCCTAAATTAACACTCGGAAAACGAGGTTTATTGCTAATAAAGATTATTTTATTTTTATCTTTTTCTAAAAATTTTACGGCGGTCTTTAAAATTTTTTTAAATAAATCATTTCTTTTAATCAAATGATCGCTCCATAAAATAACAATCGGTTCATAGGGTGATAAACGGGAAAGAATCCCCGAAACCAAAGCGATTGCCGGTCCAACATCTTTTTTCTCAGGCTCATAAATAATATTTTCTTTATGGATAGAAGGCAATTGCTCTTCAATTATTTTTTTGTAGGCAATATTGGTCGAAACATAAATATCTCTTGGTTTAAAATCAGGGTATAGCCTTTCTACTGATAATTGTAAAGTAGATTTATCACCAATAATTTTTTCAAATTGTTTTGGAGATTTTCTTCGAGAGAGAGGCCATAATCTCGTTCCCGCCCCACCAGCGAAAATTATTGCTTTCATATTAACCTTTTAAAAAAATTAATAAATTTTTCCTTTTTAAATTTCCTTAAAACTTTATTTTTATTAATAAATAGTTTATTTTTTAAATTGTACTTTAATTTATGAAACCTTTCAATCGCTAATAAAAGATTCTCTTCTGTTTGTTTCTCAAACAAAACTCCCCCGACTCCATCGCTAACGGTTTCACTGCTGCCTCCAATTTTATGCCCAATTACCGGACAATTAAAATATTGCGATTCAAGAGCCACATAACCAAAATCCTCCTCCTGAGGAATAATGGTTGCTTGAGCTTTAAGATAAAGATAAACTAATTCCATATCTGAAATATTACTAAAAAAATAAATATCCTTTTTGGCTAGTTTTCTCAAGTAGTTTTTTTTTGTTCCTTCTCCGACAATAACCAATTTTTGATTTAATTGGTTAAAAACTTGAATCGGTAAATCAATTTTTTTATAAGATTCTAACCGTGAAACGATAAGAAAATAATTGCTTCCAATATCGGTAAACTTTTTCTTTACAGTGAAATAATTTTTCTCTAACTCTTCTTTTTTACTTTCCCAATAATAATAATCAAAGGGGGGATAGATAACTTTTGAATTTCGTTTGTAATAACGGGAACACCTTTTCGCAACCGTTTTTGATATCGAATATACCTCATCAGCTCTTTGAGCGGCAACAAAATCCCATTGTTTAAGGTATTTAATGTATGGAGAAATCAATCTTTTCTTCAAACCATTTAATCCATAAACTTCCGGCATCACCCACAAAAACCGTGTTGGCGTCAAAAGATAAACAATGTGCCTTGTTTTTGGTTGAGTAATGATTCCTTTTGAAAAAGAAGAGGTGATTGATATCACTAGGTGATAGTTTTTAAAATCTAAGCTCTCAAAAGCTATTGGATAAAATATTAAAGATAAAAAACGATTATTTTTTATCAAATTCGGCATTTTTTGAATAAAAGTTGTATTAATTTTAAAATTTCTTGCCCATTGGGCTTTTTCTTTATTGAAGTAAGAGGTGTAAAAATCTGCACGAGGAAAGATTTCAAAAAAATTTAAAAGGACTCGTTCAACTCCTCCCCATTTATCAACCCAATCATAAACAATCGCTATTTTCATAAGTTTTTTATGATTTTAACTAAGGGCTTCCCGATAAAGATTGTAAGTTTCATCAACCATTCTTTTAAAGCTAAACTTTTGAATAATTTTTTTTAAATTTAACTTTCTTTTTTTTGTCAAAAAATCAACAATCGTCTGTTTTATCGATAGTGAGCTATACGGATTAAAAGCAAAATAACTATCTTCTAATATCTCTTTAAACACCGGTATGTCTGAAGCAATTATTGGACAATTAAAATAACTAGCTTCGACTAATGGTAAACCAAATCCTTCTGATATCGAGGGATTGATTAAGGCCATAGCATTTTTGTAGAAAAAAATTAAATCTCTAATTGAATCTGGCTTAAAAAAAGTAATTTTTTCTGATAATTTTTGTTCAATAATTTTTTTAAACAATATTTGCTTAAAGTAATCGTCAGGGCCTATAAAAATTAATTTTTGTTCTATATTTTTTAACATTTTAAAAGCGGTTATTAATCTTTCCAAATTTTTATGTGGATAAAAATTACCGATATAGATAAAAAATGGAAAGGGGAAATCTTTTTTTAATTTTTGATTTTCTTTATTATTTAAAAACTCATAACTCACTCCTTCGTAAATAGGGAAAATTTTATTTGTTAATCTTTTGCCAAAAATGTTAATAAGTTCATTCTTAATAGTTCTTGTTGGAGTAATAATTTTTTTGGAATTAAAAATCTGATTTTTAAGAACAAGTTCGTATGCCTGATGTTTGAGCCAATAAAATATATATGGTTGGGTCGTTGCTCGACCTGTTTTTTGTTTGAGTGGGGTTAAATCATGAATGGTGACAATAAAAGGTTTTTTATAGGCGATTGGATAGCTAAAATAAGTAAAATGCATTAAATCTAATTGATCAGCCAATAACTGTCGGGCAAAAAAAAGTTGCTCAGAAAAACTATGCCAATAAGAGTTAGTGGCAATTTTGATGAAGTTTTTATTTTTAATCTTTACTTGGTGATAGTCTTTTTTTAATAGATAAATATAAAAATAAATATTTTTATCGGCTAATTCCTGCAAATAAAAAATCAAATTTCTTAAATAGGTACCGACGCCGGTCTGAAAAATCAATCTCGCATCAATCCCAATTTTTACCATACTTATCTAATTTTTGATAATATATCAATACTGGTGTCAATAAAGCTATTAATAAAAAAAGGATATTTTCTTGAATAATGTTTCTGATAAAATATTTTCATTGCCTCATAGAAATGTCTTTTTGTTTCCTCTTTAACCTGATGATTCTTTTTTATTTTTAATCCTGAAATTGACTTTAGATGAAAAACTTCCCATAATGGATAATAGATTATTTTCATATTTCTTTTTCTTATTTGATAACACAACTCAACGTCTTCGCCATAAGCAAAATAATCCTTGTCAAAACCACCTATTTCTTTTATTAACTTTGTTCTCGTTAAAAAAAAAGCTCCTGAAATCACTTCCACTTCATGAATTTCAGATAACGGTAAAAAAACTAAGTGGTATCGGCCAAAAATACGATTAAATATTGGAACTTTTTTAAAAATTTTTTCCAAGCCAAAAAAATAACAAAATGAATTCCAAATTGTGGGCATCCCTCTATGAGAAGCCATATCAATCGCCTCTTTATTTAATAAAATTTTTACCGTTAAAGCCCCAACATCTTTTTTTAATTCCAAAAAATTAATTAAATCGTTAAAGTTAAGATCATAAATAAAAACATCAGAATTTAAAAAAAGAAGATATTGACCTATTGACTTATTGATTCCTAGATTATTTGCTCTACCAAAACCAATGTTTTGAGATAAAAAAATCGTCTTTAAATTAGGCCAACTCTTTTTTATTTTTTTTAACATTAATTTTGTTCCGTCGTTAGAGTTGTTATCGATAACAATGATTTCGTAATCGATTGGATATTTTTCAAAATTTGACTTTAATAAAAAAAGGTTCTTTTCTAAAATGGTTTTAGTATTGTAAGAAACAATAATTAAAGAAAGTCTCATAAATATAGTTTATCTCTTTGGCGATTGTTTTTTTCTACGCGCCTTACCTCCGGTCCCAACCTTTCTTCTTTCTTTTTCTCTTGAATCTCTTGTTAATAACCCATTTTTTCTCAATACTTCCTTAAAGCTATCGTCAACCGAAATCAGGGCTCTTGATATCCCATGAATTATCGCCCCTAATTGACCTTCTTTACCTCCCCCTTTTACTAGAATTGAAATCGCAAATCTCTCTTTTTGGTCGGTGATTGCTAATGGGTATAAAATTCTTAGTTGTTGATCTTTATTTGGAAAAAATTTGTCCAGGGGTCGAAAATTAATATATATCTCTCCCTTTTTAATTTCAAGATCCCTTAATTTAATCTTCCCTTTTTCTCTAGTTTCAATATAAAGTCTCACTCTAGCGGTTGCTTCTTTTCTTCTTCCAACTGCTTCATAATATTTTATTTCTTTTTTTTCATTTTTCATAACTTAAATTTAAATTTTTATTAACTTTTTGTCTAAAAATGGATGTTTTTCATCTTCAAATATAAAAAGTCTTTTTAATCTTTCTTTTCGATGTTTATTTTTAGGTAACATTCCAGAAACTGCGTGTCTAATTAATTCTTTTGAATTTTTATTTATTAATTGATTGAAAGTCAGCTTTTTTAATCCTGACGGATACCCAGAATAATAAGTGTAAATTTTTTGAGCATTCTTTTTACCGGAAATTTTTATTCTTTTTGCATTGATAGCAACAACATAATTACCGTCATCAAAATGATAACTATAAGTTGGCTTTTCTTTACCAATTAAATATTTAGTAATCAATGATATCACCCGACCGAGGATTTTTCCGTCTAAATCAATAAGATACCATTTACTCTCCTCACTCTTTTTTGACTGATTTGTTTGTTTTGTTGGTTTAAGTTTATTTTTTTTCATTCTTATCTTTCTTACTAATAACTACTGGTTTCACCCAAGATAAAATAACCATTTCCGAACCGTCGGACAATCTTTTGCCTATTTTCTTTACGCTAGTAAAACCTGTTTTTCTCTCTGAAAAAACTGGGGCAACTTTATTGATAAGAAATTCTGTTATTTTTTTATTATTAATATATTTTAAAACCAAATGTTTTTTATTTTCTTTAGCTAAATTAATTAATCTATCAACTACTGATCTTAAAACTTTTCCCTTTTTAATTGTTGTCTTTATCTTTCCTTTTTTTACAAAATTTATTATTAACTTTTTAACCAACATTTTATTGGCATCTCTACCCTTCCTAAATTTAATTTTCTTTACTCGATGTTTCATATTAAAAAAATTATTTTAATTCAACTCCAATCTTTTTTAACTCCAAATCAATTAATTTTAGGGACTTGGTTCCGACTCCTTTGGTAGATTCAATTTTTTTCCTTCCGGCTTTAATTAAATCGGCAACTGTCTCAATATTTTCTTTAAGAAGAGCATTAATTACCCTTGAAGGAAAATTTAACTCATCAATAATCACATTTTCTAAATCTTTTATTTTTTTTTGATCTTCTTCATCTTGTTGAGTCATCTTGTTTTTTTCTTCTTCTAGAGATTTTAATGAAAAAAAGTGACTAAAATATTTACTTAATCCTTGACAAACTTCAATCAAGGCCTCTTTAGGATTTTTAGTGCCATCACTCCAAATTTCTAAAATCAATCTCTCATAATCATCTCTTTTTCCAATTCTTGTCGGCTCAACGCGGAAGTTTACTTTTTTGATTGGTGAGAAAAAAGCGTCAACAGCAATATACTGACTTTCTTTTTCTTCTCTTAATTCAGCATCAGAAAAGCCATAACCTAATTTTACAATCGCCTCAAATTGAAAATCAACTTTATCATCGGTGATCTCAAAAAGATAAAGATCTTTATTAACAATTTCTAATTCTCCTGTGATATCTTTTCCATAAATCTTTCCTCTTTTTTTATTTTCAAAATAAATTTTGAAAGGACCTTCTCCAACCGTTTTAAAACGAAGTTGTTTCAAATTTAAAATAATTTCTAAAATTGATTCTTTTATTCCTTTAATGGTCGTAAAAATATGAGTTGCTTGAGAAAATTTTACATCAGTAATCGCTGCTCCTTTTATTGATGAGAGAAGAGTTCTTCGAAGAATATTGCCTAAACTATGGCCAAAACTTATTGGTAATGGTTCAAAAATAAACCGGGCATAATAATCGGTTACTTTTTCTTCTTTGGTGATAAAATTTGGTTTAATCATACTAAAAATATATTAACTTTTAAATTAATTAAATTACCGTGAAAAAAATTCAATCACAAGCCTTAAATTAATTAAATTTTCTATTTCTTTTAAATCCGGTTCGGAAACTACCTTTCCCTGGTTACCCTTCCTTTGGAGCCATGAAGGGATGATCAAATCTTTATTTTCTAATAATTTAGAGATAACAGGATTTTTTAATATTTTTTCGTTAGAAAAACTAATGACATCATTAATTTTCACCGGATATGAAGGAATTGAACAAATCTTATCATTAACTTTAATGTGTCGATGACTAACTAATTGTCTGGCAAAAGTAATCGTTGGCGCGAATCCCAATCGATAAACAACATTATCTAATCTCATCTGCAGAAAACGGGTTAAATATAAGGCGGTATTGCCTTTCTTTTTAGATGCCTGTTGAAAATATTTCTTTAGTTGCTTATTAGTAATATTAAACAAAAATCTCAACTTTTGTTTTTCTTTTAATTGAAGACCGTATTCGGTTATTTTTTTTCTCTTCAATCCATGTTGTCCTGGCGGTATATTTAATTTTTTTAATAACCGCATATGTGCCTTTGATCCTGGAGTCTTCCACCCCAAATCAACGCCTAATCTTCTTGCCATCTTTACTTTAGCTTCTAAGTATCTCATATAGTTAAACTCGCCTAATTTTTGGTGGCCTTACCCCATTATGAGGAATAGGGGTAATGTCAATAATTCGCCCAATATCAAGATTTAAACTTCTAATGACCTTAAGGGCTGATTCTCGCCCTGGACCTATTCCTTTGACATAAACATCAACCGCTTGAAGCTGAAAATTATTAATTGCTTTTTTCAAAATCGCCTCCGCCACTACCATCGCCGCATATGGAGTTGATTTTCTTGTTCCTGAAAATCCAAACATTCCAGTTGAGCCAACCAAAGCCGGTTGTCCTTTTTCATCGGTTACCGTAATGATCGTGTTGTTAAAAGTTGCCACTAAATATATTCTTCCTTTTTTTAAATTTTTTTCCACCTTTTTTCTTTTTTTATTTTTCATAAATTAATTATTTACTTTCTTGACTTTTAACTCCTTTATTTTGTTCTATTTTTGCCCAAACTTCTTTCTTTAGCGCTCCGACAGTTTTTCTTTTCCCTCTTTTTGTTCTAGCATTTGATCTTGTTCTTTGACCACGAACGGGTAAATTTCTTATATGTCTTAATCCTCGATATGTCCCCAATGTTTTCAAATTTTGAATATCGGCATTAATTTTTTCTCTTAGTTCTCCTTCAACAAGATAATTTTTTTCTATAATTGTCGTAATTTTTTTTAATTCTTCTTCGGTTAAATCTTTAGTTCTTTTTTCTGGATCAACTTGCGCTTCATTAAGGATTTTCTTAGCTAATGAGAAACCAATACCATAAATTAATGTCAAACTGTACTCAATTTTTTTATTATCTGGTAATGTCACTCCAACGATTCTTGCCATATATTTTATCCCTGCCTTTGTTTGTGTTTTGGGTTTGAACAAATAATATAAAGTTTCCCTTTTCTTTTAACTCGTTTACATTTTGGGCAAATTTTTTTAATTGATGACTGGACATGCATAGTTAATATAAATTTTGTTCGTTAAATTATAAACGGTAAATTATCCTTCCTCTTTCCAGATCATAAGGCGACATCTCTACTTTAACTTTATCTCCAGGTAAAATCTTAATAAAATTTCTCCTCATTTTTCCTGAAAGATAGCATAAAATTACTTTTTCTGAATTATTGATTTTTACTTTAAACATTGTGTTCGGTAGATTTTCAATTATCTCTCCTTCAAGATAAAAGACTTTTTCTTTCTTTCCTTCCATAACCTAAAATTATATCATATTTAAACTAATATTAATGGCTCTTTTTTAGTAATAATAATCGTTGTTTCAAAACACGCCGATAAACTCTTATCTTTGGTAACAATTGACCAAGAATTATTTTTCTCATAAGCAATTTGATCGCTTCCCATCGCATAAATAACCTCAATGGCTAAGGCTAAGCCTTCAGTTAATTTAAGTGTTTGATTAATTGGCTTATCCAAAAATCCTGGCACTAATGGCTCTTCGTGAAGTTCTTTTCCAATTCCATGCCCAACTAAATACCGATTGACAAAATAATGATTTTTCTTTAATTCTTCTTCTATTGCTTGGGAAATATGGCCCAAATAATTCCCAATAATTGCTTTTTCAATCGCCTTTTTTAAAGCCAATCTGCCCACTCTTAAAAAATGTTCGATTTTCTTATCTTTTTTTTCAATGAGACAACTTGTGGCATAATCAACATTATACCCTTTATACTCTAAACCAATATCTACTGTTAATAAATCGCCTTTTATTAGTTTTCTTGAAGAAGGCGGGGTGTGAACTATTTGCTCATTTATTGGGGTGCAAATCGCCCAACAATAATTTTTCACTCGCTTAAACGAAGGGTACCCTCCTTCTTTTAAAATTAATTCTTCTGCTTTTTTATTAATTTCATTCGTAGTAATCCCAGACTTTAGTACTTTTTTTAATTTATTAACCACCTTTCTCAGTTTTTTTCCAGCCTCAACCATTATTTTTATTTCTTCCCTCGTTTTATTTCTAATCATTTCCAGAAAAATAAATAATCCGATAAACTTCTTCCAACTTATCAAAAAACTCATCTTTCGTAAAATTATTTTTGATAAGATAATCACAAAAGGCGATTGTTGGCGCCATATTGAGATTTAAAAGCTCATGTAAATCTCTTTCTTCACCGGCTAAATGTGACCGATCCTTTCTTTTACTGATTCTGGCCCATCGAATATCTTTATCAGCATAAATGGCAATTATTTTTATTTTTGCTTTGGGAAATTTTTCTTTTAAATAAAGATATTCCTTAAAAGATCTTAAACCATCAATAATAACAAATTTGTCTTTTTGCAACGCCTTCCTAATCTTGTTTTCATTTAATATTGCCAGAGCTTCATCTCCATATTTTTTTCTAAATTCTAAGGCAATTTTTTTATGATTTTCTATGCTATGAGATAAATTGTGTTTTTCGATATACTCGTTAATAATTTTCCCGAAAGAAATCACTGGCAAGCCTTTATTCTTAAAATACAGTGCCGCCTCTGTTTTTCCAGCTCCTGGCAAACCAACGAAAGCGATAATAATTTGCTTTTCTTGTTTCCAAACAATGATTTTATCTTGTTTTATCTGTCTGCCTAAATTTTTTAAAATTTCCAAATTCACCTCTTTGATCGATTTTGTTCCATCAATTTCGATTAACTTCTTCTTTTTCTTGTAATAGTCAACTACCGGCAAAGTAAATTTATAAAACAAATTAATTCTTTTTTTTATCGCTATCAACGTCTCATCCTCTCTGGTATTGTCATTTCGATAAGCCAATCTCCATAAAGCCTCTTTTTCTGGAACATCAAGATAGATGATTTTATCAACGTTGTTTTTAAAAAGTCTTGCTTGTTTTAATGTTCGCGGAAAACCATCTAGAATATAGCCATTTTTATATTCAGGACGCGATAGATATTCGTTAACAATTTTTACCGTTTTCTCATCAGGAACCAATAGACCGGCGTTAATCGTTTCTTTAATGTATCTTCCCAAGCGTGTTTTTTCTTTTGATATTTGTCGAAAAATATGACCGGTTGAAAGGTAAGGAAGATTGAGTTGTTTTGATAACAGGTTTCCTTGAGTTGACTTTCCTGAACCTTGGATACCTAAAATAACTAATTTCATAATTAATCTAGTTTTTTTGTCTCCCGATGCTCTGTCCTTTTTCGACAAAGAGAGCAATATTTTTTAATTTTTAATGTCTGTGGTTGATTAACTTTATTTTTAGCGGTGATATAGTTTTGTCTTTTACATTGGGAACAAACCAAACCAATTAAAATCCGTGAGCCTTTTTTAGCCATATTTATTTTAAAAACTTATCATAACTTTTCATCGCTAACTGACCTTCAATCATCTTAAATGTTTCTAAGATAACCGAAACGACAATCAACACACCGGTGCCGCCAATAACTAAATTTTCTAAATTGGTAATTTTTGAAATGATAACCGGCAGAATGGCTATCAGTCCTAAAAAAATTGCCCCAACCGTTGTAATCCGATATAAAACCTTTTCTAAATATTCTTTTGTTGCCGATCCCGGTCTAATGCCAGGAATAAAACCACCATACTTCTGAATTTCTTCAGCAATTTTTTTGGGATTAAAGATAATCACTGTATAAAAAAAAGTAAAACCGACAACTAATAGAAAATAGATTATATTATAAAATAAACCACTGGGATTAAAAAGATAAATTAAAAATCTCGAAAAAGATGATAACCATATCACTTTTGAATACTGGAAAAAATTACCGATCAATTGAGGAAAAAGGACAAAGGAGACGGCAAAAATGATCGGAATAACACCGGCTTGATTTAACTTTAAGGGTAAATAATTACTTTGCGCTTGATACATTCTATTTCCATGAATTCTTTTGGCATAATAAACCGGGATTCTTCTGACGGCTTCATTAACAAAAACAACGCTGCCAATAACAAAAAGAGCCAAAATTAAAAAAATAATTAGGCTAAAAAAATTTTCCATGGTAACCACTTTTGAAGTCTGAAAGAATAAAACCGGCAGCCGACCGACAATCCCAGCAAATATTAATAATGAAATCCCATTTCCCAAACCATATTCTGAAATTAATTCGCCAAACCAAATAAGAATAAAAGTACCCGCAACAATCGTGGCAATGAATGAGATAAATTCAATCGCTGAAAGTTGAGCAATAATTTTTTGATTATTAAGAAGAACATAAATTCCGATTGCTTGAACTATGGCTAAAGGTAAAGTTAACAACCGAGTATATTGATTGATCTTAAATCGTCCATATTCTCCTTCTTTACTCAATTGTTCTAACGATGGAAAAATGACTGTCATTAACTGCAAGATAATTGAAGCATTAATATATGGATTAAGACCTAAAGCCATAACTGAAAAATTAATTAATGTTCCACCAGAAAAAATATTAAGAAGAGATAAAAACTGACTTTGGCTGAATAATAATTTTAACTTCACTAAATCAATCAC
The DNA here is from genome assembly GCA_037441985.1 of Candidatus Roizmanbacteria bacterium. Lineage (GTDB taxonomy): Bacteria > Patescibacteriota > Microgenomatia > UBA1406 > GWC2-37-13 > JBBILO01. The sequence goes on from JBBIRE010000002.1 coordinate 20,532, forward strand.
TGGCACCGGCATAAAAGCAAAAAGCCGAAAAATAAAAAAAATGACGAAAGTAAAATAAACTTTTTTCCTTAAAGTTCTATCAGTTAATAAAAGATTAATTTTTTCTTTAATTTCTTTCATTTTTCTACCTTCCCACCTAACTTTTCAATTTCTTGTTGAGCTTTTTTTGATAATGGGAGACGGATAATCAACTTCTTTTTTATTTTGCCATTAGCTAAAATTTTAACTTCATTTTCTTTTGTTTCTTTAGGAACAATTTTCTTTTTGATTAAACCATTAATATCAACAACTTCTTCCTCGGAAAATTGATTTAATTCTGAAAGATTAATTAAAAAGACTCTCTTTTTTTTGGGTTTATTTTTTCCCTTTCCTCGAAGAAGCGGAAAGCGTTTGACAATTCTTCCCTGCCCTCCTTCAAAACTTAAAGGAATTGATTCTCTTGCTTTTTGATGACGAGTAGTTCCCCTACCAGATTTAGCTCCACGACCTGATCCTAAACCACGCCCCACTCTTTTTTTTCTTTTTTGTACTAATTTAAGTACATTAGAAAGTAAATTATTCATTTTTTCTAACCTTTAATTTTTTTAATAAATTAATCGTTGCATAACTATTAACAATCTGATTTCTTGAACCAATAATTTTGCCAGAAGCATTTTCAATACCCGCTAATTCTAAAATTACCCGAAGAACGCTCCCAACTTTTAAACCGGTGCCCTCAGGAGCTGGTTTTAAATAAATTTTTGCCGCTTTATATTTCCCTTTAATTTCGTGAGGAAGGGTTTTTTTATAAATAGGAACTTTAATCATATGTTTTTTCGCGTAATTAACTGCTTTTTTGATCGCTGGCGGTACTTCTAAGGCTCTTCCCAAACCGATACCTACTTGACCATTGCGATCACCAACAGCCACTAGAGCAGAAAATGAAATATAGTTTCCGCCAGGAATTTTTTTTGAAACTCTTCTTATTAATAAAAGTTTTTCTGTCAAATTTTCTTCAGTGGTGTTTTTTTTCATATATTAATTCCTCCTTTTCTCAAAGCCTCACATAAAGTCTTAACTCGACCATGAAATTGATAACTGCCTCGATCAAAAACGCCTTGAGTAATTTTTTTTTCTTTTAATATTTTTGCTAACTCAGCCCCAACTAATTCTGCTTGCTGGGTTTTTGATAATTTTTCCTTTATCGTCTTTTTTAAAACTAAACTTGAAAAAGAGGCAATCGTCTTTTTATTCTCATCGTCAATTGCTTGACAATAAATATGTTTACTTGAACGAAAAACTGAAATCTTGGGTCGCAACTTTGTTCCTTTTATTTTAAAACTAATTTTTCTTTTTCTTCTTAATTTTTTATCAAAAGTAAAGATTTTTCTCATATATTTTCTTTTTTAATTATTTAACTCCTGAAGCTAAACCACCTTTCGCTTTCTTTCCTGGTTTAAGTTTAATTTTTTGCCCTAAATAGCGAATTCCTTTGCCTTTATAAGCATCAGGTCTTTTTAGATTTCTTATTTGATTGGCGACTTCTCCAACTAGCTGTTTATCACTCCCTGAAACAGCGATTTGATTGTTACCAATAACTTCAAATTTTATTCCTTCTCGTTTTTTATAAATTACTGAATGAGAATAGCCTAATTTCAAAACTAAATCTTCTCCCTGTAATTTAGCATTATAACCGGTACCAACAATCTCTAAGCGCTTCTCCCATGGCTTAACGACTCCTTTGATAAAATTAGCAATTAATTGACGATACAAACCATGTAAAGCCTTTATTTTTTTCTCTTCTTTATTTCTCTTTATGATTAAATAATTATCTTTTAAAACTGCTTTTAAACCATCAGGTAAAGATATTTCTTTTTCACCAAAACTGCCTTTTATCTTAATTTTTTTCTCATTAACATTCACTGAAACTGCTTGGTCGATTAAAATTGGTTGTTGGCCGATTTTTGACATAAATTACCAAATTGAAAATAATAACTCACCACCAATCTTTAATTTTTTCGATTCTTTATCGGTTAAAATGCCCTTAGAAGTTGATAAAATTGATATCCCCATTCCTCCCATTACCGGCTTTAACTCCTTATAAGAGACATACCACCTTCTTCCAGGCTTTGAATGAATCTTTATGTCGGTAAAGAAATTTTCCTCGTTGCTATAATTTAAATTAATCTCAATATGTTTCTTATTTTTTCCCTCTTTAACCTTGAAATCTTTAACAAAATCAAATTCTTTTAATTTTTGCAATATTGCAAGATTCATTTTTGAAAATGAGGCATTAACTATCTCTTTTCTTGCTAAATAACCATTTTTGATTCTAATGATTAAGTCTATAAATAAATTATTCATATTGATTAAAAATAATTTATGTTGGAGAAACAATCTTTTTCGTCACCTTTCCATGACTTCTAAAAGTCCTTGTCGGGGAAAACTCTCCTAATCGATGACCAATCATCGCCTCGGTAACATAAACTTCGATGAATTTTCTTCCGTTGTGAACGGCTATTCTATGGCCAACAAACTCAGGTGGTATCTGACTATCCCTAGCCCAAGTTTTTATTGGACTGCGATCTTTAGTTTCTTTTTGTTTTAATACTTTTTTTAAAAGTTTTTTATCAATATATGGGCCTTTTTTTAGCGATCTTGACATATCATTTTTAAAACTTACCAAGATAATTTTTTCACACCAGGAACTTCACCCTTTAAAGCTTTTTCCCGAAAACAAATCCGACACATCCCAAAAAATCTGATATAACCTCGACTTCGACCGCAAAAAGGACAGCGATTGCGTTTTCTCACGGCAAATTTAACTTTTTTTAAGACTTTAACTTCATCTGATTTTTTCGCCATAATTATTTTTTAAAGGGAATTCCTAATTCTTTAAATAAAGCCAGTCCCTCATCCTGATTCCGGCAATTTGTAACAATGGTTACTTGCAAACCTCTAATTTTATCAATTTTATCAAATTCAATTTCAGGAAAAATTGTTTGTTCGCGAAAACCAAGATTTAAATTACCACTTTTATCAATCGATTTGATATCAACCCCATGAAAGTCTCTAATTCTTGGCAAAATAATTTTAATTATCTTTTCAAGAAAATCATACATTTTTTTACCCCGCAAAGTTACCTTAACCCCAATTGGGAAACCTTTTCTTATTTTGAAAGCAGAAACTGCTTTTCTTGCTTTAGTAATAATTGGTTTTTGACCGGTAATTAAAGCTATCTGTTCGGTAATATTATTTAAAACATTCTTATTGGTAACAGTTTCACCGGCACCAACATTAACAACAATTTTCTTAACCATAGGCACCGCCATTGGATTGGTTAATCCCAATTTTTTTTGTAAATTTGGTCTCACTTGTTGAAAATAAAATTCTTTAATATCCATATTCAGCTAAAAACTCTATAATTGACTACCACATTTTTTACAAATTCTTATTTTTTTACCCCTTTTAACTTGATAACCAACGCGAGTTAATTTTTTACAACTTTTACAGATAATCATTACTTTTGATGCGTCTAAAGGTCTTGGAATAGAAATAACCCCGCCTTGAGGCATTTTTTCATTTTTTTTAACATGTCTTTTGTAAAGATTGATTCCCGGGATTAACACTTGATTTTTTTTGCGATAAATTTTCTCAACCTTTCCCTCTCTTCCTTTATCTTTCCCATAGACAACTCTCACTAAATCACCCTTTTTGATTTTCATAGTTAAAAAAACTAATACATTTCTTCAGCTAAGCTAGCAATTTTTAAAAAACCTAAATCTTTAATCTCTTTAGCAATTGGACCAAAAACTCTTGTCCCTTTTGGCTCTTTACTCATCTTACTGGCTAAAATTATGCAAGCATTATCATCGAAACGAATATAACTTCCATCGCTTCTTCTTTTCTCTTTTTTTGTTCGGACAATCACCGCCTGACATTTCTCTCCTTTTTTTACCATTCCTTCGGGTATGGCTTCTTTAATAACCACGTTGATGACATCACCAATGCCGGCTTTTTTTTTATTACCACGGCCTGGAATACCAATTAAATAACAAGTTTTACCACCGGTGTTATCAGCAATATTTAATATCGATCTTAATTGTAACATAACTTATTTTTAACTTAATTTTTTAATAACGATAAATTTTTTATCTTTCGAAATCGGCTTTGTTTCTTCAATTAATACTTTATCGCCAACATTTAAATTAAATTGCTCATTGTGGGCTTTATATTTCTTATGCCTCTTAATCACTTTTTTATATTTTGGATGAGAAAATCGTCTTTCCACCTTAACAACAACCGTTTTTTGCATTTTGGTAGACATAACCTCACCCGCTAATTTTTTTTTCATAAAATATTATTTTGTTTTTAACTCATTAATAATTTTTTGTTCAAGTTTCTTCTCTTTTAAAACAGTCAGCATCTGGGCTAACTTTTTTCTTGCCTTAACCACTTGATTCGTATCTTTTGATGCCTTAACTTTTTCTTCAAGCATCAACCGACTAATTAACTCTCTTTGTTTGTTAATTTCTTTCTCTAATTCTTCAACTTTCTTTTGTTTTAATAATTGAATCACTTTTTTCATAAATCTTTTTCAATAAACATTGTTCTAACAGAAAGTTTACTGCTAATATCTTTAAAAATTTTAATAGCAATATTTCGATCAACACCATCTAGCTCAAATAAAATTCTCCCCGAAGAAACTGGACAAACATAACTGACGACTTCTCCTTTTCCTGCCCCCATCGTCACTCCTTCCGGTTTCTGTGTATAGGGCTTATCAGGAAAAATTCTTATCCAATATTTACCATTTTTTCTTGTTGCTCGAGCTAAGATTAATCTCGCTGCCTCTATTTGTCGATCTTTAATCCAACCACTATTAACACTAACCAATCCATATCGACCAAAATTCAATTCATTACCTTTAATGGCAATTTTTCGCCAACTGCCTCGAAATTGTCTTCGGAACTTTTGTCTTTTTGGTGCTAGCATTTTATTTTTTACTAATCCAAACTTTTATCCCAACATATCCCGATTTAGTCAAAGCCGGAACACTGGCATAATCTATTTGTTCTCTTAAGGTTGAAGTCGGTACTGTCCCTTGAAAATATTTTTCCCGACGAGAAATTTCTGCGCCAGCAATTCTTCCTCCTAACTGAATCTTCACTCCGTTAGCTCCTGATTCTATCACTCGCTCCATCGCATTATGCACCACCGCTCGATGAGGAAAATTTCTTATTAATTTTTCAGCAATGTTGGTAGCAACATAGTAGGCATTAAGATAAGGTTTTTTCACCGGTTCAATTCTCAAATCTAATTTAATCTCTTTATCTTTTTTTCCTTCTTCATAAAAAACGCTTTCGATTGTTTTTTTGACACCTTCCAATTTTTTTCCTCCTTGACCAATAATCAATCCCGGTTTGACAGAATAAATAATAACACTAATTTTGTTTATCGCTCTTTCTATTTCTACGCCGGTAACCGCGGCATAACTCAATTTTTTCATTAACAAATCTCTTAATCGAATATCAAAAATCAATGATGAACGATAACGCTTTTTATCCGAAAAAAACCAACGAGATTGCCAATTATAAATTATCCCTAATCTTGCGCCGATTGGATGAACCTTTTGACCCATATTAGTTTTTTTGAGTTTTCTTGACTGATAATGGTTTTGGTGTTTTTTTATCCCTTTTTTTCGACTTATCTTTCTTTTCTTTTAAATTGTTTACTTTTTCCTCTTCTTTCTTCTCTAAGACAATTCTTATATGAGAGAACCTTCTCTTATAAGGTTTAACTGTTCCTCGACCTCCTGGATGATAGCGTTTAAGCTTTAAACCTTCATCAACAGCTAAAACTTTAAATTTTAACAAATTTTCCTCAGTTTTTAAAGTAATTTTAGCGTTATTTATTGCTGTTTTTATTGCCGAATATAAAATTTTTGCTCCTTTTTTTGGAGTATAAAAAAGATGATCTAAGGCTTTTTGGGGAGTTAATTTTCTTAATTGGGGCAAAAGAAATCTTATCTTTTTTGGTGAAATTCTCACATTTTTTATCACAGTAGTTGATTCCATAATTTATTTTCTTTTTTCAATAATAAATTTATCACTATATTTATTCTTTTTTCTTGTTTTTTTACCTCGAGCGGGCTTACCCCAAGGGGTTTTTGGATGCATACCTTCGCCAACTCTTCCCTCACCGCCGCCATGAGGATGACTGCGAGGATTTTGAGCTGTCCCTCTAATCGTTGGTCTTATGCCCATTAATCTTTTTCTCCCTGCTTTACCAATAATTTCTTCCTTATGATCAACGTTACTTAATTGCCCGATAGTAGCATAACAATTCAAAAAAACTTTTCGTTTCTCTCCTGAGGGAAGCTTAAGATGAACGTAGGCATCATCTTTACCAACAACAGTGGCAAACGCTCCGGCTGAACGAACTATTTGCCCTCCTTTTCCTGGAAACAATTCAATATTATGAACATTGACGCCGATAGGAATATTTCTGAGAGGTAGGGCATTGCCGATCTTAATTTCCACATCCACTCCAGCAATTACCTCATCGCCAATTTTTAAACCTTCTGGTGACAAAATATATCTTTTTTCGCCATCTTCATATCTTACTAAAGCAATTTTTGTTGTCCGATTAGGATCGTATTCAATACTGATCACTTTTCCTTTTATATTATGTTTATCACGCTCAAAATCTATTACTCGATAATATCGTTTTTGTCGTCCTCCTTGATGACGAACGGTAATTTTTCCTTGATTATTTCTTCCAGAGTGTTTTTTTAAAATAAACTTTAATTTTTTATTCATATTTTTAACTAACTGGAAAAAGGTCGATTGTTCCTTGTTTTAATTTGACATAAGCAATTTTTTTCGCTGACAAAATTATTTCTTTTCTTAAACGTCCAATTTTTTTTCTTTTCCCTTTTTGGAAACTAATTCTTATCTCTTTCACTTTTACCGGATAAAGTTTTTCGATTATTGTCTTAATTTGATTTTTTTTCACTTGGCGATTAACAACAAAAGAATAAATTTTACTTTTTGCTAAATTTATCGCCTTTTCTGTCATTAATGGTTTAATTGAAAAATTATTGATTCTCATCTTTAAACAATGATTGATAAAACTGATTAAAAGTCGAATAAGGAAAGATAAGTTTTCTCGCTTTTAAAATAAGATATGGGTTGATTTCGCTTACTCTTACCGTATTCAAAAAAGATAAGTTTCTTATTGCTTTAACAAAATTATTTTCTACCTTATTGGGAATGACTAAAAAAATATCTTTATCTTTTTTTTTATTGATTTGAAAAACTTTTTCTAAAATATTATTGACTACTTTTGTCTTTGGCTCAGTCTTTAAAAAAGAATCATTAATTAATTTAAGATACATACCTTCACTTAATTTATAAAAAAAACTATGAATTAAAGCTAATTTTATCTGTTTTTTGTTAATTTTTAGTCTTTTTTTTATTGGTTTTGGACCATGGGCAATCCCGCCACCAACAAAAATAGGCGCTTTGATATCTCCATGCCTTGCTCTTCCTGTTCCTTTTTGTCGATAAATTTTCCTTGTCGAGCCAGAAACTTCGGCTCTTGTTTTCACTGACTTTGTTCCCAGATGTTGATTGGTTAAATAAACTCGAAGATAATGACTAAGCAGTTTTAAATTAATTGTTTGGGGGATATTTTTTTTAGAAATTTTAACTTCCTGGCTGACCTTTCCTTGCAAATCATAAACAGGAAAAACTAGCGATGATGAACTTTTCTTTTCTGTTTTTGATGACTTAAATTTTGATTTCTTTTCTTTAACTTTTTCCATAGCGATTTCCTTTATAATGAACTTTTTATCTCTAACCATTGACCGGCTTTTCCAGGAACCAAACCTTTTAAATAAATTTTGTTTGCTTCTATTTTAAAAATTGACAGATTCTTTATCGTTACTCTTTGTCTGCCAGTATGACCAGCCATTCTTTTTCCTTTGTAAACTCTTCCCGGGGTTGTTGTTTGACCAATTGAGCCTGGAGCTCTTTCTCTATCTGATTGACCATGAGTCCGGGGACCACCAGCAAAGTTGTGGCGGCTAACGACCCCTAGAAATCCTTTCCCTTTTGAAATTCCGGCGACATCGACTTTTTCACCTTTTTGAAAAAAAATACCCGGATCAACTTTTTCTCCGATAAATATTTTTTTTTCTTTAACTATAATGCCCTTTTTATTATTTTCGTTAATTACTTCTATCTTATCTTGGTAATCTTCTAGTCTTATCTCTTTTAAAAAAGCAAGCGGGGTTTTGATCCCCGCTTTTTTAAGTTCTCCTTGGACTGGTTTTTTAATATTTTTTCTTCGACCAATCCCAAGCTTAATGGCAAAATAGCCATTAATCGAGGGTGTTTTAATATCAATAAGATAACAATGATCGCTATCAATCAATGTTAAAGGGATTCTTTTTCCCTCTTCGGTGAATCCCTGCGTTTGGGCAACTTTTTTACCTAAAATAAAACCAACCATATTTAAACAAAAAAACGCCCCAGATTGGGGCGTTTTCCAATCTGGAAAAAATATTAAAAAAAATTTTGTTGCCAAAAAAACATTATAATAATTATACAAAAAAAAATTAATTAGTCAAATATTTTACATCTTTATTTCAATATCTACCCCCGCTGGTAGTTCAAGATGCATCAAAGAATCTATTGTTTGATTAGTTGGGTCAACAATATCAATTAATCTTTTATGAATTAATAAACCAAAATGATCTCGAGCATCTTTATCAGTAAAAGGTGATCTATTAACCACAAATACTTTTTTTTCTCTTGGTAAAGGTATAGGGCCAATAAGGGAAGCACCTGTCTTTACGGCGACATCAACAATTTTTTGACAAGTCTCATCAATCAAACGATAATCGTATGATTTTAGTTTAATTCTAATCTTCCCTTTTGGCATAATTTAAAGGTGCGTAATTAATATTATCACTTATCGTTATTTATTATCTTAAATCACTTGATTATTTTGGTAACACTTCCAGCAGCGACAGTATGACCACCTTCTCGGATAGCAAACTTCGACCCTTCTTCTAAAGCAACCGGATAAATAAGTTTTGCCGTCACTTTAACATTATCCCCTGGCATCACCATCTCTACTCCCTGAGGCAAGGTCACTTCGCCAGTAACATCGGTAGTTCGAATATAGAATTGGGGTCGATAACCATTGAAAAATGGAGTGTGTCTTCCTCCTTCTTCTTTGGTTAAAACATAGATTTGAGCTTCAAACTCAGCATGCGGGGTGATTGAACCTGGTTTGGCTAAAACTTGACCTCTTTGTACCTGATCTTTCTCGATACCTCTTAAAAGAATACCGACATTGTCGCCTGCTCGCGCTTCATCAAGAGTTTTTCTAAACATCTCAATTCCGGTGGCGACGGTTTTTTTTGTCTCTCCGATACCAACAATCTCAACTTCCTCATTCACCTTTAAAACGCCTCGCTCTACCCTTCCAGTAACCACTGTTCCCCGCCCTTGAATGGTGAAAATATCTTCTATCGGCATTAAAAATGGTTTGTCTATCTCTCTAACTGGTTCTGGAATATATTCATCAACTGTTTTCATTAATTCTTCAATTGCTTTTATTGCTTCTGGATCATCTTGGAGAGCCTTTAAAGCTGAACCTCGAATAATTGGCGTTTTATCTCCCGGATATCCATATTTAGTTAATAAATCCCTGACTTCCATCTCAACTAAATCAACAATTTCTTTATCGCTCACCATATCGACTTTGTTCAAAAAAACAACAATTGCCGGTACATTTACTTGTTTTGCTAAAAGAATATGTTCTCTTGTTTGAGGCATCGGTCCATCTGGTGCCGAAACAACCAATATCGCCCCATCCATCTGAGCTGCACCAGTAATCATATTTTTTATGTAATCAGCATGTCCTGGCGCGTCAATATGGGCGTAATGTCTTTTTTCAGTTTCATATTCACTATGATGAAGATTGATCGTCACCCCTCTTGATCTTTCTTCTGGAGCTTTATCAATTTCTTCATATTTTAAAAACTTAGCCAAACCTTTTTTAGATAAAACATAGTGAATGGCTGATGTCAATGTTGTTTTTCCATGATCAACATGACCAATTGTTCCGATATTTAAATGGGGTTTAGTTCGTTGAAACACTCCTTCTGCCATAGTTTTTTAAAAAAAATTAGTAATTTATAAAAATAAAGTGTTTTAAGAAAGTCAAAAAAATATTGACTTTCGACTTTAATTCTCTTATGATAATTTATTAGATGAAAAAAGTCAAGGCTTTTTTTTATATTTTTAAGGAAAGTTTTATTCCAAATAATTCTTATTACAAAAAAATTACTAAAACTCCTTTTTTGTTTTCTTTAAAATATTTTTTTTCTTTATTAGTCTTTCTTAATTTAATTTTATTAATTTATCTTTTAAATCTTTTTTCTTATAATAAGATTTCAACTTTTTTAACAAGCTTTACCGATAGCCTAAAATCCTTTCCAAAAGAATTGGTAATAATTAAAAAAAACAATAATTTATTAACAAATTTCAATCGACCCTATTTATTTTGGGTAAAAATTAAAAATAATCAAATTCTTTTATTTACTATTAACGAAACAGCTGATGATAAGTTTATCAAAGAATCACCTTCCACTATCATTTTCACAAATCAATTTTTAATAATTCAGGCTCCTTTAAATCGAAATTCGTCACAAATTCCTCTATCGACAGTCAAAGATTTCCGTATCGATAAAAATACGGTAGAAAATATTATTCCTATTTTTGAGAAATTGAGAAAAGATTTATTACTATTTTATGTTTTTATTTTTATTCTTTTATTTTTGGTATTGAATATCATGTCTTTCTTAATTACATCTCTGTATTTATTAATTTCTTCCTTTTTCGTCTACATTTATTTTAAAATTAGATATAAAAGGCATTTTCATTATAAAAAAACTATTCAAATAGCATTTCATACGATTACTTTTGCATTGGTTATTGAATACTTATTTTTCTTAATTCCATTGCCTTTACGATTAACCTATCAATGGTTAATTTCCCTCACTCCCTTTTTATTTATTTTAGTTTCTTCTTTAATCACCGGTACTGGTGTCTGGGTTGCTTATAATAATCATTCGCGTTAATCAAAAACCAAATCTTTTCTTCTCTGCTAAAATAATAAAGCAATGAATCAAAATCAAATTCAGCTTAACGAAGAACAGAAAGAGGCAATCGCTTATAATCAAGGGCCTCTTTTAATTGTCGCTGGCGCGGGCACCGGAAAAACTACTGTTATCGTTGAAAAAGTAAAATATCTGCTGAAAAATAAGCTGGCTAAACCAGAAGAAATTCTTGTCTTAACCTTTACCGAAAAAGCTGCTTTTGAGATGGAAGAAAGAATTGACCAAATACTCCCATATGGTCTTTACAATCTTACTGTCTCCACCTTTCATCGCTTTGCCAATGATCTTCTTAAAGAAAAAGGGGCAGATATTGGTTTACCATTAAATTTCAAATTAATGACTGAGGCCGAATCAATTATTTTTTTAAGAAAAAATCTTTATCATTTTAATCTTTCCTACTATCAACCGATGGGGAATCCTAATAAATTTCTTGAAGCGCTTTTAGATCATTTTTCTCGTTTGCGGGACGAAAATATTACTGAAGAAGAGTATCTTAAGTTCGTTAAAGAAAAAAAATTTGAAGACGAAGAGGAAAAAAAACGGTGTTTAGAACTAACTAGTGCTTATCTTCTCTATCAAAAATTAAAAATCGAAAACCAGTTGCTTGATTTTTCCGATTTAATTTACTATTTACTTAAACTCCTTCGATTAAAACCAAATATTCTCAAACAACTTCAAAGTCAATATCGATATCTCCTAGTTGATGAATTTCAAGATACTAATTTTTCCCAATATGAATTAATAAAACTTTTAGCACCGGCGGGAAAAAAGCTATGCTTAACTGTCGTTGGCGATGACAATCAAAGTATTTATAAATTTCGTGGCGCATCAATCTCCAATATTCTTAATTTTATGAAGGATTATCCCCAAGCGAAAGTTGTCACCTTAACTAAAAATTATCGCTCTAACCAAACAATCCTTGATTATGCCTATCAATTAATAAAAAATAACGATCCCTATACTCTTGAATCACAATTAAAAATATCAAAAAAATTATCAGCCAATAAAGAAAATATCCCTCACGCGGTTAATTTCTTTTATGGTGATAATATTACTGAAGAAACCGATTATGTGGTGAAAAAAATTAAAGAATTGGTTAAAAAAAACTATCGATATGTTGATATTGCTCTTTTAGTTCGCGCTAATAACCACGCTGACTCTTTTGTTAATGCTTTTTTAAGGGAAGGTATTCCCTATCAATTTTTAGGACCCAATATTCTTTTTAAACAACCTGAAATTAAAGATTTAATTGCTTTCCTCAAATTCGTCGCTGATCCTTTTGATTCAGTTTCTTTATACCGCTTATTAATTATGGACATCTTTAGCCTTGACCAAATTGACCTTGTTTTTTTAAATAATTTTGCCAAAAAAATCAATCAACCGCTTTTTCAAGCAATTGAAATCTATCTTTCGTTTTTCTATTCAGAATTAAAAAAAGAAAATTATTCAATTTATGAAAGATATCTCCCCTTGTTAAAAAAAGAAACCAAAGAAAAACTTTACCAGATTTTTAAACTTTTAAATTTTCTTTTAAGATTATCGGTAAAAAAAACCGCCGGCCAAATTCTTTACATCTTTTTAGAAAAATCAAATTATTTAAATAAACTTATTAATCCAAAAAACGAAAAGGAACAAGAAATTACCATCAATATTTCAAAATTTTTTGACTGGCTCAAAAACTATGAATCAACTCAGGAAAACAATTCAATTACCAATACGGTTGAATTTTTAGAGATGACTTTAGAGTTAAAAGAATCACCACTAACTCCAATCACCGATCTGGTTAATTATAATGCCGTCAATATTTTAACCGTTCATGGAGCTAAAGGTTTAGAGTTCCCAGTAGTATTCTTAGTCAATTTGGTTAACAACCGGTTCCCAACAAGAGAAAAAAAGGAAATTATTCCTCTTCCTGAAGCGCTAATTAAAGAAATCTTGCCTCCTGGAGATTATCAGCTTCAAGAAGAAAGACGCCTTTTTTATGTTGGTTTAACCCGGGCGAAAGATTTGGTTTTCTTAACCTCCAGTAAATTTTACGGAGAGGGAAAAAGACAAACAAAAATCTCTCCATTTGTTATTGAAACATTGGGAGAAAAAAAAGTAGTCTCATTTCTTCAAATGAAAAAAGAAGAAAAAAATCAACTCTCAATTTTTGACTTTAAACCTCCAGAAGAAAAACTCACAAGGGAAAAATTAATTGTAAATAGATTTTTTTATTCAGCGATTAATACTTATCTTACTTGTCCTTTGCAATACAAATATCAATATCTTCTTAAAATTCCAACCGAAACTTCCGCTTCCCTTTCTTTTGGCAATACGATTCATACTGCTCTTCAAAAATTTTATAAAAAATTCCTTTCAATCAAAAAAGTCGATGAAAAATTATTAATTGAACTATTCCATAAAAACTGGATTCCAATTGGCTACCATTCTTTTGAACATGAAAAAAGAGTTAAAGAAGAAGGTGAAAAAATTCTAATTAATTATTATAAAAAGTTTCATCACCCAGATTTAAAAATTATCGCTTTAGAAAAATCATTTCGTTTCAGATTAGGTAGCCGCTATTTAATCGTTGGAAAAATTGATCGGATTGATATTAACGAAAAGAAAGAAATAGAAATTATTGATTATAAAACAGGGGAAATCCCTGATGAAAAAAAACTAAAAAATGATCTCCAGCTAACAATTTATACTCTTGCCCTTTTAAACGATCAAGAAATTAAACCAAGTTTAGAAAAAATTACTGTTTCTTATCACTACCTCCAAAAAGATAAAAAAATTTCTTTTAAAAAAACTGCTGATGAGATTGAGAAAGCTAAAATAAAAATAATTCAGTCGATCGAAAAAATCAATCAAAATCAATTTGAGCCAAATGTTGGTCCGTGGTGCGATTTCTGTTCTTTTCGTATTATTTGCGAAGCGTGGCAATAAGATTTTTGCTATAATAATTCATAAATGAGAAAGCTATTTGAAAAATATGGAGAAAAAATTATTCCTCTTTTATCATGGACAACAATTACTTTTCCAATTTGGCTTTCACCCTTTCATCCGGCAATTGTCGCTTATTTTATCCTCGGATTTGATATTTATTTTCTTTTAAAATCAATAAGAACCTCTTTTATGGCGGTTATTGCCTATAAAAAAATTATCCGACTTCAAAAAATCAACTTTGTTAAAAAAATCAATAAGTTATCAAAAAAAATAAAAATCGAACATTTTGTTATTATCCCTAATTATAAAGAAAAAATCGAAAAATTGGAATCAACGATTAAAACCATTACTCAAAGCGAGCTTTCTTCAAAAAATATTCATTTGGTCATTGCTTTTGAACAAAGAGAAAAGGAAGCTCCTAAGAAAGCAAAACTTTTAATAAAAAATTTTTTTTCTAAATTCAAAGATATTATTATTACTTATCATTCATTAAAAAAGGGGGAAGAACCAGGCAAAGCCAGCAACCAAACTTACGCCGCTAAAATAGTCAAAGAATATGTTTTAAAAAATCATCTTGATTTTAAAAATACTTTAATTACCATTTGTGACGCCGATAGCCATTTGCCTAAAAATTACTTTTCCTATCTAGAATATCAATTCTTAAAAGACAAGAATCGTCTCTACCATTTTTATTGGGCGCCTGTTTTTCTTTATAACAATTTTTGGCAGCTTCCTTTGATCGTGAGAATTCAAGCCACTCTTTCATCAATTCTTCGACTGGCTTTTTTAGAAGAAAAAGAAAATTTAATTCACATTTCAACCTATTCAACCAATTTATGGCTTCTAGACCAAGTTAATTTTTGGGATACTGATATTATTCCAGAAGATTGGCACATCTACCTTCAAGCTTTTTTTAAATTTGGTGCCAAAGTGAAAACGTTACCTCTTTATACGATAGTTAACGGCGATGCGGTTTATTCTGGAAAGTTAATTAAAACATTAATCAATCGATATCAGCAAGAAAAACGTTGGGCTTGGGGAGCGACTGATATCGGTTATGCTTTGAAAAATTTATTTAAAAAAAGCCATATTTCTTTTTGGATTAAATTAAAAAAAATCCTCTATATTTCTGAAACTCATTTTCTTTGGCCGACAACTTTTTTTATCCTTACGGTAAGTGCTAATATCCCTCCATTAGTTAATCCTATCTTTAAACAAACGGTCCTTGGTTTTTTTCTTCCTAGAATGGCGGGGTTGATATTAACCTTTGCTTCAGTTTTTCTTGTTTTATATGTTTTTCTTGATATAAAAATTAGGTCTCTTCTTAAACAAAAAACTAGTATTGTTAGTATTCCTTTTCTTTTTATTCAATGGTATCTTTTACCAATTATCTCCTTTTTCTTCTCATCTTTGCCGGCACTTGATGCTCAAACAAAAATGCTTTTAGGGAAAAAAATTAAATATCAGGTGACCGAAAAGGTATAATAATAGTATGATCGCTTATTTTGTTAAAAAAACACCGCTTATCTTTTTTACTCAACCTTTTTGGCGAGATGAGGCTTTTTCTTATCTTTTAGCTAAAAAAAATCTTTTGGAAATTGTTTTCTTAACAGCAAAAGATTTTAATCCTCCTTTGTATTATTTTTTATTGCATTTTTGGATGAAGATATTTGGGCCTTCGGAAATTGCTCTTAGACTGCTTTCACTCATTTTTTTTTGGGCAACTATCTATGTTGGTTTCTTGTTTTTAAATGAAATTTTTAAATTCTCTGTAAAAAAAAGCTTTTTTTATTTATGGTTTTTTCTTTTTAATCCCCTTCTAAATTATTATGCTTTTGAAGCAAGAATGTATACTTTATTTGCTTTTTTAGCTTCTTTATCTTTTTATGCTTTTTATACTAACAAAAAATTCCTTCAGTTCTATGCCACTACTCTGGGACTTTTTACTCATTATTTTATGATTTTTCCAATAATTTCTCAGATTCTCTTTTCCATCTTCTTTTTAAGGAAAGAGAAGAAAAATAAATATTTAGGTTTGCGGCAAAGATTAAAACCGCTATTGATTTTCTCTCCATGGTTAATTTATGTTTTTGTTATCAACCAACCACTAAAAAATTCGTTCTGGATTTTGCCTTTGAAACTTAAACAATTGCCTCATTTTCTTTCATTAATTTATTTTGGTTATGAATATGATTTTAAATATTTTGATTTTAATTTAAATAAAACCACAATCCTTATTTTCTTTTTGCTTGGTTGTTCGATTTTTTATTTTTTTAAAAATAAAAAAGACGCCTATCTCATCTCGCTCTTTTCCTTCTGGTCGATAATCCCTTCTTTCTTAATCGCTCTTTTCTCTTTTAAAACAGCCTTATTTCTTCCTCGTTATTTAATCTTTGCCAATGTTGGTTTAATCCTTTTTCTTATTTTTATTATCGAGAAACTTCCCTTTTTTTTAAAAATAATAATCATTCCATTAATTTTTTTTCAAACAGTAAACTATAATCAACTCCAAATAAAATATCGAAATAAATCAGATATTCGAGAAACAATTAAAAAAATAAAAATTCTCACCCAAAAAAACGATTATCTCTATGTCACTAACGAATTAAATTATTTTCCTGCCATCTATTATTTTGGTGATGAAAAAAAAGTGTTTATCTATCAAAAATCCTATGAAGAAATTCCACCCTATACTGGGAAAATCCTTATTCCCAAAAAAAAGATTGTTTATCATCTTCCTACCTACCCGCAAAAAGCTTTTATCTTAACTTCTGAAAATGATTATGTAATTCAATCTTCTTTATGAAAAAAAGAATCTACCCTGTAATCATCGGAGTGATTAAAAAAAATAATCACTATCTATTAACTAAAAGACGATCGCCGAAAAAAGAATGGAATAAATGGCAGTTTCCTGGAGGAGAGTTAAAATTCAATGAGTCTTTGGAAAATGCCCTAACAAGAGAATTGAAAGAAGAATTGGGAGTAGAAGTCAAAATCATTAAATTTATCCCCAGAGTATTTGAAATAAGAAGAAAAAAAGATAATTTTCACGGTTTATTTTTTGTCTTTCTCTGTCATCTTTTAAATAATTCTCAAAAAATTGTCTTAAATAGTGAAGCTTCAGAATTTGGTTGGTTTACAAAAGAAGAAATTTTGAATTTAGACAGCCTTCTGGGAACAAGGGAAATTATTAATTTTATTGAAGATTAATCTTTTTATCTTTAATTAATTTTAAAATCTTTTGAAATGCGTTTATATCTGAAGGATAAGTTAGAATTAATAGAACTTCTTCTTGAGGAACAAAATTAGCTTGAGAAACTTCCCAATCATGATTAGCGGGATCTCCTGATTGATACTTCATTAAGTAATAATAAACTGTCTTTTTAATTAACTGATCTTGCCAACGATATTGATAAAAAGTTTTTATCGGTGGTATTTTAATAATCTTCGCCTTAACGCCTCCTTCTTCCTCGACTTCTCTTAAGGCTGCCTCTTCCATCGTTTCTGATGAATTTTTATCACCCACTAATCCTTTAGGAAAAACCCAACCTTTATGCTGAGAATGTTGAACAATTAACCAAAGATATTGATTGTTTTCTTTTTTAAAAACGATTCCACCAGCAGAGGTTTGATAAACAATTTTCATAGCTCTTTTTCATAAACCATTCCTAATCCGGCTTCCTGAAGTTGATCCATAATCGCTTCTGCTCTTCTTAAATCAATATTTAGCTTTTTTGCTAAATCATTTGAAGAGAGATCGCCTTCAGTTTGTAAAATTATCTGCCACGCTTTTTCAAAAAGAGAATCTTTCTCTTTCTTTTGCGACTCAATTAAAGAAACTTTTTTTGCCGACTGTTCTTCACTTCCTTCAAGTTTTTTAATTCTTTTTTCTATTTGATCTAATTTTTCTAAAATAATTTTTAAAGCATTGTCCATAAAGTAATTATAACAATTAAACATTAAACAAAAAAGTCAATGCATAGATCACATACATTTGAGACTCTCGAGGTAAAATTTTTAACAGGTAATTGATAGGTGAAATATTGTCTAGACTTTTATGAACACGTTTTGTCTCCTCCGATTCTAAGGACA
>JBBIRE010000003.1:0-24538 GCA_037441985.1 Candidatus Roizmanbacteria bacterium
GAACCTTGAAAGAAGAATTCAGGGAGGTGGATGAATACTTTGAGCCATACTTAACAGAATCAAATCTAATTAAAGCTAATGAAAGATTAACTGAATGGTTAATATTTTACAACTTCATGCGTCCTTATCAATCACTTGATTATCTGACTCCTTTTGAGTATTATCAGTTACAAATTAAAAAGAAGAAACTGCTACCTATGTACCCGACTTTAACAAAAATTTGACTTTTTTATTTTAATTTGATAAATTTTTTTATCTTTATGGATATTGTACAGGTATCTCATATTTTTTTAGACGGTGGCGGGCGAGAAGAACATATTTACCAGATTTCTAAATATTTAGCATTAAGAGGTCACCGGGTGACCATTGTCACCTCTGACTATACGCCAACCGGCGAGTATACAATAAAATTAAAAGCCGATAGAATTCCTGGAATAAAAATTGTTACTTTAAAAGGCTATCTGACAAAAATCCCACCCGGTCGAGTCCAAATACCTGATTTGATTGATTTTTTAATAGATTATAAAGCCGATATTATTCACGCTCACGGCATGGGAGAACAACCAGCCGAAGATGCTTTTTATGCGGCAAAAATAAAAAAAATTCCATTTGTTTTTACCTTACATTTTGCTCCTTACGACGTATACAGAAAGCTTAATGCTGATCACATCTGGAAAGTGATTCAGCAATACCAAGTTTATAATTTGTTAAGGGGTTCGGACAAAATTATTGCTGTCTCTCCTCCGGAAAAGGAAGATATCATAAAATATACCGGTTATGAAGGGAATAATTTTGAAATCATACCCAATGGATTTGAACCTCCACCAGAAAAAATTACTCCTCAATTTATTAGTGAAACATTTAAAAAATATGGTATTCCGGAAGATAGAAAATATCTCGTTTTTTTAGGAGCTTTAACCAATCCCAGAAAAGGATCTTATGAAGCTATCCAAGCATTTAGAACAGCAAAATCAAAAATTCCAAATCTCCATTTAATTTTGATAGGCAATTGGGATACCCGACTTAATTTTCCCGGACAAATGAAAACACTGACAAAAATTTTAGAAAAACTGGCTAAAGCGAATAACATAACCGTGACCGGCTGGGTAAGTCCAAAAGAAAAATATGCTCTAATGATGGGTTCCGATATATTTGTCTCCCCTACTTATTATGAAGCTTTTGGCATTGCTCTCTGTGAAGCTTTATATAGCAAACTAGCAGTAATTGCAACTAATCGCGGCGGTTGTAAATACGTAATAAGAAATGGTGTTGATGGATTTTTGATAAAAAATCCAGAAAATATCGAAGAAATTGCAAAAAATATTGTTAAGGTGTTCAAAAATTTACCAAAAGTGAAAAAAATGGGGCAAGAAGGTCATGAACGTGTTAAAAAACAATTTTCTTGGGAGAAAACAGGTCAAAAATTAGAAAAACTATATTTCAATCTTCTAAAGAAATATTTTTTATAATGAAATAAATAAACTTATATGCGCGTTTGTCTTTTCTCTAAATATGGCGAAAGCTCAAATCTTTTATATAGTGGCGCACGGTGGGGATTGGAAAAAAATAATATTCCCTATATTGATATAAACATTGATAAAGTAAGAAATACCAAACCGCCTTTTTGGATTTCAATTCCCCAACTAACCCCAAAAACTCCACATCCTCAAGATAAAGTTATTTTAAAAAAAATCCAATTGTTTCGCCCGGATTTAATTCTTTTTCTTCAGTACAATGCGTTACAGTTTTTGGTTGACAATGGGAATGAACTTAAAGCAACTCTAAAGTCCGGAGGAAAAATTGGTTTTTGGTATGTTGATTTGGCGCCGGAAATTAATGAAAACTTTCTCTTGGGTAAATATATCGATATCCTTTTTTTAAGTAATGCCGGACAACTCAAAGAGTATCAAAAAAAATGGAATTTAAAGCAAGTTGTTTTTATGCCCCAAGGATGTTTTTTAAGCAATACATTTCCCACGGTAAAAAAATATTCTTATGAAATTGTTTTTATAGGAAGGCGTCAAAGTTCTGATCCAAGATACAAAGAAAGAAATACTCTCCTTGATGTTTTTAAAGTAAAAATTGGCCTTAAAGAATTTGATAAATTTCTAGAACTTAATCAAATTATCTCTGTATATCAGCAAAGTAAAATTGTTTTGGGGACTAGCTGGCGAAACGATGTTGAACTTTATTCATCAGATCGAATTTTTAATGTTCTTGGTGCTGGTGGATTTTATCTTTGTTCTTATTTTCCCGGTATTGAAAAACTTTTTAAAAATCATTTACATCTTGTGTGGTTTAAAACCGCTGAAGAGGGAATTAGATTAGCAAGTTATTATCTTAATCATAATCGAAAAAGAGAAAAAATTGCCTATAGGGGATATATGTTGGCAAAAGGCAAACACACTTATGAAAAAAGAATAAAAAATATTACTGATATAATAAAAAATAAAGTTAATGATTTTAAAGGATTTTTATAATGAAAATTGCTTTAGTTTCAAGTATTAGTAAACCAACTCATTTAGAATCAGAGGGAGGTATTGAGGTTTTTAATACTAATTTTATTCTGGAAAGCATAAAAAAGAATATTTTTTTTGATCTTTATGCTATTGGAGGCTCGATAGAAAACGAGTCGGTGAAATTAATTAAAGTGATTCCCAAACCCATAGAAAATTTTCTCTCTGATCAGTATTTTCTAATTCCAAAGGACCAAAAGGAAACAAAAAAAATTCAATTTATAAGCACAATCTATACGCGAATTTTATCTCTCATTAAAAAAAATGAAAATAATTATGATTTAATAATTGACAGCGCTTCGTATCCTAATTTCACCTTTAATACCTTTCTTTTTGAAAAACCGGTCATTACGATTGGCCATTTTTCTATTGATCTTAATTTGGAATATTATTCAAAAAACTTTCAAATCCCTTCAAATTTATTTTTTATTTTCCCTTCAAAATCACAATATGAAAAGTCTGATTTTATACCAGAAACCCAAAAAAAATATATTCCTCATGGAATTCCTTTAGCTAATTTTGATTTAAATCAAAAAGGCGGAAATGAAATTATTTGGTTAAGTCGAATTCATCGTTTTACCAATAAAGGTTTAATTGAAGCTATTAAAGTGGCAAGTTTAATTAGAAGAAAGCTTACTGCTTACGGATATCTTGAGTTAAGTTCTGTGGACTATTTTAACAAAAAAATTAAACCGCTTTTGAATAGTCAATTTATAGAATTAAATCTTCACAAACCATCTCATAATCTATCTAAGGAACAAAAAAAAGAAATTCTTAAGAATGGAAAATTATTTCTCTTCCCTATTCAATGGGAAGAACCGTTTGGATTGGTGATGATTGAGTCAATGGCTTGTGGAACACCGGTGATCGCTTTTGCCCGAGGATCGGTTCCTGAGGTGATAAAAGATGGTGAAACTGGATTTATCGTTAATCCTTCAGATGATGATATTCGAGGAAACTGGATTATTAAAAAAACAGGGATTGATGGTCTTTGTGAAGCGGTTGAGCGAATTTATTCAATGCCAGAAAAAGAATATCAAGAGATGAGATATAACTGCCGAAAACATGTGGAAAAACATTTTACGGTTGAGAGAATGGTTGATGATTATATAAAAGTTTACCAAGAAGTGATTAAAAAAAATTCTTTCTAATATTTCTTGATATTTTTTTGTTATTTCAAAGCTCCTAAAAGACTTTTGACTTTGTAATCAGTATAGACTTTAATGTAAATCTAGATTATAATATATATTTTAAAATTAAATCCTAATTACTATGAAAGCTCTAATTATTGCCGCCGGTGACGGTACCAGGCTACAACCATTTACACAACAAAACCCAAAACCACTAATCAAAGTTTTTGGCCTAAGTCTTATCGAAAGAGTTATTCTTACTGCAAAAATGGCTGGCATTAGAGAGTTTCTTGTTGTCGTTGGTTATTTCAAAGAAAAAATAAAAAAACATCTTAAAGATGGCAGTTCATATGGGGTAAAAATTCAATATTTGGAAAACAACGATTGGGAGAAGGGAAACGCAATTTCAGTTTTAAAAGCAGAAAGGTATCTTAAAGAGGATTTTATCTTAATGATGGCTGATCATATTTTTGATTGTCGAATCCTTGAGGCTTTGATTAAAAATTCTCCTAAAGGGGCTCTTACTTTAGTTGTTGACAGAAGAAATCCATCTTTTGATGATACAAAAGTTTTTACTAAAAATGATCTTATTATTGATATTGGCAAAAAAATTAAAAAATACACTGCTGTTGATCGAGGAATCTTCTACTGCACTCCTGAAATTTTTAAATATTTAAAAAAGGCAATCCAAAAAGGTAAAGATGAATTGACTGATGGAATACAAGAAGCAGCAAAAGAGAATCAAGCTTATATTTTTGATTTAACTAATGTAAAAGATACTTATATCAAAAAATTAAGGAAAAATATTGATCTTTGGTGCATTGATGTTGATACTCTTCATGATGTCAAAAGATTGAAAAAAAAATTAATTGAATTAATCAATAAAGACGCCTCTGATATCTTAGCTGCTACCATTCATCCACTTGTTGAAAACTTTCTTGCTAGGGTTATGTCTTACCTCCCTATCACTCCCAATCAATTAACTTTCTTTATTAATATTCTTGCCTATCTTGTTACCTTTTTCTATTTAAAAGGTTATCTTGTCTGGGGAATTATTCTCAGTTTTATTATTGGAGTTCTTGATGGAGTTGATGGAAAATTAGCTCGACTGAAAATGCAGATGACAAAAATTGGCGAATTGGAACATCCTTTTGATTTTCTTTTTGAATCAAGTTGGATTTTGGCTTTAGGTTGGCATTTTTCTCAGACTTTATCTTCTTTAACTCCTCTTTTTCTTTCATCTTCAATAATTGCCTTAAATGGTTTTTATCGTTCAATATATGATCGATTTGGAAAAATTTACGGTATGAGTTTAGATATGGTCGATCGGATTTCAAGAATCAGTCGAAGGTTTTTGGCTAGAAGAAATGTCTTTAATCTAATTATCGCCATAACCCTTATTTTTAATATCCAAAAATATTCTTTATGGTTAGTCTTTATCTTAAGTTTTTATACTGCCATTTTTTATACAATTCAAGCTTTTCGTTATTTAAAAGATTAATCTATGAAAAAAATAACTCTTATCTCTTCATGGAACGCTCTCGATGGTGTAGCCACCCATGCTGAATTAATTGTCAAAGGTCTGTTAAAACTTGGTTATCAAACAAAAGTTTTTGCACCCATTGAACATCTCGATGAAAAAATTACTTATTATAACAAGAAAGACGAAAGTTTTGTCAAAAGAGTTTTTAGTTTTCTTCGTTATGGTAATCGATACGTTGATGAAGAAATATTTGATCAACAACAGTTTCAAGCCAACCTTAATGACCTTCAAGGAGATTTTTTCATTGTCGAAAAACCATCCAGTATTCCATTAAAGAAACTTCTCTCTTTATTTCCAAAAATTAAACAAAAAGCAAAGACAATTGCCATCTTTCATGAAGGCTCTTTACCTTCTAATCCCTATTTTTATTCTTTTTCTTGGGATAGGATTATTGTTTTTGATAGAAGATTTAAGCTACTTTTTTCCAAAAAATTTCCTTCAAAAATAATCAAAATCATTCCCTTTCCTGCTTATTATCCTCTTTTTGCTCAAAAAGGAAAACAAAAAAAATCTTCTGATAAAACGCTTCAAATTGCAACATTTGGAAAAGATAATGAATATGAACAAATCAAATCAGTTTTAACCACCTTAAAAAGAGCAAAAATTAATTTTCACTACGCCTTTATTGTCTCCAACATTGAATCCTATGAAAAATTATTTCCTTTAACTCAATCTAAGAAGAATTTTACCCTAAAAATTAACCGCTACCATTTTACAGATAAAAATTTTATTAACAATATAAATCGATTTGACGCGATAATATTTTTATACCCTCCATCGCCTCACCGTCTGGTTGTTTCTTCTTTTGCATATGTTCTTATAGGTTTCCGGATTCCTTTGATTGTTCCTGACAATGAGTATTTTTATAATTTTAAAAATGAGGTGCTTAAATTTAAAAAAATAGAAGAA
The DNA here is from genome assembly GCA_037441985.1 of Candidatus Roizmanbacteria bacterium. Lineage (GTDB taxonomy): Bacteria > Patescibacteriota > Microgenomatia > UBA1406 > GWC2-37-13 > JBBILO01. Next base: position 6,099 of record JBBIRE010000003.1, read on the forward strand.
ATTCCCTTTTTGATTAAAAATCTAGAGAAAAATCAATCAAAACTCTTGTCTGCTACTTTAAAATTTTTAAAAAACCATAAGGAAGAAAAAATCGCCTCAAAGATTCTTTTTAGTTGAATACTAAAACCTCTCAAAGACTATATTACTCTCATTAACCCCTTTTTCTTTTAAATACACTTTTAACGCCTCCACCACTCCCCGACTACCGCAAAGATAAAAATTACGTTTTAAAAAATCTTCTTTAAAATTTTTCTCTAAATAATCTTGAATATGACCAAAGAAAAAATGATTTTGAAACGATTGATATTGAGAAATCAGCCTTTCTTCTCGAGACAAACAATAAACAAAATTAAATTTTTTAGGAAATTTTTCCTTAAGCGATAAAAAATCATCAACAAAATATAAATCAGAAAAGTTTTTTAAACCCCAAAATAAATTTACTGAAAAATCATCCTTTTTAATATTGGATAAAATCATCGACCGAATTGGGGCAATGCCCGTGCCGGTGGCTAGAAAAATAGGTGATAACTCGTCTTTTTTTAAAGTAAATTGACCGGCGGGCCCATACCACATGACACGATCTCCAGGCGATAAATTGGATAAATAAGTCGATGCCACTCCTCCTTCGACCATCTCAATCACAAACTCAACTTGATTTTTCAGAGATGAAGGCGAAGCGATTGAATAAAGACGAGTTTTACCATCGATTTTTAAAAAAAGATATTGACCGGTTTGGAAATCAATTGTTGGCGGATTAATTAATTGAAACTTAAACAAAAAAGTTGATGAATTAAGTGGTTTTTTTTCAATCAATTTTGTTTGATATTGATTAATCATTTTTTATTTAAAAAATTCCCGCAAATAGTTCTAATTATTATAACAACCTAAAAATAACTAATCAACTTTTTCTCCGCAAAATAAAATGGCTTTACTCACACCACCTCCTCCACCGCCACCCCCACTAAATCCACCTCCACCAGAAAATCCAGAGGAAAAACCAGAGCCACTTCTTGTCGGTGTTGCCGCTGACCGAAAACTACTCATCGAAGTATTAAGAGAATTAACAAAGTTTGTTGAATTAAAATGAGCAATCGAATAACCCTGATACCAATCAGGTTGTCTTATTCCTAAATTCTCAAATCTTTTTGCCCAGATTTTTTCTACCCCAAAAACAATCGCATAAGGTAAAAGTTTCTCAAACATCATCTGTTTATCAGCCTGAAAAGTCAGTTGTCGTTCTTGAGATTTTAAGAAGTTTCGCAAGGAAAAAGCGATATTTTTAGCTTTTACTCCCTCCATCGTTTTTCTTGGCATCCGTAAACCAAAAATCAAACAGACTAAAAAAAGAAGAAGATTGCCCGTAAAAAAGGCTAAAATCGCCAACCCACCGTAATCCAATCTTACCTGTTCAGGATTATGAGGAAAAAAACCTTGGCTAACCACCTCTCGATAAATCGCTTCCTTAATTCTTTCAACTTCTTCGCTTAAATCTTCCCTATTCAATCTCAACTCATTTTTTTTCTTAAAAAATTTTTCCAATAACAACTTTTCAAAATCCAGCAACCAATCACTGCTTTCAAAACGATTATCTTTTATTAAGTAAAAATCGCCTTTTTTTCTTTCTTCTATCCGCAAATATCCCCTTCTTGCCAAATCAACAATTGTCGCTGAAATATCTTTTAAATCAACCGTCTCATCACCTAAAACTCCAACCTCAGCTGGAGTTAAAAATCTTTTTCCATCAGGAGTTTTTGGTGGATCATACCAAGCCCGCACTTCTCTAATATCAATTGATTTTGGGTCACGTCCGTATTTAAACCAACGGTAAATGATGTAAAAGGGTAAGAAAATATACCAAAAAATTACCAATAAACCAATAACCAATGAGACTAATTTACCAAAAGGAGTATTCCAAAAACTGATAACTGGTTTTGGTTCAAGACGGGCAACAATATTAATTGGAAACTTGACCGCGACAGTTAATCCTTCTTTTGACTGAAGTTGGTTAATTGTGGTAAAAGCAATCGTATTTTTTTCTTGACTAATCTGACAATCACTTTTTCTCGAACCATAAATCCCGGTAAAACAAATACCTTTGATTGATTCTTGTTGGATCTCTTCAGGAAGAATGATATTTGCTTTCACTGAAGAAATAACTACTGGCCATTGATTGCCAGTAATATTCCAATAGAGTTCATCGTGATCAGAAAAATAAGTAATTGCCCCAGCAACTTGATAACGAATGATATAAGTGTGGACGCCGGTTATTGTTTTATTCGGATCACCAATTTTTAATTGGATATTTTCACCAACTTTTGATTGAGTAAATTGATAAGGTAAGTTTTTTTCATCAACAACAGAAAAATTCGTTATTTCTAACTGATATTTTTTTCCATCGTCATTCGTTTTGATAAAAGGGATGTTTCTAAAAATTCCATGTCTTTGAAGCCCGCCGAAATCATAGATAATTTTTTCCTCTACGTTAATCGTTCCATTTTTATTGACAATAATTTTTGCTTTAAAATCTTTAATCTCTTCAGCGCTAACTGGAAATGATAAGCTAAAAAAAAGCAAGAAAGCAAGAAAAATTTTTTTCATTAATGAAATAATAACATATTGTTAAATAAATTGAAAAATTGAATTTAGAAATTAGGTTTATAACTCCCGGGTGTGACAATTGTTTAAATATTTTTAACCAGCGCAAATTTTTGTTAAAATATCTTATGCTTTATCACAAACTTTCTTGGAATGATCTTGAAAAAGATGCTCTTTCTTTAGCAAAAAAGATCGAGAAGAAAAAAATTTTCCTTGATAAAATAGTGGCTATTGCCCGAGGAGGACTTGTCTTTTCTCGAATTTTATCAGATCTGCTTAATTTACCGATTTCAAACATCGTTATTTCCTCATATAAAGACTTAAAGCAACTTAAAGAGCCAGAGATTATTGAAGAATCAACAGCCAAATTCGATGATCAAACTCTTCTTATTGTCGATGAAGTTTCTGATACTGGTAAAACTTTTATTAGAGCGCTTTCATATTTTAAAAACAAAAGAATTAAAAAAATTTATACCGCTACTCCGTATATTAAACCAAAAACCTCGTTTGTTCCTGATTTTTGGGTAAAAAAAATTGATGCCTGGATTGTCTTTCCTTATGATATCAAAGAAACCTATCAAGCATTGGCTAAAAATTCATCGCCAAAAGAAGCTTTAAAACTGATGGAAAAAATCGGTTTTAAAAAGTGGGAAACGGATATTTTATAAATTAAAAATTAAAAATTATAATTTAAAATTAAAAATTGTGAAAAATAAATTTGGTGAAGAATTAATAAAAAGATCTTTTATTTTTGCAAGAAAAATAATCAAATTAGTAGATAAATTTCCAAATAAAAGATCATCATGGTCAATATCTGATCAATTAGTCAGAGCTTCAACAAGTATTGGGGCTAATATTATTGAGACACAAGCGGCTTCAAGTAGAAAGGATTTTATTAATTTTTTAAATCATGCTTTAAAAAGTGTCAACGAAGCAAAATTTTGGTTAGCTTTATCAAAAGATATTTTACCTCTATCTGTCAAAGAAATAGAAAATTTAATCAAAGAAACAAATGAATTAGCTAATATTTTAAACTTTTAATTTAGATGAAATATCAACTCGCTCCTGAAGTTAAAAAACAGGTTAAAAATCTTGTTGAAGAATTAAAAATGGATTATATCGATGTTAAAAGAATCCATTGTATCCGTTCTTTTGATGCCAAAACCCGCGCTTATGCCCGAATTTGGGGAATGAGTAAATTATTTTATGAAGTCGCTGGAATCAAACCTCATTATATTATCGAAGTAAATGCTAAAAAATTTGATAAATTAAATGATCGCGAAAAAATAAAAACATTGATACATGAACTGTTGCATATTCCCAAAACCTTTTCCGGCGCTCTTCTCTCTCATCGAGGCCGATACCATCGAATAAACAATCAAACAGTCGAAAAAATCTTAAAAAATCTTAAGTAAAAATAATCTTTTAAATAAATAAATATTCATCCCTTCCTAATAACCTAAAACGATATTTTTACCGCCAAAAAATCTCAACGTTTTGTGCCACGATCGTGGAATCAAATGTTTAAAAAATTAAGCAATTGTTTCTCTAATCTCCTCTCTCTAGTATCTTAAATTAACATACTCGTACCCACTCCAGTCGCCATCAACTAAGCCCTGATATTGACCACTACACCAAATTAAAGGCAGGCTTGGATGATAATTAAGAATAAATTGTGGTCGAAAATTATCAAAAAAAGAATTGTTAGTAATTGATTGATTTTTAAACCACTGATTTTTTTTTCTATCAAACAACCATTCCTCTAACTCTAATTTATCTCTTTGTTTACTAACAATAACTCGATCGCTATTTTTCGGATCAAAAACCCCTCCACCAGAGAAAAAATGGTCGCCATTGTATAACAGTTTTGAATAGGTGATTAATTTATCTCGCCAGCGCTCTTTCTCCCAACGAATTATTCTTAACTGGTGATTGGGGTCGTTATCATAGGTATAGAAAATTAAGGGATCATCCTCTTTGTCGGCAATCACATCCCAAATATAGGCGGGTTTATCTAACGTCTCCAAAACTAATGTCTTATTCCTATCATTAATCGGTAGAGATAATTTTTGCCCATCTATACTATTCCAATTAACGCCTCCATCTTGGCTAAGGGCATAGTATAAATTAAACTTCGGTGGATAGCCTTCTTTCCCTAAATTCCAAGCTAAATGAAGAGTGTTTTGATTTTGATAAATAAAGGCATAGACGCCAATTTTCCCAAAATTTATTAACTCAATTGGCTCTCCCCAACTTTTTCCTTCATCATCCGAAACCCGATAGTACTCTTTAGAATGATAATAAACCCCTTTTCGATAGAAAACGATAATTCGTCCATCAGGCAACAATTTTGGCTGAGGATAGGTGTAATAATCTTCTTTTTTATCTTCAGCCAAGTTAATTCTTTGACTCCAATAATGGATATCTTCTGGATAAAGACTTTTTCTAACAAAAAAAGCGTTTTTTACATCGTGAACCGTATAAAAAATCAACAGATGACCACTAGGAAGAATAAGAAGAGAAGGAGCATTGTGATCGTCTTTAGCCTCTTTTTTATGCTCTGGAAATAAATCATCAACAGTCACGATCGAAGAAAATTCTTGTTTTTGATGATCATAATATCGCATCTGAATCTTTCCTGAATGGGAAATCCAACTGATGTAGCTTCGATCATAGCGATCGACAAAACGAATCGCCGCTGGTTTTTGAATCCATTCCAAAATCGCTCCTTTGGCGATAATTTTTTTTTCTTTATTAAAACGGTTTAAGAAAAAGATAGATAGAAAAATGATTACGATAACGGTAACATAATAGAAAATAATTCTCTTTTGAAGTTTGATTAATTGATTGAAAAATATCAAAAAAGCGATGCTTAAAAGAATAATCGATATTGTTTTCTGGCTGATTGTTAAAGAAAGGTGAAAATTTTTATTGATTGAAAATACGAAGTCGATAAAAATATAATGGACAAGAAAAAGATTGTATGAGTTTTCTCCCAAAAAACTAATCGTCTTTTTAAAAATCTTGTTTCTAATTAAATTCAGCGTCGCAATGAAAAGTAAGAAATAAGTCATCGCTAACCCATAACTTAAATAGGCTAAATTTGGTGGGTACTTGTTTTCAGTAAAAACAATTTTCGGACGATAATAATAAAAAAATAAAAAGATAAAACTAAAAATGATCAACGCAAACACATAAAACCTTTTAATATTTGTTTTTTTTAATTTCCTTTCAACTAAAAAACTTCCTATCCCTAAATAAAAAACCATCAACCAAGGAATTACCATCACCCTTTTAAAATATTGATAAGGAAACCTAAAAAAGAAAAAATAAAGTGAAAATAATACTGACGTTAAAAAAACTATCGAAAACCTCTTTTTATTTTTTAAACTAAAAACAATCAATGGCGAAAGAATCGTTAACTGAACAAAAAGCAAAACAAACCAATTAAAATCAACTCCACCAAAAAGAAAAATTGAAGAAAAGATAAACTTTAAGTCTTTTGATAAACCCAATCCTTGAAAAAAATGAGGAAAAATCCACCATAAAAAATAATGAAGAAAAAGGAAAAAATAATAAGGAAGAAGTAAACGCATCACTCTTTTTCTTATCCATAACAAATAACTCTTGCGGTCAAAGAAATATTTTTTATAAACGCTTACCAACAAATAACCTGAAGCAAAAACAAAAATTGGGACCACAAAATGAAGCCAGTTCCAAAGAGTAAAAGTTAACCGATCATCTAAATAATAAGAAAAGATATGAATAATCATCAAAGCTACAACCGCCACCGCCTTTAAGAAATCAATATGAAGATATCTTTCTTTTTTCATTAATAAATTTTATTAGTATACAAGATAATAGAAAAATCTAATTTAAAATTTTTAATTTTAAATTTTGATTTATATATTAGGTTACTAATCAAGTTGGGAATGGCAAAGATTGAGATCCCGTTTTCACGGGAATGACACTAGTATAGAGATTCTCATGAAGTTTCAGAGAAATGACTAAAAAGAAAATTTTTAATGTTTAAGGTTTAAAGTTTAATGTTCTATGCTTCACGTTCCATGTTCCACGTTCTACGTTATACGTCCCAAAGGGACCCCTTTGGGGTTATACTAATGATATGCGCCGGGGAATTGCCACATTTACGCTTGACTGGGGAAAATGCCCGCCATGGCTATTTGAGCGAATGATGAAATTAGCACGCATTGTCGCTATCGCTATGGTGGAAAATTTTGGTCCGGAAGAATTTGTTAAGAGATTAGCCGATCCAGTTTGGTTTCAGTCTTTTGGTTCGCTTCTTGCTTTTGACTGGAATGCCTCTGGTTTGACAACAACAACGCTTGGGGCTTTAAAAAGCGCTCTTTTTGGATTAGAAAAGGGTTTGGGAGTTTTTATTGCCGGTGGCAAAGGCAAAACTTCTCGGAAAACACCAGACCAAATTATTGAAAAATCAGAATTGGCCAATTTAGAATTTAAAAAAGCCGCTCAGTTTGTTTATCTTTCTCGTCTGACCGCCAAAGTTGACACTGCTTTAATCCAAGATGGTTTTCAGATTTACCATCATAATTTTATTTTCACAAAAACCGGTCATTGGGCGGTGATTCAGCAAGGAATGAATATCAAGTGGCAAAAAGCCCGCCGTTATCATTGGTATTCGCAGACAATTAAAGATCCAACGATTGAACCCCATCAAGGAATTCAAAGTGAGATAGTTCTACCGAAAGTTCTTAATCTAACTGCAAAAAAAAGTTTACCCAATCGCCAAGGCATGATTGAAATTGTTACTGACAAAAAAACTCTTCAATATGAAGTTAAAAGATTAATCAAAAAAACCAATGAACAGGAAAATCAATTAACTTTATTAAATTTATCCGATCGTGAATTTTACTCACCAAGTGTCGTTAAAGAAACATTTACTCCAAGATTGGAAAAATCAATTAAACAAATTATTAAGAAACCAATTGAAAATTTTACGGACGTATTAATGACATCTAAAGTTGGGCCAAAAACTATCAGAGCGTTAAGTTTAATTGCTGAGTTGATTACGGGAAGTCGACCTTCTTTTGAAGATCCAGTCCGCTATACCTTTGCTTTTGGTGGCAAAGACGGTATCCCCTATCCTGTTGATAGAAAAATATATGATCAAACGATTGAGGTGATTGAAAAAGCAATTAAAAAATCATCTCTTTCTTATTTTCAAAAGGAAAAACTCCTTCGAAGGAATCAAAAGTTATTCGGAGAATCATTGTAATATCCTATAATATTAAATTCTAATCCAAAATGTGATAAAATCTTTATTCTTTAAAATTTTTTTCAAATAACTAATAATGAGCGAAGTAAAACCGTCGATGGAGAATCATTTGATTCAACAAGCCAACCGTGTTCTTGTCGTTTCATTAGCTTCTTCTGATGAAATTTATCAAACTTTTAAAAATCAATTAAATCAGAGAGAGCAAGAAAAAATCCCAATTCTAAGATTTTATCTTGGATTAAAAGGAAATAATGGCGATCAACGATATACCCTTTTAGGAGGAAAAATAGATAGCTTAGAAAATCCCAGTGAAGCGTTGGTACGTGAAATGGTTGAAGAAGCTGGAGTATTTACTTTAGGATTACCTCATCACACTAAAATTGGTCGTTGGCAATATACCATTCCAGGAAGGAACGAAACAAGAGAAGTCGTTTTAACTTATCAACCAGTACTACCTCAGGAAGAGATTGCTATCGGCGATCAAAAAATACAAAGTGTAGTTGCTATGTCTTTAGAACAATTAAAAGAATTAATTGAAAAAGGCGAACTAGATGAGATTCCTATTGAAGGGCATTTAACTTTATCGCCTCAAGAAGACATAAGTATATCTCAAGAAGACTTTGACAAACAAAAAAAGGCATTAAGAAAAGGACTCTCTTGGATGGAACATATTGAAAACTGGTTACAAAAAAAATTTAAAGATATTTTTACTGAAAATCCTAATTTAACAGATGAACAATTTGAAAAAGAATACCAAAAAATATTAAGTCGTTTTATGCGACGAGGGATCGAAACTGCTCTTCGCTACAAAAAAGCAAAGGAAACTATTCCTCAAGAAACATATCTTCTTTTATCCGCTCTTAATGAAGGTTATTTGGGAAGAGATATCTTATATTTTTTACCTCAATTAGCCAAACACGGTTTAGAATGGAGCGGATTAGATGAAACGACTGAAGGAGTAAAAATCTTTATTGACTTCATAAAATCGGTTTTTGATAGTTTTGAAGGAAAAGAGCAACTTTTATCGACAATAACCGATTCTAACACTCTTTTAAATGAAAAACACCATATGCTTATTCAGTTTAATGACCATTTTAAGACAACCCTTAGTGAAATATTTGGTTTAACCAATGATCACTTAAATTACGCCTTAGAATTAGCTCAAAATTTTTATAGGGAATTGTTAGTTGATATCAGAGAAAGTGATTATGGTTTTCGTGGTGTTTATCAGGATTATATGTTAATTAATGAAGTAAATAACGCCCATTATGGTTATCTTCTAATGTTATTTCTTGGCTACGATACCAAAAATAACAATCCAGAACAAATGAAAAAAATTAGATTTGAAGCAGGAAGACAGTTATTAATTTTGTTGAAAACTCTCTCTATTTATCACTGCTATCATGAAGCAATTCGCGAAACAAGAAATGGGTTGGCTCAACCTTTGATCAATAATCTAGGAAGTCTATCAGAAGAAGAACTTCTTGAATTAAGACCAGGTGAGACTATTCGCATTAGAAAAAGAAAATTACTAATCCCAGGTTTTGAAGATTGTGAAGTTATTGTTGACGAAAAACCTAATAAATCTTTTAGTTCTTTTTTAAGAAAATCTTTTTTTGAAAATCCGGAAAAATTGGTTGATTTAACCAGTGTCAACATCGTATTTGATTTCAAAAATAATCCTCAACATCCAGAAGATCTTTTGTGGTTATTAGATCTGCCTTTAGAAACAAAAATTACTATCCTTAATCAACTGGGAATCTCGCCAAACGATGAAAGATATCAAAATTGTATCAAGAGAGAAGGAATCGTTACATCGATAATCAAATGGATCAAAGAACAGTTTCCTCACTGTAAAATTCAAATAGTTGATAGAAAAGATTACGGGATAGAGAATTTTGTTTGTCAAAAACAAGATGATTTTTTTAATGGTTATCGTGCCGGTTCCCAAAGTAATCGTTTCTTAAGAACGAAAATAATTCTCCTTCTCAATGGTAAACCCTTAGAATTAGTTATTTACCCTATTAGAACCACCAAAAAGATAAGCAGTTATCATTGGGGATGGGAAGAGAAAATCAAAGACGACAAAGATTATAACCAACGAAGACTCTTTGCCTCAGAAAATGGCTTTCCTTCTTTTTACGACTTACTTTTTCCACCTGAAATTTATCGTGGTCATTACAAACAAAAAACGCGATCAAGATACCATCAATAATTTTTAATTTTTATCAATCCCAACAACCTCTTTTACCACAAACTCGCTCCCGTCAGATTGAAAAACAATATAAGCAGTATTTGCTATATGATATAAATAAGATTCATCTTCATCTTTAAAATATCCTATCTTAATTAAAAAAATTCTCATCAAACCTCCGTGTGAAACTAAAAGAATTTTTTTTCCGGCATAAGCAACCGCAATCTCACGGATAAAGGTTAAAAAACGACTCATTAATGACTCATCTGATTCAATCTGCGGATCTTCTTTAATTAACACTTTTTTTTCTTCTTCTGTCAATGAATCAATCCCTTTTTTAATTGCTTTTCGCCAAGCAGTCAACCAGAGAGATGGTTTTCCCTCGAATTTTCCAAAGGCTCTTTCTCGCAAAAATCGCGTTGTTTTTACGGCTAAATTTTTCTCCTGGCCGATAATTTCTGCGGTTCTTTTTGCCCGAAGAAGGTCAGAAGAAAAAACCGCGTCAAAATGAACATTTTTAAATTTTTTTGCTAACTCTCTTGCCTGTTTTTCGCCGGTTTGATTGAGTGGATTATTGCTATGCCCTTGAATAATTTTATTAGCATTCCAATCGGTTTCACCGTGACGAACTAAATAAAATGTGCAAAAATTTTTTTTATCGACCATTATCTCCTTTAAAAAATATTCAACAACAACTGCTGACCAAAGATTAATAATAGCAAAATCAACAAAAGAAAAATCATCAAAGGTGTATAACGACGGAAATTTTCTCCTAATTTGGTAAGAAATTCGCTTAACTGCCGAAAAAAACTTTCGTCAAAAACCACTCCGTTGGCCATAAGGTAATTTTAGCAGAAAGAAACAATAAAAGACTGTCTTTTTACAAAGACAGTCTTTATTATAAAGGGGTAAATAAATTTTCAAAAATCTGGGAAAAATCTATTTCTTCAGCAGTTAGACTATAATGTTTAATTATTTTACCACTATTTGCTTTACGTTTTAGATCAATAAAAAGAAGAATATTTTTTTCTCTATTAATACAAAAATCAATTATACTATATTGATCTTCTGCTATTTGACAGTCACCTAAATAACTAGCAATAGTCTTGCTATATTTTTTAGAATTTCTTTCTCTTATTCCGTTTACCTCTCCCACAAGTTTTTTAAGAGAAAGTGGATCGAGAAAATCATTTAAAAAATCAGTAAAAACAAGTGGCGTTGACATATGTTTTTCTATAAAATCTTTTTGCTCAACATAACAGTTTGCTTTAGTGTTAGGTTCAACTATACAACTATAGTAATTGCTTCCATCGTAAAAATATGAGTTCTTGTACTCTCCATCTTTAAACCTCATAATAAAATCAATACGCCATCTAAAAGGATCGGGGGTAGAATAAAAAATTAAATTAAAAGCGGAACGATCATCGCTAATACTTGTAGTAAAGGAGTAGTTAATTTTGATAGAATTTTTTACTTGTGATTTTAAAAATTTTTCTGCTTCTTTCATTATTGCCCTAGGTGGATCAGGAAAAACTCCTCTACCTTTCACATTTTTCATTTCACCAATCTTTTTGACGAAGTCATTGAAAGAATAAACTTTTGAAGGGTTCTTTAAATGAGTAAAGTTTACAGCAAAAGTTAATAAAATAATAACTATTAAAATAAAAAGTATTTTTTTATTCATACTTCTTATTTCATTTTAACGATTAAATTCCGTTAAATCAATTGATTAAAAACAATATCGCCAACATTCCATTAATCAAAATCTTTTATCCAATCATCCATTTGTTTCTTCATCACTGATAACGGGTCATTGATCATCCCGGCTAAAATTTTTGCTTCGTCAATGCCTGTCTGCCAGAGTTTAGAAGTTAACTGATAGTCTTTGCCAATTTTTTTGGCTATTTTTCTCAAATTAGGAATCGACAAACCATAAGTGTTTCGAGAATTAATTCCAAATCTTACCATTCCCTCAACCGCTTTAGGATTGGAAAGGGATTTTAACTGGGAAATAATTGACTTTAATTCGTGACTGATAAATTTCATTCTATAAGTATAACGTATTAGTTTTTCTCTTGTAAATAAATTAATGTTAAGATATCAGTTCTCCAATAATAAAAATCGTAATTAAACTTCCGATTATCGTCGCAAGATAGACTACAAACGAGCGTTCTTTTTGTTTAACAATCGCAGTTACCCCGGTAATAAATGATAAAATTCCAGCGGTTAAACCAGAAAGCATGGTAATCGCTAAAAAAGGTCTTGTAATAATATCTTCGAAATTGTTTTCCCTGCGGGTACTGATTGATATAAAGAATTTGTCAAAGATCTGCGAACAAACAATAACACTGGCATTATAACAATTTAGTCGTATCGACCATTGACCAAAAATAGTTTTGGGGATAAGTTTTTTCCAAAACTATCTTTTAACTGAAAACGGAAAAAAGATTACAAGTTTTTCTAATCCCGCTTGCGGAATTGGTCGGCTCTGCCGAGCCTTGCGGCAAATTCTTTTAAAATAATCTCTTAGAATCTTCGTCTAATTGTCTTGAATATTCATTTACATAAAAAATAATCTGGCTCACTTTTCGTGGCCTTAGTTCTTATTTCAAAATTTGGATCTTAGGGATTATTTTTATTGAAAAGTATAAGTCCTATACCAAATCTTGAACAAAGAGACTCAATCCTTCAAATATCTCGTTTTGCTTCATTTGGAACGACAAGATAAACTTTGTGACTGAAAAGTTTATAAGAAAACGCTTGGCCGAAAGCAGTAACAAGCTGGTTAGTATCAATTTTTATTTCTGTACTTATAATTTCAATCACGGTTGTATTGGATCAGTCTCTAAAAATTTATATACCCTAAAACATCTGGTGTACCCCATCTATTACCAAACTTATTTCCACCCAGGGGTATTGCTTTTATACATTCTCCCAGGCCTTTAACTAAATAGTCAGCAAATGAATTATAAAAAACAGTTTTGTTTATTCTTCTAACAATTCTTTCTGCTTCTTTTAATTTCGTCTCTATGCCCTCTTTAAGATATTTCTTTAATACAAAAATAGCTCTTTCTGGTTTTCCTATTTCACGAATTTTTTTATCTAAATCCCAAATAGTGCCGTGAATCGTATTTTCCGGAACATCGGTTATTTGGTTTTTTTATTTCACGGAATAATTCAGAGTATCTAATTCCGTGTTTAGGCGATTCTCTAGAATCTCTATTGCTTTTTTAACTATTTTTTTCTCGTTGTGTTGGCATATTTTTAAACTCTGATTTGGAAATTATTTAGTTTAGCTTCTTTATATAATAGTTCTAATATTTCTCTCTGTGCGCTTGTCAATGAACTTTTTAGAAGTTCTTTTCCGGTAGTTAATTTAAGAACAGGTTTTGGTTTATAACTCTTTCTACCAATTTTTACATCTTCAATGTTTGTAAATAAAATCATCTTAAGTAATCCGTCTTTAATATCTTCCAACGAAGGCAAAGAATTATTTTTGCTATGCTTGCCCTCAATAAGAAAAACATTATTCCCTTTTACTTCCGCTTCGTCAGATGTGAAATAGTAATAACCGCCTAAATAGTTTTGTATCGTGATTATTGCTTTCGTTCCCATCAAATGTTCTTTCGGTTGAATAATTAATTGTTCTCGTTTTTGGGCCTTTTCCGCTAAAGTTCGCGATAGTCTCATAAATTCGTTTTTGCCCCTCAAAAGCTCGGCAATTCTTTTCTCGGCACTCTGGCGCGAGTGCATTTCTACTTTTAATTTTTTGGAAATTTTAGAGTAAGCATGTAACGCTTTTTGTGCAATTTGCCCGACTTTATCAATTTGCGCTAAATTCCAATGTAAGGCATCTGATTGATAAGAAAGAATATTTTTAATCTGGTCATTTATATAGTCAATATCAAACCGCTGATTAGTAATTTTATGTCTATACCTTGTACTTCTCTGGGCACTACTATAATAGGCAACAATAACATAAACACCAAGCAAGCTCATCAGGGAAATCGTGTCCCACTGCAAAAAATCTCGATCTCCTTCTTTTCCTTCATCTTTTACAACAGGGATTATCGTTATTTTCTTCCCAGAAAAACCTAATGTATCATACACTCTTGCATAAGGATAAGAGCGCGTGCGTTTTGCTGAAACCCACCAACTAATCGCGACTTGTTTTTCCCTATTTATTCTTAAAATAAACGAGGCACAAGATGATAAAGCATTTTCTAAATCCTTGAAATCAAAAATTTCTAACTCCCGACAGAGGAGTGGATTATACTTTATTCCTTTAATTTTAGCGAATAGGTCCATATTTTCCTTCTTTACGATAGATGATTTCTAATGTATCGTTTTGGTCTGTAAAAAATGTATTTTGTCCGCCACCAAAACCTAATTTTTCTTTGATTATAGATACAAGCGATTTTTTTATTTCATAGCCAATACTATTTCTTCCCAAATCTCGTGCGGCTTTCATCGTAGTCCCACTACCAACAAAGGGGTCTAATATCGTTTCTCCCTTGTAAGAAAATAATTTAATTACCCTGTATGGTAATTCGTAAGGAAAAGCCGCAATATCTTTTTCCAATGGGGAGCCAGGCATTACATTATTCATTTCCCAAAGTGTCATATACCACTTTTTATTAGAAAATTCCTTCGTGTCTATTTTAGAGGCCTCGCGGACTTCTTTTGAAATTGATCGGTAATTAAATTTTCCTTTTTGAAATATAATAATACTTTCGAGCAAATTATCTGGGTAAAAATACATGGGATAAGGATTTTGCAAAATAACTCCGCTTCGCCGGCTTATTCTCAAATAGCCATCTGGTTTCTTCCAAATTATTCTATCTCTATACCTAAAACCTACTTCTTGAAAAATTTTTGTTGCATCCGCAACAATCGGAAATTTTTCGCCATTAATCAACATATCATCAATATTCAAAACTGCGATTCGTCCGTCTTGTAAAACTCGGTAAGTTTCTTTGGCGAAATTTCTTAATACACCAAGATATTGACCATAACTTTTAAATAATCCCTTGTAATCAAAAGGGGCGTTGAAATACGGCGGAGATGTAACCATTAAATGAACACTCCCATCAGGAACTTCTTCCATACTCATGCAGTTACCAATTATAAGTTTATGAATAGTTGCCATAATTA
Source organism: Candidatus Roizmanbacteria bacterium (assembly GCA_037441985.1). GTDB lineage: Bacteria > Patescibacteriota > Microgenomatia > UBA1406 > GWC2-37-13 > JBBILO01. Next base: position 21,299 of record JBBIRE010000003.1, read on the forward strand.
AATTTTTTTATTTTCTTATTTTCTACTCACATTCTCTACAAATATAACTTCTTTGAGGATATGGCTTATTCGTCTTTTTTCTTGTTTTGTAATTATCCAAATCAACCACTCTATCAACAAATAAACCGCTTCTTACCCACACGTTTCTTCCGCATTCATTACAAATCTCGCTATTAAAATTTGATTGTTTTTGAGTGTTACACATTGTTTTTATACTTCGCATAGTCTTATCTTATTAACTCCTCAATATTGACTCCTAGGGCTTTAGCAATTTTTGCCATTACCAAAACAGAAGGTTTTTTAATAACTCCGCTTTCAATTTTTGTCAGGGTAGTATATTTAACTCCGGACTTTTTGGCAAAATCTTCCTGCGACAAGCCTTGTTTTGTGCGGTATTTCTTTATGTTTTCTCCGATGTTATTTTCTCTTGCCATATTTTCAATAATTTGATAGTATTTTATTGTGGTATTAACAATTTCTGCTTTCAATATAATGATACCAAATAAATTAAAAACAAGCAAGGAAAATAAAACAATGAAAGGTCCGCTTCTGGCGTTCCGCCTGTGGCGGAACAAAGACAAAAAATTCAATTTTTCGCCTAAAATCGGCGGCGAGCCCTCACAGAGGGCGAGCCAGCCTTAACATTTTCCAACTGGCGGAGGAGGTGGGATTCGAACCCACGTGACCCGGATTAGGGGTCGCGGTTTAGCAAACCGCTGCCATCGACCACTAGGCGACTCCTCCAACAAGTATTATTATAACATCTAACGTCTAACTTCTAACGAATTAGTATTAAGTATTAAGAAAAGTGGAACTTAGAACTTGGAACGTAGAACGTGGAATATAAATCATTAAATATTAAACATCAAACATTAAACTTTAAACAAATTAATCTAATTAACCTAATAAATTTAAGGTCCCTTTGGGATCCTAAATCCTAATTTATACATCTTAAATAAGATTTATATTTAATTTTGAATTTTTAATTTCACTTTTGACTTTTAACTTTTAAGTTTTGACTTTTAATACCGGTATTGATTAAAAATCTATATTGGTATTAAATACTTTTTTATAATTTGTGATTTAGAACTTAATTATTGTTTCGAATCCCGAAGGGACCCCGTTGGGGTTTCGTCCTTCGAATTTCGAATTTGTTTAGTGTTTTGGATTTAGAGCTTAGGATTTTTTTCTCAATAACCTCAACAATTTTTTTATGAATCTCCTCTTTCGGTAAAATTTTTCTATCAGAAACACAATCAATCATCACCCAATGCTTATATTTTTTAACAAAATCAAGATACAATCCTTCAACTTTTTTTCGATAATCTAAATCTTTTTCATGAATATCAAGTTTTTTTCCTTTTAAATACCGGCGATCTTTTTTTTTCATTGTTAACTCCAAACCGATTTGCCAAGGAACATAGAGATAAATAACTAAATTTTCTTTGGGAATTCGATGGACTTTGTATTCTAAATCATAAACCCATTTTAAAAACTCTTCCCGTTTTTTTTCATCATCAAATTTCGCTCCCTGATAAGCCATATTTGAAGTTGTATAACGATTAACAATCACTACCCCGCCCTTTTTTAAAAACTCCTCCATTTCTTTTTTCGCTGATGCTCGATCTAAAGCATAGGCTAATGAAGCTAAATATGGAGAAACTTGATCAATGGTCCCAAATTCACCTCTTAAAAACCGAGCGACGGTTTGACCGTGAAATGATTGATAATATCGGGGAAAGTCAAAATATTTCACTGGGATTTTTTTTTGTTTTAAGTATTTGATTAATAAATCTGCCTGAGTCGCTTTGCCCGATCCATCTCCCCCATCAATAACAATTAAAACACCTTTTCTTTTTTTTAATGTTCCAATATGAGTAAGAAATTCTTTAATCCGATATTTTAGATTATCTAACTGATAATGCTCAAGAAAAAAATTATCTGATGGATTGCCAGCAATCATTGGTGAAATTTTATCTTCTTCATCGGCATAGACTAAACCTAAAACCGGCTTTTTTTGGGTTAACGCATAAACAATTTCTCCACCCACTCCTAACGATGGTTTAGTCACCTCAGCGATAACACAATCAGCTTTATCAACCAAACTTTTCTGACGGGAAAAAATTGCTTCTTTGGTTAATTTTTTATCTTCTTCTAAAAGTTTCTTTGAAATAATTTGTTCACCTGAAATTAGTTGGACGTGATTTTTTTTAATTTCGCTAATTATTTTTCGGTAATTTTTTTTGAACTCGTCATCAAACGAGGTTGAGGCGGTAAAATAAGCTTTCAACATGTGCCGGAAGGAGGATTTGAACCTCCAATCCCGATTTATCGAGGAACGCGCTCCTGAAGCGCGTGCGTCTGCCAATTCCGCCATTCCGGCTAAAAATATTATATCAACTAAAATGAAATAAACCTTTTTATGATTTTATTTGATTTAACTCCTGAAATATTACTTCAACCACTTCTTTAAAGAGAACACTATCGGTATCAGCTATCACCCCATCAAAATCTAAAATTAACTCAATCCTTTTATCTAGATTTTTTTCCCTTTGTTCTAACAGCCAACGATAGAAAGCGTCGGCATCAGCTTGTGGGTCATTAATTTTAAAATGGTAGTCTAAAATTTTTATACCCTCTCTTTCTAAAACTTCTTTTGCTTTTCGCAAATTATCTGATTTATCATCAACGACAATTAATAAAATTCTTTCAGGGTTTTGATTTTGAAATTTCTCAAGTATCGATGGTAATCCAGCTTCTTTATTTCCAGAAAAAAAACAATAACGATCATCTGGAATATATTGATTGGCACCAACTCTTTCAAACTTGGTTCTTTGCCAGTCCTGATCGCCCACTGTCCAAACATAAGGAAGAAAACCTTCTTCTTGTAATGCTTGCAAAAGAGGTATTTCTTTAAAAGATCCTTCCTCTCCTTCCGTTGGTCTTCTAATTTTAGTTAATGCCTTTGGAGTAAAAGCATCTCTAAAAATCTCTCCCAATCTTTCAATATTCCTCATTCTTAACTCTTCTCCAAGCTTTTCTAAACTTCTTTGCCAAGAAAACTCACCTGTTTCCGGATTGAATTCATACCAAGCTTTTTGAGCAATAATAGCTTTTATCTGATCTCTAGATAAATGGTTAACTGTTTCATTCATATAAAGAATTATAAATATATTTATTTTTTTGTGCGCAAGTTAAGAAACATAGATAACACTTCTGTATCACAATATATTAATAAAT
>JBBIRE010000004.1:0-23882 GCA_037441985.1 Candidatus Roizmanbacteria bacterium
AATAATCATAATGAAGTTATTATATCACGAGAGAATATCGTGGTAAATATTTTCTAATCCGGCGGCTATCTTTTGCCAATTGTATCTTTTTTTAATTAGACGAAAAGCATTTTTCTGTAATGAATAATATAATTTTTCATTTTTTAAAATTAGTTTAATTTTTTTTATAAAATCCTCTTTGTTTCTCGCAATCAAAACTTCTTTCCCCTCTTTTAATTTAAGTCCTGAGACACCAACATCGGTAGAGATAATCGGCAAACCAGAAGCCATTGCCGCTAGAATCTTCAATCTCGTTCCTCCAGGACCAAAAATTGGCGCGATAAATAAAGTTGATTGTCGATAAAGATCAATCACTTTTCGTGAATCTTTGTTTTCAATGTTAATTATCTTTAAATTTTTTAAATTTAAGTGAGAAAAATATTTTTTTGCATTCTGTCCGGCAATAATAAAAAGGCATTTTGGCAGCTTTTTTTGAGTTAGAGGAAGGATTTCTTTTACTAAAAATTTGGCTGCCTCAATATTTTGTAACCAATAAAAATTTCCCTGAAAGAGAATCTTTGGCTGACTTAAATTTTTTTTTGGAAGATTTTTAACAATCATTTCGTCGCCAGCAGCATTGGGAACAATTATCGGCTCTTTTTTAACAAATTTTTTTATCAATTGACCATCTTCTTCAGAAACCGTGCCCACTAAATCGGCTTTTTTCCAAAAATTAATCTCACTTCTTTTTAATTTAAAAACATCAAACCAAAAAAAAGGTTTTACCGCTATTGGTAAAGAATGAACAAAGTGTTCATAAACTCGATATTCAATAGTTTGCTCTAATAAAAAAACAGGAATCTCTGTTTTGGGTAAATGAGGCATAATGTAAAAAGTCTCTGCATGAATAATATTAAAATCTTTTTTCCTTAATAATTGATCAAGAATCTCTTTTGCTTCACTGGAAAAATTTCTAACCACCAAAAATGGCTCTAAGGAAAAAATGGATTTTAAAATATTTTTACTCTGCCAAGGATTCGCAGGACGCGAACAAAAATAAATTTCCTGACAATATTGTTTTAATACAGTAATATATTTTTTTTCTCCTTGATTTTTGTAAAGACAAATTAAGGTAATTTTGTTGTTTTTCGACAAATATTTTAATAAATTAAAAGTCCTTACCTGACCCCCTGATGATGGCGGATAAGGAACATAGGGAGTCAACATCAAAATTTTCATAAACGAAAAAGGGCAAATTGCTGATTAAGAAAAACTGGTTGATATTTTTTGCTATTGATTAAATCGTCAATGACCCATTTTTGCGTCGTGTAAAAATACTTCACCCCTAAGTTTTTAAAATAGGATAAGTCTTGATAAACAGCTGGATACCCTCTTCGATTAACTAAATATAAAAGAGTAGTGTCCCCATTAGTATCAGTTATTAATAAATCATCTTCTTTTGTTAAAGAACTAATAATTTTAGCAATATTAACTAAATCGCCAGATACTTGATAATAATCTTTAATCTTGTAATATGAAAAATAAAAAGAAAATAAATAAATTCCTAAAGTAAAAAAGGACAGGATTAGAATGTGGTTAATTTTTTTTGACCATTGAAATAAAAAATTAACTCCCAAACCAACAAAAATCGAAATCACAGGAAAAATAATCGCTTGATAATATTCATGCTGAACATTGCCGCCCTGAAAGACAAATAAATAAGATAAAAAAGTAATTAATAAAGATAAAAAAAATATTTGTTTATTTCTCTCTTTTCCGCGTTCTAGTAAATTGGTAGAAATTATACCTAAAAGAAAGAAAAAAATCAGATAACCACCAAAAATTAATTGACTTAGTCTCTCAAAAAAAATCCATCGAAAAAAAGCCGGCTTAAAAAAAATCTCTTTTAATCCTTCAGGAGTATTGACTTTGGTTAACAACCAATCATTAACAGGTATCCCTTCTGGAAATTTTGTGATATAAACCCGCCACCAAACAAAAGGAATTAATGATAAAAGAAAAAACAAATAAAATAATGGGCTAAAAAATATATTTTTTTTATCTTTCTGCCAAAATAAAACCAACAGTGGGAAAGAATAAAAAATGATGGTTGGTTTAACCAATATTCCTAAAGAGAGAAAAACAATTGATAAAAAATAATAAAAAAATGCCAGTCTTCGTTTCTCTTTTGAAAATAAATATAGAAAAAAAATCGAGATAAAAGTTAAACCAACAGCCGTTGGTTCAGGCAAAACGACGCGGGTAAAAAAAACAAAGTAAGGTAAAATTGAATAGGTCAATCCTGAAAAAAATGCCGCCAATAGATTAATCTCTTTTAAGAGAAGATAATAAATCACTCCTAAAGTGATTAGATTGAAAATAATAGAGACTAATCGACCATAAACTTCTATTGGTAAATGGGGATAAAAAAAATAAAGTTGGGTAATAATACCCTGATATAAAGGAAATTCCACCATTCGCCATCCTTGTGGATTTTCTTTGCCTGACTGAATCATTGAGAGGTCATCGTATTTTGGATGAAAAAGATCAATCTTTTTTTCTTTAACAAAGTTACGGGCAACCGCCGCGGTATCGACTTGCCGCCAAGAATGATAATCAGCTAAAGGTGAGGTGATTTTATATAAACGAAGTGATAAATTGATAATGATCAAAAAAATAAACAGCCAGAATTCTATCCATTTATTTCTCATACCCTCTTTTCATTAAATATCCATAAAAAATACCCATCAGCGCCCAAAAAGTAAAGGCGACTTTTGAGGCTTCAAAAACATCGATATAAGACGCGTTAACCATCAAGGCAAAAAAACCGAAGATTAAGCCGAAAAAAATAATCTTTTCATTAATTTTATTAAAAAATAACTCTTTTTTGATAAAAAGGAAAAAACTTTTTAAAAGTTTGAAAAGAATCATCAAAAAAATTGCTGTTCCAAAAAAACCAAATTCTCCAATCCATCTTAAATAATCATTATCAGTCGCCTCGGTTAAAGAAGAAGAACCGGTGCCAAAAAAGGGTGATTTTTTAAAAGCATTAATTGCTCTTGGCCATTCTACCTGTAATCGAGTGGCAAAAGAAATGTCAGAGACAACTGTCTCTACTGGTTTAAGATTGGCTGATAAAGAAGCAATATCAATTTTTTGACCGCTTTTTGTCGCCTCTTTTTGTTTTGATTTAATAATTGATTCTTTATAAGCTTCCAAATCTTTCTCGCTAATTTTTTTATTTTTTAAAGCGATATAGAAGGTGCCCGCTGGTAGTTCTTTTGTGGTAATTTTTTGAGGGATATAAACTTCACCAGTTTTTTGATCGACTAAAATTTTTTTTACCTGAAAGGTTCGCTTCAATCTTGAGGTAAGATTTTGATTGGCTAAAGTTAAAACAATCGTTAAGATTAAAACAAAACTCATTAATTTAAAACGGCGAAGAAAAAGAAGCATCGGAAAGACAGTTAAAATATAACCAATATATGAAATCCTTGAGGCGGTAAAAACAAGATTGATTAAAGCTAAAATAAATAATCCTAGATAAATAAGTTTTTGTTGCCACAAATAAAAAACTAAAACCAAAGGCATAAAAAAAATCAGATAGGATGCGAAGTCATAGTGGCCGGCGAAAGTTGATGAAATTCGAGCCTCAGGCGTTAGAAAAAGAATATAGCCACGAGCATACTCTGGATTCATCGTCTGCACTGCAGGCCAACCAAGTAATTTCTGACCGATTCCATAAATAGTTGTTAAGAAAAAAGTAATCAAAAATATCTTTAAATAGTAAAGGAGATCTTCTTTTTTTCTAATTAATGAAGCAGCTACCAAAAATATTCCCATATATTCTACCCTTCTTGCTGAATGTAAAAAACCAATATAATGGACGGGAATAGTTTTTAAAATAAAATAACCATAGAGATACGAGCTAAATACCGCCAACCAAAAAAGGAAGAATAAAAAAAACATTTTTTTTGAAAGAGCCACTTTTCTTCTTATTAACTGAATCAGAAAAAATAAATAAATCGTCGCGACAAAAAAATCTTCAAAACGGATGTAAATATAGGTATATTCGATATCAATCAAAGGAAGTTTGGGATAAAGAGGGATAAAAACGATAAAAATGGTGAGAAGAATTTTTAGCAAATTATCATCAACCCAACATAATCTCTTCAAAAGTTTTTTCATATAATCAGTATGGTTATTTTATCAAAAAATACTTAAAAAAGAAATTTCTCTTGTTATAATTTACTTAGGCTGGATAGCTCAGCGGCAGAGCAATCGTTTCATAAGCGATGGGTCGGGAGTTCGAATCTCCCTCCAGCCACAAAATTTAGCTGGCAGTTAAGCGGTAGATCAGCAATTTAAATCGCTTTGTTGGCGAAATCGGTTAAATCAACCCTATTTTCTCTCTTACCTCAAAAAGTGTTTTTTTCGCAACTAATTGAGCCCGATTTTTTCCTTCTTCAATAACGTCATTTACAAAACCTAAATTTTCTCTAATTTCTTTTCTTTTTTCTCGAACCGGCGTTAATTCTTTAATAATAGCCTCGGCTAAAACATCTTTTAATTCAACAAATTGTAAAGTGCCATTATGAAATTTTTCCTTAAAATAATTCATTTGATCTGGTAGAAAGATTTCTAATAACTGAAATAAAGTTCTTATCCCCCCAACGATCTCTCCACCCGCTTTGGTTGCTGTCGGGACCGAACGAATTTTTTTTCTAATAATTTCTGGTGGATCAGATAAATTAATATAACTACCCTCAACCGATTTACTCATCTTTCCCTCCCCGGTTAATGACGGAACATATTCTCCTTTGGTGGCAAATCTTTTTGGTTGGGGAAAATCAGTCCCATATATTTGATTCATCTTTCTTGCTATTTCTCGAGCGACTTCTAAATGCGGTTCCTGATCAATCCCTACTGGCACAAGCTCGGCTTTATAAACAAGAATATCAGCCGCCATTAGAATTGGATAATTTAAAAGCGCCATTGAATTTTCATTCGGATATTGCTTCACTTTTTCTTTATAAGTTGGTAGATGTTGCATCCGGGCGATGGTCGTTACCGAGGAAAAAATAAAAGCCAATTCAAAATGTTCTGGGATGTCTGATTGAAAAAAAATGGTTGATTTTCTTGGATCAAGTCCACAAGCTAAATAATCAATCAATACCTCAACCCGCGATTTTTTTAACTCGTTTGGCGAAAATGGGGTGGTGATTGCATGGGCGTCAGCCACCATATAAAAAGTCTCATATTCTGGATTCTTCTGAAGCTCAATCATTCCCTTAACCGCTCCTAAATAATTTCCTAAATGAAGCCCTCCTGTCGCTCTAATTCCCGACAAAACCCGTTTTTTCATATAAAAAAAGAAACTGATTGTCTAGTTATAATTATACTCTATAATTATTTTTTAACCTTAACGAAAATTGTATAGATATTTTAAAAATGACAGCCCTCCTAATCAGAGAACTGTCCTTATAGTATAATGTAAAAATTAAAACATGATTACCCGTCAAAAAGCGCTTGAAATTTTAAATAATCATCTTAAGAACAAAAACCTATTGCGTCATTGTTTAGCGGTTGAGACAGCAATGAGGGCTTTAGCCAAATATTTTAATGAAGATGAAGAAAAATGGGGATTAATTGGTCTACTCCATGATGGTGATTGGGAAGAAACCAAAGAAACGCCCCATCTTCATACTTTGAAAATGGTTGAATGGTTAAAAGAGGCCGGTGAAACTGATCAAGAAATAATCGAGGCAATTCTTTCTCATAATTATTCTCATACAAAAAGTAATCCACCAAAAAACAAAATGGGGTGGGCCCTTTATACTGTTGATGAACTGACTGGATTAATTGTCGCCACCGCCTTAGTTATGCCTGATAAAAAATTAAATTCTGTCAGTGTTGAATCAGTTCTTAAAAAATTTCCTTCAAAATCCTTTGCCGCTGGTGTTAATCGAGAGCAAATTAGATTATGCGAAGAAAAATTAGGAATCAAACTTAATGAATTTATCAGAATCGTTTTATCAGAAATGAAAAATATTTCTCAAGAATTAGGATTATAACAAATTAATCATTAAAATGATTAATCAAAAATCAATTAATACTATCGAAAAAGAAGCCTGTTTTTCAAAAAACTTTATTCGACCTTTGTATCGTAACTATAACATTGTTAAGGTAATTGAGATTATTAAATATCTTTTTGAAATCAATAAAAATATTAATTTTCCTTCAGATTTAATTGATATTAAAAAAAAACCAAAAAAGGTAATTGTTTTTCTTATCGATGGTTTTGGTTGGCGATTTATCGAAGAATTTAAAAACTATCCTTTTATCCAATGGATAATCAAAAATGGGATTTTATCGAAAATCACCAGTCAATTCCCTTCAACTACCTCAGCCCATGTCACTCTTTTCCATACCGGTCAACCGGTCGGCGAAAGTGGTGTTTATGAGTGGTATTATTATGAACCGAAGGTTGATGATATTATCTGCCCGCTTTTGTTTTCTTTTGCCGGCGACAAAAAGGGGGATACTTTAAAAAAGGTAAATATTAGATCTGAAAGCATTTTACCACGAGAAACTTTTTATCAACTTTTAAATAGATATCAAATTCATCCATATATTTTCCAAAGTCGGGAATATACTCCTTCAACATACTCAAACTGTGTTTTTAAAAAAGCCAACACTATACCTTATCGCACCCTTTCTGAGGGAATCACCTGGTTAATAAATCTATTCAATCAAAAAAATAGTCCGGCCTACTTTTTTCTTTATTTTGATAAAATCGATTCAATCTCTCATACCTACGGGCCAAATTCTCTTTATGTAAAAAATGAAATCGCCAATTTTCTTACTTTTCTTGAAAAAATTTTTCTCCCTTTTTTAAAAAACAATCGAAAGGAGACTGTTTTTTTAATGACGGCCGATCATGGACAAATGAGTGTTAGTCCACAAACAACTTTTTATCTTAACAAAAAAATTCCATCAATCAAAAAATTCCTTTTAACAAACAAAGACGGTAAATTATTAGTACCGGCTGGTTCACCAAGAGATTTGTTTCTTTATGTTAAAAAAGAATCTATTGCTCAAGTTAAAAAAATACTTGAAAAAAGATTAAAAGGAATAGCTGAGATTTATTTGACTGAAGAACTGATTGAAAATCACTTTTTTGGCGAAAAAATCTCAAAAAAATTTCTTTCTCGGTTAGGCAATCTGGTTATTTTACCCTATGAAAATCAATCTGTCTGGTGGTTTGAAAAAAATCGCTTTGAGATGAAATTTTTTGGTCATCACGGAGGACTATCAAAAGAGGAGATGGAAGTTGGATTGTTTTATTGCTAGTGATCATTTTTTTGGATCACAAAGCTTGTTGTTCTTAGACTCCCACATCTCACTTTTTTCTTATGATCAGATTCTAAACGATACCAAATATTTTCATCAATTGGTGGATCAGTAAATAAACCTAATCGACCAGCAGTAAAAACACTGATTTTGGGCATTTTTATCCCAACTAGAGAAATACTGATATCAGGAAATAAATTTAAAGATTCTCTTATTCCCCGATGTATTTGGGGAACCAAAGTTGCGTCTTGACAAACCAACTGAATAGATTCTCCAATTGGATCAATTACAATAAACTGATTGTCAATTCTTGATAAAATATACAAGAAAAATTCGGTAAATTTCAACTCGCCCTCAAGCCAACCAAGATTGGTTTTTGTTGCCGTAGAACCATTAACATCAAGTTTTAATAAAACTGGTTCTCGCTTTCCTATTCCATCGAAAGTAACTTCCTCGCATTCACCAATAGACGACAGACCAAAAGTTTGGGGTACAGGAAGGGTTATTGGTGGTAAAGTTGTTGATTCAATTGAATTTATCCAAAGAGGACATCCTTTAGGATCCCTTATTTCTGACGAGTCATTTTCAGATAGGATGGAAGCAAAATGATTACTAAATTGTGGAAATGCTGCTAGTTTATACGAAGCCACTACTGCTGAACAACCAAGATCGTAAATAGGTGGCTTTCCATCAGATTCACCTTTTATGATAAAAGAGTCCCTATAAGGTAAACCAAAATAAATTGGCAAACCACTCTCTCGGCCGATCTGTTCAAGGATTGGAAGATTGTCAGGATTAAAAAATCCATTTATGCCAAAACTTCGCCAAAAAGAAGGCAGACCATGTTGTAATAACGTGTCATAAATTTTAATACCATCAAATCTGTTATAATTATGCGGGAAATGGATGAAAAATGCCGGCGCATTTCTTAAGTGAAAAACATTTAATTTTTCTTCTATCCTTCCACTCCTGCTATCGATTTTTAGATTATAATCACCGCCTCTTTCTCCCATTTTACCGTATTAGTATATAAACGTAAATTAGGTAATAAACTTGGTGAAGCATTTGATCAAACCCAAGAAAAACCCAAAATAATTTTGACGGGTATGTAAATCTCCCTAATAGATTTTTATTGGCTTTCAAAAAGTCGATAGCTGAGTGGCTAAAAATTTCTAGTAAGGCCAACCAAAATCCTAAGAAAAAATTTTTCTTTAAAAAAACAATAATTAAAAAAGTCAAAATCGCATGATGAAATGAGTGAAGAAATAAATAAAAAAAATTAGTTCCTTTTTTAGAAGCAATTTTCTCATTCTGAAGAATAAAATCGGCTAAGAAGTGTTTTAATTGAAAAAAAACAAAAAGAAAAAAATTGAAGTAGTCATTTTAAAATAATTTTAACATTAAACTTTTAATTTTTCATTTAAAATAATTTTAACATTAATTTTTACTTTCGTAATTTTATGGAACATTCAAAAAAAATATTGTTGATAGCTACTTTAAATCCCGCTAAATTAAGGGAAATAATCTTTGGTTTACGAGAACTGAAAAAGGAAAAATTCTCCTTTTTTACATTAAACGACGTTAGGGTAGAGGAGAAACCAAAAGAAACTGGCAAAAGTTTTTTAGAAAATGCTCTCTTAAAAGCTAAATTTTACGCAGAAAAAACAAATCTACCAACGATTGCTGATGATGGTGGATTGATTATCCCCGCTTTAAACAATGCTCCTGGAGTGAAATCACGACGCTGGTTGGGATACGAAGCGAGTGATGAAGAATTAATCGAATATACTTTAAAGAAAATTAAAAATTTTCCATCATCTAAAAGACAGGCGTTTTTAGAAACATGTGTTGCTTTTTATCATCCAAAGACAAAAAAGATTGATTATGCCCAAGAAAAAATTGAAGGTTATCTCGCAGAAAAACCATCATTTAAAAGAATTCCTGGTTATCCATTCAGAGCTCTTTTTATTGTTAAAAAATTTAATAAGTATTATGATGAGTTAACAGAAAAAGAACATCTCGCAATCAATCATCGGCTAAAAGCGATAAAAAAATTAATCCCAAAAATAATCTCGTCTAACTTCTAACAAATTAGTATTTAAGTAGTTAGTAGAAAGGTGCAAGAATTAAATAGCATTATGCATTCACTTTTTCTGGCATTCCCTTGAAAGGGAATCTCTTTTTAATTAAACAGAAATATAAAACCCAAAAGGGGTCCCTTCGGGAAATGAAAACATCCAATCTTGAAGACTTTATTGGAATTCAAAATTAACAATTTAAAATTGTTTTAAAATTAAGAATTTAAAATTAAAATTTAAAATTGGTTATTGGTAATTATTTGCTAATTGGTTTATTGGTTATTGGTTATTGGTTATTAATGCTTAAAATTTATTATGATGGATTTTTTTCTTTCTTTCCTTTATAATCAAATTAATTACCAGTTTTTGTTTTTAAAATGGAAAATCAACTTAAAGATCTCGCCCATCCTTCGGGTCCAGTAATTGTCAAAAACTTAAAAGTCTGGGTTGATCGCAATCTCTGTATTGGAGCGGCTACTTGTGTTGCCGTCGCCCCGAAAACTTTTGTCTTAGATTCTGAAGCCAAAGCGGTAATTTTAAAATCAGCTGATGAAGACGATGAACAAACGATTATCGAGGCGGCTAAAGCTTGTCCGGTAGCGGCAATTTTTATTGAAGATGATAAAGGAAATAGGATTTTTCCAAAATAATCTATGAAATTTACTTGGAAAATTGGTGGTGAGGCAGGATTTGGAATCAACGCGGCTGGAGTAATTTTTTCTAAATTTGTCGCCCGCAGCGGATACTATTCTTTTGATTATATCGAATACCCATCATTGATTCGTGGTGGTCATAATGCTATAGAATTGGTTATTGCCGATGAGGAAATTGGCACTTTAAAAGAAAAAATTGATTTTTTAGTTTGTTTAAACGCCGAAACCTATCAAAAACACTCTCGTCGACTCCATGACGAAAGCTTTATTCTTTATGATGAAACCGAATTTCAACCCAACGGGACGGGAATAAAAATTAATCTTCCATTAAAAAAAATTCTTTCTGATTTAGGTGGAGATTTGGTAATGAGAAACACAGTGGCCCTTGGCGCTTCTGTTGCTTTACTTGGTGGAGAGATAAAGATTTTGCTTGAAATCTTAAAAGAACAATTTACGAAAAAGGGTGAAAAAGTGATTAAATTTAATCAGGACTTTGCCCAGGTCGGTTATGAATATGTTATAAACCATTATCAATCTTTTATTCAAAAAATTTTAAAAAACAAAGAAACTAACAAAAAAATGGTTATTTCTGGAAATGAAGGTTTTAGTTTGGGTGCGGTTTTAGCCGATTGTCGTTTTTATAGCGCTTATCCAATGACGCCTTCATCAAGCGTTCTTCATACATTGGCCGCTTGGCAGGAACAAATAGGCATGGTAGTTCGACATGCTGAAGATGAAATCTCAGTCATTAACCATGCAATTGGCGCCTCCTTTGCCGGAGTTCGAAGCGCCGTGGGGACTTCAGGCGGCGGATTTGCCTTAATGGTCGAGTCAGTTTCTTTTGCCGGGATCGCCGAAATCCCATTGGTTATTTTTCTTGCCCAGCGACCAGGACCGGCCACCGGCATGCCAACCTGGACTGAACAAGGCGATTTGCTCTTTGTCATTTTTGCCGGTCACGGCGAGTTTCCGAAAATTGTTTTAGCGCCATCTGATCATCTAGAAATGATGCAATTAACAGCAGAGGCTTTTAATCTCGCCGATATTTACCAAACGCCAGTGATCGTTTTATCCGATATGTTTTTATCTGAATCCCACCGGGCAATTGATGAAGAAAAAATTATTCAAATGGCCAATCAATATCAAATCAATCGAGGAAAGTTAATTAAAGATATAGAAGAGACAGAAAAAATTAAACCTTTCTTAAGGTATCAGACGACAGAAGACGGTATTTCACCCCGCCTTTTACCCGGGACTTCGGGATATTTTTATCAAGCTAATTCTTATGAACATTTAGAAGACAGTCATACGACAGAAGAAGCGTTAGAGAGAAAAAAACAGGTTGAAAAAAGAAACAAAAAAATTCAAACTTATTTGAAAAATCATTTTCAAAAACCAAAAGTTTATGGCGATTTAGAACATGCTTCCATAGTTTTTGTTTCTTGGGGCTCAAATAAAGAGGCGATTTTAGAGGCAATCAAAGAATTAGAAGAAAAAAGCCAGCTTCATACCGCTTTAATTCATTTTTCTTTTCTTTATCCTTTAGACAAAGGGCGCCTCCTTTCTTTATTCAATGAGAACAAACAATACATTTTGATTGAGAATAATTCATTTGGCCAGTTGGGTAAATTATTATCAATGACTTTGGGTATCGAGATAGAAAAAAAAATTTTGCGTTTCGACGGGCGACCAATTACCAGTTATTTTATTATTGACCAACTAAAAAAAAATGGCTACTTTGAATGATTTTAATGGTTATCAACCTACTTGGTGTCCAAGTTGCGGTAATTGGGGAATTGGTGTTTCTCTTAAAATGGCATTAGTCCAATTAGGCTATACGCCAGATAAAGTAGTTGTTGTTTTTGGCATTGGCTGTTCTGGTAATATGAATGATTTTTTAAACGCTTACGCGATTCATTCTCTTCATGGTCGGGCAATTCCTAATGCTATTGGGGTAAAAGTCGCCAATCATCGATTGAAAACAATCGCTGTTGTTGGCGATGGCGACTGTTATGGGGAGGGCGGTAATCATCTAATTCATGCTGCTCGCGGCAACCACGATATCACGGTTTTAGTTCACGATAATTCTGTTTATGGTTTAACGACTGGTCAGGTAGCGCCAACTGCTCAAAAAGGGATGAAGAGTAAATCGACCCCTAGCGGAATTATTGAACAGCCTCTTAACCCGTTAATCCTGGCTTTAACCCAAGGAGCGACATTTGTTGGTCAAGGTTTTGCTGGGGATACACCTCATTTAATTGAACTGATGAAGAAAGCAATTAGTCATAAAGGTTTTTCTTTGTTAAACGTTCTTCAACCCTGTGTGACTTTTAATAAAATTAACACTTATCAATATTATAAAGAAAGAGGATATCAACTCCCCGTCGATTATGATTCTTCAAATTATGACCTTGCTTTAAAAAAAACTTTAGAATTAAATGAAGAAAAATATCCGTTGGGAGTGATTTATCAAATAGAAAAACCAACCTTTACTGATCAACTCGCTCAAATAAAGGAAAAACCATTAGTTGATAATGAAGAAAATAGAAAAGAAAAATTTTATCAGTTATTAAATTTTTTTCAATAAAAGTTGACAATTAGCAAATAAATTGTTATACTGCTAATATGAATCTTTTACCACTCGGTGAAAAAAATGAAACTTATCCTTTAGTCGCTATCCGTGATGGGATAATTTTTCCCAAGACGGAAAATATTCTTGTTTTTGGCCGTAAGAAAAGTCTTTTAGCTCTAGAAGAAGCATTAAAAAAAGATAAAAAGGTGGTTCTTGTTTTACAAAAAAACTCTTCCTTAGAGGATCCTCAAAGTACTGACTTATATTCAATCGGCGTTTTGGCAGAAATCGATAAATATCATCAAGGCGAAAAAGGAGAAATTAACGCTTTAGTTAAAGGAATAGCTCGAGTCAAGATTTTAAATTTTACCAAAACCGAGCCTTTTTTTGAAGTAAAAACAGAAAGACTACCTCTTAAGATAGTTGATGATGAAGAGATTAGAGCAATGGTAAGATATATTATTGATCAAATAAAAAAGGCAATCAATTTGGGGAAGGCCGTTGATTTTGTTTTCTTAGCCAATATTTTAAACATTAGTGAAATTAATGATTTAGAAAAGTTTGTTAATCAAGTAGTCAATATTTTAGAAATTAAAGTCGAAGAAAGGCAAAAATTATTGGAGAAAAATGATTTAAAAAGTCTTCTCAATCACGAAATTGAGCTTATTAATAAAGAAATTAAAATTCTAGAGATAGAAAGACATATTAGCACAAAAACTCAGCGAAAATTTGAAGAAGGAATTAAAGAGTCAATTTTAAGGGAGAAAATGCGCACCATTGAAGAAGAATTAGGGGAAGGAAAAGAGACGAAAGAAATTAATGAATATCGACTAAAAATCAAAAAAGCAAAAATGCCAAAAAAAGTTGAAGAAAAAGCTTTTGAAGAATTAAAACGACTATCCCAAATGTCGCAGTTTAATCCAGAAGCTTCCTACATTCGCACATACTTAGATTGGTTAGTTTCTTTGCCTTGGTCAGTCGTATCAGCGAACGATGTTGATTTAAAAGAGGCTCAAAGAGTTTTAGAAGTCGATCATTACGGATTAAAAAAAGTAAAAGAAAGAATTTTAGAATATTTAGCAGTGATGAAGTTGGCAAAAAATAAAAAGGAAATAGAAGATAAAGAGAAGTTAAAAAAGAAAGAACATCAACCAACCATTTTATGTTTTGTCGGTCCCCCAGGAGTGGGAAAAACATCTTTGGGGAAATCGATTGCTAGAGCTTTAGGAAGAAAGTTTGTTAAAATGTCATTAGGTGGCATCCGGGATGAAGCGGAAATCCGTGGGCATCGTCGAACCTACGTTGGGGCAATGCCCGGAAGGATCATTCAAGGAATCAAGCAGGCTGGAACCAAAAATCCGGTTTTTATGCTCGATGAGATTGACAAAGTTGGTCGAGATTATCGAGGTGATCCATCGGCCGCTCTTCTTGAAGCTTTAGATCCCGAACAAAATCATTCTTTTTCTGATCATTATTTAGAGGTTGATTTTGATTTATCCGATGTTTTTTTCATCACCACTGCCAACATTCTCGATACCATTCCCGATGCTCTTTTAGATCGATTAGAGATTATTCATTTTCCCGGTTATACCGAAGATGAAAAATTTAACATCGCAAAAAATCATTTGATAAAAAAACAACTTTCTGCTCATCATCTGGACGACCGAACAATCATTTTTAATGAAGAAACGTTAAGAATCATTATCCGTCGTTATACTCGTGAAGCCGGAGTTCGGGAACTGGAAAGACAAATTGCTACAATCCTTCGAAAAATTGCCCGTGAAATTGTCGAGAAAAAAATTGAGGAAAAAAAGATAATTATTACCCCAAACAAACTTCATCATTATCTTGGTCCTTATAAATATCCCACTCAGATGATCGAAGAAAAAAATACCATTGGCATTGCTACTGGTCTAGCTTGGACACAGGCCGGGGGTGACATTCTTTTTATTGAAGTTGCTACTATGCCAGGAAAAGGGGTATTGACATTAACTGGTCATTTAGGAGATGTCATGAAAGAATCTTGTCAAGCCGCTCTTTCTTACATTCGAGCAAGATACGGAATTTTTGGTTTAAATAAAAGTTTCTTCAATAAAATCGATATCCATGTTCATGTTCCTGAAGGCGCCGTTCCTAAAGATGGACCTTCAGCCGGAATTGCCATTGCCACGGCAATGATTTCGGCTTTAACAAGAATCCCGGTGAAAAAAACTGTTGGGATGACTGGTGAAATCACTTTACGAGGAAGAGTCTTAGAGATCGGAGGAGTGAAAGAAAAGGTAATTGCCGCCCATCGGGCAGGGATAAAGACGATTATCTTGCCCAAAGAAAATAAAAAAGATTTAGAAGATATTCCCCAATATGTTTTAGACGATCTTAATTTTGTTTTTATCTCTCATATGGATGAAGTGTTAAAAATTGCTTTAGCTTTTCCTGGAAAAAAACTAACCTTTGATTTTTCTGCCACCAAAGCCTACGCCACTTTACCCTTGAAAAAAATTAATTAGGATAGTGACATTTCTTATATTTTTTACCACTCCCACACCAACAGGGATCATTTCTTCCCGGTTTTTTTTTCGGTGAAGAATCAATCTTAGTTTTTGATTGGGGATTTGATTTTTTAAAAGGATTTATCGCCGAAGCTTCTTGGTAAATGAGTTGACTGTCAAAAGTCTGCCCTTGAGGGACAATCTCAACTTTGAATAAGCGTCGAGTGAATTCAAAGTTAATTGAGTTTATCAATTGCTCAAACATCGAAAACGCCTCATTTTTATATTCAACCAGGGGATCAAGTTGGGCATAACCACGAAGATTAATCCCTTCTCTTAGATCGTCAATGGCGGTGAGATGCAAAGTCCAGTAATAATCGATAGTTGAAAGAAAAAGCGAACGAACAATCTGAAACCAAAGAGAGGCAGTTAATTCTTTTTTCTTTTCTTGCCAGATCTTTATAATTTTTTTCATTAAAAATTCCTCCAAAAAGGGAATGTTGTTGAGGTTCTTTTTGATTGGTTCAGGATCAACATTGATAATTGAGTTAATCTGGTCAAAAATAATCGCCTCATCTCTTTGATTTTTTTCTAAACTTAGTTGATTGAGAATGCTTTTAATCTCTTCTTTAAAAACATTAAAAATCTCTTCTTCAAATAACTCTGGATTGTCTTCAACATAAAAAAGAATTTTTTTTCTTAATGAATAAATGATCTCTCTTTGTTTATTTAACACATCGTCAAAATCAACTAGGTGTTTGCGGATATCGAAGTTGAAACCTTCAACTTTAATTTGTGCCTGCTCAATCGCTTTAGAGACCATTGGGTGAGTTAAAGGTTGGTCTTCGGGAAAATTTAAAAAAGTCATTAGATTGCTGATTTGCTCACCGCCGAAAATTCTCATTAAATCATCTTCTAAAGAAACAAAAAATTTTGATTCACCCGGATCACCTTGTCGTCCTGATCTCCCCCGAAGCTGATTGTCAATTCTTCTTGATTCATGGCGTTCCGTTCCAATCACTAACAAACCGCCTAATTTAACCACCTCTTCATGTTTTCTCTGCCATTCTAATGACTCTCTTTTTAATCTTTTCTCATCAATATCAAGTTGGAAACGATTCGGTGATGCCCCTCCTAAGATAATATCGACTCCTCGTCCTGCCATATTGGTGGCGACGGTGACCGCATATTTTTCCCCAGCTTGAGCAATAATCGAAGCTTCTTTTTCATGATTTTTGGCATTTAAAAGCTGATGGGGAATGCCTTTTTTATTCAAAAGTGACGATAACAGCTCGTTTTTTTCAATTGAGGTGGTGCCAACGAGAACCGGTCGACCAATTTGATAATTTTTAATAATCTCCTCAACCACTGCTTGAAATTTATTTCTTTCTTTTTTATAAATAAGGTCCGGATAATCTTTTCGAATAATTGGTCGATTGGTTGGCAAAACAACAACATTAAGATGATAAATTTTATGAAACTCTTCGGCTTCAGTGGCGGCAGTTCCGGTCATTCCTGCCAGTTTCTTGTACATGCGAAAATAATTTTGAAGAGAGATAGTTGCTAGGGTTTTTGATTCTTGTTTTACTGGCACACTTTCTTTGGCTTCAATTGCCTGATGAAGACCTTCTGAAAATCTTCTCCCATATAACAAACGACCGGTAAACTCATCAACGATAATCACCTCATTGTCTTTAACGATATAATCTCGGTCTCTTTTAAATAAAGTTTTTGCTTTTAAAGCGGCCTCGATATGAAAAATTGCTTGATAATCTTTCTCATAAATATTTTTGGTATTAAGAAGTTTTTCAATTTTTTCAATCCCTTTTTCGGTTAAATGAACTGTTTTTAATTTTTCGTCGATAAGAAAATCTTCTTTTTCGGCTAAATTTTCAATCAAGCGAGCAAATTGATAATACTTTGAGGTCTCTTCGGCAAAAGGAGCAGAAATTATATGAGGCGTTCTTGCTTCATCAATTAGAACCGAGTCGGCTTCATCGATGATGGCAAAATTAAATCCTTGTTGAACCAGCTCTTCTTTAGATTGAGCCATATTGTCGCGAAGATAATCAAAACCAAACTCGCTATTAACTCCATAAGTGATATCTGTTTGATAAGCCTCTTTTCGACTAATCGGACGAAGATGGATCAATCGCCAATCTTTTACCTCAGGATTAGCATAGTTCTCGTCGTAGATAAAAGAAGCGTCAGCAATAATCGCTGAGGTTTTTAAACCAAGAAAGTGAAACACTTTTCCCATCCATCCACAATCGCGCCTGGCCAAATAATCATTAACGGTTACCAGATGGACATTTTTTCCCAAAAGGGCATTGAGATAAAGTGGAATGGTCGCCGAAAGAGTTTTGCCCTCACCAGTTTTTTGCTCGATGATTTTTCCCTGATGAAGGGCAATTCCCGCCATAATTTGGACATCATAATGTCTTTCGCCAAGAGTTCGTCTGGCGGCTTCTCTGACTAAAGCGGTTGCCCAAGGAAGGACCTGATCAAGATTTTTTTCATTTTGATTAACAATTTCTTTAAGTTTTTTAGTTTCTTTTTGGAAATCCTCATCTTTTAAATTTCTTGCTTTATCTTCAAGAAGATTTACTTCTTGAACTATTTTTCTTAATTGAGAAAGCTCTTTTTCATTGTAATCAAAAATTTTTTTGATGAAATTAAACATTTTTTTTAAAGATTTATTTTAGAAAAAACTCTTGAGGGATAATAATCATTTTAATCGCTGAAGCACGGTTAATTTGTTTATTATTCGTTTTTTTAATAACAAAAATGGTTGAATCGCCTTCTTTAATTTTAGAAAAACCAACCGATTCGAACTGATAATCTTTAATATTTAATAAAAATTTTTTCGTATATGTTTCAATATCTAAAATAACCGCTTCTTTTTCTAAAGTATTAACTTTAATCCAGTATTCATCTTTATTAATTTCAATCACCTGTCCGGTTTGAATCAAAAAATTTTCATCTTTATAGATATTGTTGGCTTCTACTTGATTACCATCAATAATTCCTGTCGCAATAATAAAATCACCTTTTTGGATCTCGTTAGGCTCAATTTCTTGCCGCCTATTATTAATCACCTGATAATAATTGGTAATCACTTCATCTGTTTTTATCTGATAAGTTTCGCCTATATCATTATTGATACTGATAAGATTGTTTTTAATGTTGTCAATATAACCGCTAACGCCGAAGTTGTTTTCATTTTGAATTTCGGCCACCTTACTGGCAATTTTTTCTTTTAATTGATCAATTTTTTTCTCTTCTTGAGCCGAAGACGAAGCGGTACTTTGTTGGCTATGGATTCTTTTAAAGCCAACTAAACTAAAGCTAAATAAAAAAATAAAAAGAACGGTGATTGATTGTTTAATTTTTTTCATAGTTTATTTTCAAGATAATAAATCGTTAATTTTTTTAAAAGCGGTGTTTGAACCCCTTTCAGATAGGAAAAAATAACGATTTGATTGGCTCCATAACTTAAAGGGAATTCAACTTCAAAACTTTCTTTTTGATTCTCAAAAATTTTTTCACTTGATGGTGATTGAATGATGACTAAGCTTTTTTTTGGCGCTTTTCCTTTGATGGTAATAAGATTTTTATTAACGACGAGTTGGTTTTTCGGTTGATCAATAATCAAGGTTTGAATTGTATTTTCGATTTTTTTAACCGGTGAAGGAGATAATTGGATATTTTTTTGAGCTAATTCTTTATTGAAATTTTTTTGTTCGCTTTTAAAAAAATTAGCATTCGTTAAAACCAAATAAAATAAACCGCCAAATAACAAACCAAAAATGACTGCGACCAATGATTCTTTTTTCATCAACTTATTAATTAATAAAACTAGTGATTGTTTTTGGAATTTGATCGATAATCTTATCTACATTATACCAATAACCATAAGATTGATAAAGTCGATCGGCGGTTTTTTTAAGGATAATTGAGGCAAAGGCGGCGGCATTAAAAGAGGAATTTTGACTAAAAAGAGCGGTTGTCAAACCAGCTAAAATATCACCGGTGCCGCCTTTAGTCAATCCTTGATTTCCTCCCTTAATAATCAGCGTTTTTTCACCGTCAGAAATAATATCAATAATCGCTTTTAAAAGAATCGTGATGTGATAATCTTTGGCGACTTGTTGAACGATTTTCGCTTTTTTATCAATTTCTTTATTGCCTAATTCAATGTTAAAAAGTTGAAAGAATTCTTTTTGATGGGGAGTAATAATTATTTGATTGCTATTTTCTTTTAACCATTCTTTTTTCATCATTTGCAAAGCGCCGGCATCAACAACAAATTTTTTGTTGGAAAAAGTCGTTAAAAGATAGTGAGTAAGATGATAAGTAAAGTCTGCCTCGTTGTTTGTGGCAAGAATTTTTTCAAAGTCATTGATGAAATTTTTAGGTGGATTACCTCTGATCATTCCCGGTCCAAGAAGAACGACATCATCTTCTCTAACATAACTTAAAATTTCTTTCTGCGGAACAATGATCCCATTCTTAAACTTTTTTTTTAAGAATAAAAAAATCTGATTGTTTCCTGGAGTTGAGCAGTAGTGCACAATGTCAACAAAATATGAGGCGACCTCGGCTGCCCAGATTGAGGCGGCATGAAAAAGAGATGACCCACCAATGATTAAAACGCGACCGTTTTCGCCTTTATGAGAGTTTTCTTTGGGTAAGACAAATTGTTGAAAATATTCTTTAATCTTTCTTTCGTCTTTAGTGTTAATTTGTTCAAAAGTCATAATATATAAGTATACCACCTAACCCCTAATAACTAACAATTAGTATTAAGTAATGAATAGAAAGTAGTAAGTATTAAATAGCATTATACCATTCAATTTTTCTGCCATAGCGGTAAATGAGGCAATCTCTTTATCATTCTAAGCCCCTCCGAATCTGTCCTCCAAATCGGAGAGTTCGAGATGAAAAATCTAGCGATAGCATAAAAAAAATTTAATAAATTAAATAACTTTTAACTTTTTAACTGTCATTTTGACTTTTGACTTTTGAGTTTTGAGTTTATTTTGATTTACGCTCCCTTAAGGGAGCTAGATTTCTCACTCACTTTCGCTAGTTTAAAATGACTAAGGTAAGATAATCTTTTTTTTAGCCTAAGAATCTGAGGAATAAATTACTATTTAAATTAAAAATTGTTTTAAAATTTAAAATTAAAAATTAAAAATTGCCCTCCAAATCAGAGTATTAGGTTAATTAGGCCAATTAGAAATTTTATTTTTTTATCTTTTCAAAACCAGTTAATGATTGAAGCGGTTTTGGAACGATAATCGAACCATCTTTTTGTTGATAATTTTCTAAAATAGCAATTAGGATCCGTGGTGAAGCGACAGCAGTGTTATTAAGGCTATAACAATAATCTACTTCTCCGCTGGCTTTTTGATATTTAATCTTTAGTCTCCTTGCCTGAAAATCACTCATAATTGAATTCGACATGGTTTCACCATAATTCCCTCTTGATGGCATCCAAGCTTCAGTATCATATTTAAAAATTTGCGGTTCGCCCATTTCGCCGGTACAAAGAATGACTCTTCGATAAGGTAATTCTAATTCTTCCAAAACTTCCTCAGAATTTCTTTGTAATTCTTCATGTAATTTCCTTGCTTCTTGTAAATCATTTTTAGCGACAATCACCTGCTCTACTTTCCAAAACTCATGAAGTCGATATAATCCACGGGTATCTTTCCCATATGAACCGACTTCTTTGCGAAAACAAGGAGAAATAGCAACAAATTTTTTTGGCAAATCTTTCTCTTTTAAAATCTCACCTGAAAAATATGCCGTCACCGGTACCTCAGCCGTCCCGGCTAAATAGGCATCTTCATCATTTAACTGATAAACATCTTGTTCTCCCCAAGGAAATTGACCGCTACCAATCAAAGTAAATTTTTTCACAATGGCTGGGGCAATTATTGGCGTATATCCCTTTCTAACAAGTTTCATAAAAACATAAAAAAGAAGAGCCAAATGAAGCACGGCTCCCTCGTTTTTAAGGAAATAACCTCGAAAACCAGAAACCTTATTCCCTCGTTTTAAATCAATAATATCCAATAATTCTCCTAATTCGATATGTGATCGAGGTTGAAAGTCAAATTGTGGAATTTTTCCCCATTTTTTAACTTCTTTATTTGCCTGTTCATTAGATCCAACCGGCACCTCGTCCAAGGGAACATTGGGAATAAATAAAAGTAATTTTTCTAATTCATTTTCAATCTTTATTAAATTTTCCTCTTTTTCTTTTAATTCTTCTTTTATTTTTTTTCCTTTGTTGATTATTTCTGGCGTTGGTTTATTTTTAGCTAATTGATTTCTTTTTTGACGAAGATTTTGAATCTCAGTAATTAATTTTCTCTTTTCTTCTTCTAAAGTAAGAATTTTTTCAACATCTACTTCTCTTCGTTTATTTTTTGCCGCTTGGATAACTTTTTCTTTATTTTTTTTAATAAAATCGATCGAAAGCATAGTTTATTATAATTATAATTATATAATATCATGTTTTTAGGAATAATTTTGAGTGTCATTCTTATTTTTTATCCAACAATCCTTTTGACTTCTTTTTTTAAAAAATATCTTAAAAGTTTTATTTTGAACTTCTCTTTTTCTTGGTTCTGTGCCCAATATTTATTAATATTATTTCTTTTTTTATCATCAAATTTTCTTAAATTTTTTGGTTTAAATAACGTGCTCCAAAAATCATTAATAATTTTTATTTTTTTAATGTTAATTTCATCAAAAAAAATTCTGCGAAATTTTACTTTGATAATTAGAAAAATTAAGATTAAGGTGTCTTTTGACAAAACTTTAGTCTTTTCTTTTATTTTTTTATTCTCAATCTTTTTTTACAAACCACATCTTAAATTAAAAGACGGCAATATTTACACGAGTCCAGTTTACTGGGACTTTCAATGGCATGCGCCTTTAATCCAAAATTTCGCTTTTGGCGACAACTTTCCACCTCAAAATGAATCTTTTGCAGGAATACCAATAACATATCATTATTTTTGGGGACTTCTTGTAGCAATTTATGTCTCTACTGGATTAGATATTGTCAACGGAATAAATTTTATTAGCATTCTTACTCTATTTTTTTTATTCACAACTATCATTGGAGTCGGAGAAGAATTATTTAAATCAAAAATTATTGGGTTGATAGCTATTATTTTAACTATCACATCATCAAGCTTCCGCTTTATATATGATTTACAATTAAATTCAAGCGCAATTTTATTTTTAACAATAAAAAAAATTATGTTAAACACAAATCATCCATTTGGTTATAACGGAAATATGTTTAATATGTTTTATTTTCTTGCTGAAAGACAGATGGTTTTTGGAATTATCTTTTTATTATGCTACATTGTTTTGGTGTTCAAAAAAGAAAAATTTTCTAACCAACTAATAATTTTATTTGGCATCCTAACTGGATTATTTTTCTGGGGACATCTATTTATAACAATTATGGTTTTTTGCTCACTTTTATTTCTTTTTTTATTTAATATAAAAGATAAAAAAATTTCTCTCTTTTTATTAAGTTTTTTTCTTGTCTTTTTAATAGTTGTTCTCTTCTATAAAATTTTTACTTATTCTCAATGGTTTCACCCAGAAATAAAAAACTATCCAAAAATAAATTTTAATTTTCCAACTATGGAAGAAGAATATCCCTTTTCTATTGTTAATTCAATAAAATATTATATATTCGGGTATGGGATAAAAATTATTTTTGTTATTATCGGAATTTATCTTCTTTTTAAAGAAAATAAAAATCTTTTTTTAATCTTTCTTTCGATAATTATCCCAACTTTTATATTAATTAATACCATTCAATTATCTCCTCTTTCTATTTATGACAATCATAAATGGTTAAAACCAATGAATGTCATTCTTGATTTATTAACCGCTTTTACCATTTACAAACTAACAATCTATAAAAAAAAATTCGTGAATTTAGGTGTTATTATTATTTACATTTTGTTTCTTAACAATCTCAGGTGTTATTGAAATCATTCCTTTTTTGCTTTCAAAACCTTCTCAATTATATGCTTATTATGGCTCAGATATAATTTCTTTTTTAAGGAACCAGACACCTAATAATTCCGTTTTTATCGCAAGCAATAAAATACGCGAAATTCAATTAGCAGGCAGAAAACTATTTTTAGGTAATTATCCTGGTCAAGACTTTAAATTGAGAAGCGATGTAAGAATAAAAATAATCAAAAAAATTTTTAAATCTAGAGATTTAAACTCTTTATGCCAACTTGCTACTACCAATAAAATTGATTATATTGAAGCTAATAACTCAGATAAAATCTTTTCACTTAAAGGAATTTATAAAATCCAAGGTGGCAATAAAAATAATCAAATAATTCTGATTGATGTAAAAAAAAGCTGTCAATAATTTTTTAATTTAATTCTTAATAAACTATAGCAATTTTGGTGTTTTCTATCGAAGTAGTTTTCCGAATTAAAAGACGAGATACTGGTTAGAGTAATTTCTTCTCATTAAAATATTCTTAATGCATATAATACTTAAAGTTTCCTATTCATAATTATTAGTTCAATATGCTATTACAATTTTTGATTTTCTGCCGAGGTAGTCCTCCGAGTCGGAGGATCACGGCGCGCCCTCCGAATCGGAGGGTGAGATGTCAGTTCGACTCTGACCCTCGGCACATGAAGTGTTATTATGTTTATGTTCTTTTATCAATAATAGATAAAAAATTATATA
>JBBIRE010000005.1:0-23278 GCA_037441985.1 Candidatus Roizmanbacteria bacterium
TTATCAGTTATTCAAAAATACAATCTTTACTTTGATCCGGTAAAAGCCAAAAATATCAGGTCAAAAAAGATTAAGGGAAGAGGCGCAAAAAAGATAAGAATTAACGAGGTTAATCCTTATGATTATTTATCAAGCGGCAAGCCATTTTTCTTCTGTTGCGATACAATTGTTTTGTATCTGCCCTATGGGATTAAAAGATATGTTTTAACTGCTTTTATACATAAGAAGAAGACTGCTTATGCCAGATCTTATTCAAGCAAATCTTCTGTATCTGCCTTTGATTTTCTTTTAAGGCTACAGGCGCTTGTTGATGGAAAAATAGCCGCTGTATTATCTGATAATGGAGGAGAGTTTGCCAAATACTTTAAGGAGGCCTGTAAACGCTTAAAAATTATTCATATCTTTACCAGAATTAAGACTCCCAAAGACAACTCTGTTAACGAGAGATTTAACAGAACCTTGAAAGAAGAATTCAGGGAGGTGGATGAATACTTTGAGCCATACTTAACAGAATCAAATCTAATTAAAGCTAATGAAAGATTAACTGAATGGTTAATATTTTACAACTTCACCCGTCCTCATCAATCACTTGATTATCTGACTCCTTTTGAGTATTATCAGTTACAAATTAAAAAGAAGAAACTGCTACCTATGTACCCGGCTTTAACATTTTGTTGATATTTATTGTTGATTTTATTAAAATAATATTTTATGAACATCAAAAAAGAATTAATTTTTAGCTTTATTGCTATTGTCCTTTTTAGTTTTTTTCTTATCAAAATAATACAAAACTATTATCAAGAAAACTCATCATATCTTAAAAAAAATAATCAAAATAAACTTCAACCAACAACTTCATTCAATCAAAAAATCCAAAATCAAACCGTTATCTTAACTCTTGATGAG
The DNA here is from genome assembly GCA_037441985.1 of Candidatus Roizmanbacteria bacterium. GTDB lineage: Bacteria > Patescibacteriota > Microgenomatia > UBA1406 > GWC2-37-13 > JBBILO01. The sequence goes on from JBBIRE010000005.1 coordinate 907, forward strand.
GTTGCAAAACATAACTCTCCTAATGATTGCTGGCTAATAATCAATAATAATGTCTATGAGGTAACCAATTATATTAATAATCATCCTGGGGGAGCGAAAAGAATCATTTCTTTTTGCGGTCAAGATGCCACTACTGCTTTTGCAACCAAGGGAAACAAAAATAAACCTCATTCTTCATCAGCCAATCAAATTCTTGAATCATTTAAAATCGGCTTTTTAAATCAGCAAATAAAAATAAATCAAAATTCAAACAATCTCTTACCAAGCAAAAATAATAATTATCAATTTAAAAAACAATTTAAAAAAACTGAAGAAGAATATGAAGATGACTAAGATTTATTTTTATGCTAGAACAATTCATCGGTTTTTAGTAATTATTATCTCTTTTTTAACCTTAATTATGGCAGGAACCGGAATAATTCTTCATCAAAGCTCAAAAGGAGAAAGTTTACCGAAAATTATTGATGTTAATCTCGCTAGATATATTCATAATCAATTAAGTATTCTATTTACAATTATTTTAATTTTAATGGCTTTATCAGGAATAGCAATGTATATTTATCCGTTAATAAAGAAAAAATAATTTTTATCTTTGAAGATTATTTAACAGCCCAATAACTCCTCCGCCAATCATTACTAATGAATTAATTAATACATAAGGGATTAATCTTTTTGTTTTTTTCCTCCCTAGACCAATCACTTTTTCATCACTAATGGTTGTTTCAGGTTTTTTTATTAATAAAGATAGTCTTTCCAAGGAACTAGTAATATTAGCCAATGTTGATAAACTATCAATCAATGCCTGACTTGATTGATTCTCAAGAGTAAAACTTTCCGGAAAGGTTGTTGTCCAGACATTGGTCAAAACTCTCCCCCCTCTCGTTCCCAAAAATGATAAAGGGTTTTTTCCTGATTCAGGAACGATTAAACCCTTATTTTCGGCAACTGCTCGCAAAAGACTTGGTAAAGGATTAGTTAGACCGTTAAGAGAAGCAGCGATTACTCCTAATAAATCACCTCTCTCCATCGCCATTGCTATTCTTGTTAACGCCATAACAGACTCTTGAATTCTATCAGTCATTAAATCTAATATTGCCCCTTTTTCTGAAGATTGATTTAATTTTCTTGCCAATGCGCCATCTAAAGCATCACAAGAAATCCCTAATCCTAAAAGCGCCAAAGCAATATACGAAGAAGCTTCACTTTTATTTATCCACCGCTCCAAAGAACCAGCCACGGTTAAACCCAAACCAGTCAAAGTAATATGATTGGCTTCAATGTCAGGAATTTTGGCTAAACGATTAATAATTGGATCTAATAGTTTTTCTGAAAATTTTCTTAAAGGAGAATTTCTTGGCGATTCAGGATTTCTCATTAAGATGAAAATTATACCATAAATTTACTTTAAATTTACTGTTTTTAATTTTTTCTCAAAATCATCCGGATGAAACCAGAGCTGAGTGGGCATAATTATTTCTTTAGTCTTCCGTCGATTAATTAACAATAGCTGAATTTTCTTCAACAATAACTCTATCAAATTAAAAATTAAAAGTGAAAAATTAAAAATTATTTTTAAAAATACTAAATTTTTAATTTTAAATTGTAGTTTTGCCTTTTGCCTTTTGACTTTTGAATCTAATATTAAGGTATTTGGGAAAAATTTCTTCACCCATTTATTCGCTTCGAGAAATTTTTCATAAGTTCGATCTTTGTTAATAATCGGCTTCATCTGTAAAACTTCATGGGCGACATAAAGACTATGTTTAAACTGAGGAACAGATAAATCTTTTTCATCAAAAAAAAGATTAAGACAGACTTTATTAGTAAAACGTGAAACGTGAAAAGTGACACTTTTGTCAGCGAATTTTCTTCTTATCCCTAAAATTGCCGCTAATAATAAACTAATTAATCTTCCTGTAAACAGGCGATTTTTGGCGGTAATAATAAATAAATCAATATCATCTACCTCTTTCGCATTCATCATTGCTACAGATCCTGATAATCCAACTAATTTTATTTGGGGAAACAATGATAAAAGTTTTATATATAATTGAAAACGAAGGTTTTTTAGCTTTTTATGGCTGATTTGAAATCTTATTTTTTGATTTAGGCTTTTTGAATTTTGAATTTTGCCCTCCGAATCGGAGGGTGAATTTTGATCTTTTATACTATACTCCCCTAGAGTATATCTTTCACAATTTCCAATTTTAAATTTTAAATTTTTAATGATTTTTTTCTTGACCAGATAATCTAACTCTTGTTTTAATCCTTTTTTAGTCGTTTTTTCAGGTAGAAATCGATAGATTTCCTCAAAACTAGGCGCGTAATCAAAAAAAGAAAAGTATTCGATAACCGAAAGAATTGATTGAAACATATAAAAGATTAAAATTCAAATGTCAAAACTCAAAAGTCAAAACTAAAACTTAAAACATTAAAACTTTTTCACCTTCTAACTTTTAAACCTTCATCTTTTTATAAGCTTTTAGACTTTCAAACCAATTTCAACCGATTTTAACTAACTCGCCTAACGCCTTAACGCCTGAAACGGCGATGGCGAGCGGGTTTCAACTAATTTTAACCGATTTCAACTGATTTTGACTGATTTTAACTAACCTGCCCGCCAATAATACAAAGCTTTGGGCGGGTTCAACCGATTTCAACTGACTACCGATTTAACCGACAACCGTTTGATCCATTCTTTTCCTACCAACCAAACAAACTCTACCAATCTTAACTGTCTTCTCCATCGCCAGGGTTGGACGAACAAACGAAACAACCATTCAAATCCTAAACGGCGAATAAAAGCTGGTGCCCGAGGCACTCGGCCACCCAAAAAATCAAAACCACCGCCAACTCCCATAATCACACATCGATTAAACTTATTTTTATGATGCTCTATCCATAATTCCTGATCCGGTGAACCAAATGCAACAAAAACCAAATGGGGCTTAAAATCAGAAACTATAGAAAAAATCTTTTCTTCTTCTTCTTTCTTAGGATTTTTGATGTCTTTTATTCCTTCGAGACCAAAAAATTTTGCTTTTGGGAATTTTTTTTGATAGCAATCAACAAGATTGTTTGCTAAATTGCCTTTACCTCCAATAAAAAGCACTCTTAAGCATAATTCTCCCGCCATTGTTAACAACTCCTCCATTAGATCAACTCCAGGAACTTTCTCTCCATATTTTATCCCTAACAAACGGCAGGCTAAAACAACCCCTACCCCATCAATAATTCGAATTTGTGCCGTCTTAACAACCTTTTTAAATCGAGTGTTTTTTTGGGCAATAACTAAATTCTCTGGATTTAATGAAACGAGATGGAAAAATTGATCGTGTTGCGAAATACCCATTTTTATTTTTTCTAAGATATCTTTTTTTTTAAAATCATCTATTGAAATTCCAAATAGTTTTTTTTTCACATATATATCAATAAATACTATAAGTCTTATAATTATAATAAAAAATCTTTAAATTTCTAGCTTTTTGTTCAAATTTTTTTGTAAACTTTATAGTGTCAAAATAATATATTTTAAATTATATTGACATCTCTTTATCTGTAATATAAAATAATACTATATAATTTTAAAAATCAAATAGTTTTTTAAAATTAAAAATTAAAAATTAAAAATTAAAAATTTTTTATAATACTATCGGATAGCATTTTTATATTGATCTAAATTTTCAACCACCATCCCCACGCCGCGAATGACGCAAAAAAGTGGTTCATCCACAACAAATGAAGCCACGCCCGTGTAATAAGTGATAAAACGATCAATATTTTTTAATAAAGCGGTCCCCCCCGTTAAAACAATCCCTTTTTCAACAATATCGGCTGATAATTCAGGTGGTGTTTGCGATAACACTTCTTTAATCCCCTCTAAAATACCTTTTAAAGGTTTCTGAATTGATTCAGTGATATCTTTTTCGCCAATCTCGATAATCTTTGGCAACCCGGTTTGAAAATCTCTTCCTTTGACCTCAATTCGTTTCTCTTCTTCATCTTCTTTTATCATCGCATTGCCAATTTTAATTTTTACATCTTCAGAAGTTCGCTCCCCAACTACCAAATTAAATTTTTTTCTTAAATAATCAGCAATTGCTTGATCTATCTTGGTTCCGCCAATTCGAACACTTTTGTAAACAACCAATTGTCCAAGAGAGATTAAGGCAATTTCTGTCGTTCCTCCACCAAGATTAACGATCATATGGCCAGAAGGTTGAGAGATGGGAACCCGAGCCCCAATGGCCGCGGCTAACGGCTCTTCGATCAGATAAACCTCTGAAGCGCCTGCTTGACGACAAGCAGAAACTACCGCTCTTTTTTCTACTTGGGAAGCGCCGCCGGGAACAGAGATTAAAATTTTTGGCCAAAACACTTTTCCTTTTAATGATTTTTTTAAAAAATAATTAACCATCGCCAAAGTGGTATGATAATCAGCGATCACCCCTTCTTTCATCGGTCGAGTGGCAATAATCGAACCGGGAGTTCTTCCTAACATCTCTCGAGCATCGTCACCAACAGCCAATATCCGTTTATCTTCTAAGGAGTAAGCGACAACGGTTGGTTCATTTAAAACAATACCTTCTCCTTCAACGTAGACCAAACTATTAACCGTCCCTAAATCTAAACCAATTTTTTTTCCAAAAACCATATCATAATTATATATTAAAGATTCATAATAGAAAATCTCAAAGTTAGAGAAAAAATCATCTTATTATAGTCAAAAGTTAAAATTCAAAATTAAAAGTCGAAATTCAAAAAATAAAGATATACCAATCTAAAAACAAACTTTTTATCTCTTAATTTATGATACATCTTAGCAACGATCGTTGTTAAAATGTTGCAAGAATTAGTCTAAAATTAGCTTAGAAATTGTCTGAGATTAGGGTAGAATTCGTCAGGAATTAGTCTAAAATTAGTTAAATTAGTTGAATCCCACCTAAAGATCACATTCTGGCGGGCGAGCAGCTGGTTAAAATTAAGTTAAAAATTTAAAATTTAAAATTAATAATTGTTTTTAAATTAAAAATTAAGAATTAAAAATTTTATTAAATTATTAACGCTAAAAGCATAGTAGTTATAAGTACGAATTTAATTTATTTACCGGTGTTCCCTTTTCTCTTTTGACTTTTTATCACTCGTACCTCAACGCATCCAAAGGATTGATTTTCTGGCTTCTTTTTGCCGGATAAAGACCGGTCAATAATCCAACTAATAAAGATAGTCCTAAAATAAAAAGCATAAAAGAGACTGGCGTTTTAAATAAAGAAATGTTTTTATCCTCCCGGAAAAAACTGCTGATAAAATTAACAAAATGCCCCACCCATTGGCCCAAACCAATGCCTACCAATCCGCCAAAAAGTCCGATGATTAATGATTCGGCTAAAAATAATCGAAGAATGTCCTTATTGTTTGTCCCCAAAGTCTTCATTACGCCCACTTCTCGAGTTCGCTCAAGTAAAGAAACCGTCAAAGTGTTAAACATTCCAAAAATTGCCACCACCAAAGCAATCATCCCAAAAGCACCTAAAAGAAATCTCATCACCCGAAAAAGTCTGTCAACTTGCGCTAAAGTGTCAACAATACTTAAAGTATTAAAACCTAAAGCCTCGATTTTTTCCCGCACGTTAGCTAAAATTGTTTCGTTTTTAGCAAGAACTTTCGCGCTGGTATAACGACTGATTCCCATACTTTCTAAATCAGACAAGGGAACAAAAATCAAAGATTGTTTATCGTCTTTAATAATACCAACAATTTTGTATTTCACCGGTTTACTGATTGCCCTACCGGCAACATTGGGAATCAGATTGCCGGAGATAATGTATGAAAGAGAAACTTCCTTGTTTAGAAGTTGATTGGATTTTAAACGAAGATTTTTTAAAATCGCGCTTGAGATAATAATTTCTTTTCCTCCTTGTTTTTTTACCTCAATAAAAGCTAATTCCGCAGTTTGCGTCGCTTGTTTTGATTTTTTTTCCAAGCTAACGATTTTTTCTAACTCGGTCGAATCGGTCGAGGACGAACTTAATGCTGCTGAGACGGTTGAAGTCTGGCCAAAAGTGACTTTAACAAGATCTTCTTCATTAGTCGCTGAGCCCGTCGCCTCGCCTAAAATTGAAGAAGAAGTTGCCTCGCTTTTAAACTTTTTTAACAACTTTTCAATCTTTTGTTCATCGCTTACCTCTTGTTGCGAAAGAACCTTAACATCTTTTTCGGCTAAATATCCTTCGGTATATCTTTGATTGCCTGCCTCATTTAAAGCCGGCATATAAAACCCTGGCTCTCTTTCTTCAAAAATCGGCATCTTTGTCTTGATCCATTTCCCCCACCACTGACCTTTTTTATCTTGATAAAACTTACCGACTGAAGAAACGCTCTCATAAACACCACCATAGACCTCAATTCCTGACTCTCTTTGAAAAAGTGTTCCTTGAACAAAACCGATAATTGCCGCCTTCATATTGGGTGCGTCTCTTAATGGATAATAACTTTCATCGTTCAAGCGAAAGAAAACTTTTTGTGAAGAAATCGGCTGGGCTAATTGAATCGATTCTTTCTCTTCAGTTTCTCCGCCCACCTCTCCTTTTTCCCATTGAGCAATTAATTCTTCTAAATCAGTCTTACCCAAAAACTTCTTTTCTGCTTCTTTTGAAAAATTACGTCCGTAAAGAAATTGGGTGTGTAGATATTCTAAATATCGATTTTCTACCCCGATAGTAATCACATCCATCTTCGAATCATTAATATTCAATGAGGAAACTAAAGAAACCGCTGGGGCTAACTCAGCTACTCCATTAATTTTCTTTAACTCTTCAATTTTTTGTTTGGTTAAACCAACCGCGGTTGAACTGGTTTGAATATCGGCTAAACGTAATGAATTAGGTTGAATCAACCTTTTGGTAACGATATCTTCTAATCCATAGGCAAAAGAGACAAGAACAACGACCGCTGCCGTCCCAATCGCCATCGCGCCGATAGTGACTAAACTTCTTGAAGGCGTATTGGCTAAATTTCTTAGAGCTAATTTAATAATCGTCTGCCAAGAAAGTCGTCCTTTTTTATTGATAAAGATTTCCTCTTTTAAAATACTGATGTAAACAGCGATTTTTTCTTTAATTTGTTGAATCTTTTTTTTCATATTTTAATCATGTTCATCACTGATAATCTCTCCGTCTCTTATCCCGATTCTTCTTGTGGCAATCGGTAAAAAACTGATTTCGTGGGTAACCATCAAAATCATTCTTCTTTTAACCCGATTTAAATAAGCCAACATCTTGATAATCTCCTCGCCAGATTTGGTATCTAAATTACCAGTGGGCTCATCGCAGACAATAATCCATGGATCGGTTGATAATGCCCGCGCCAACGCCACTTTTTGTTGTTGGCCACCTGATAATTCCATTGGTCGATGATTGGCAAAATGTTCCATATTAACCTCCTTTAAAACTTCAAGTGCTCTTTCTTTAGCTTTATCTTCAGAAAAACCGCTTAACCAAAGAGGATAAGCAATATTTTCCCAACAGTTCAACGATTTAATCCAGTTGGTTTGTTGAAAAACCATCCCGATTTTTTCCCGACGAAAATTGGTCCGTTGATTTTCATCCATCTGATAGAGATCTTTACCGCGTAAAAAAACCTTGCCTTCGTCCGGTGGCTGAAGACCGATGATCGTATGAAGCAAAGTGGATTTACCGCATCCTGATGGTCCAAAAATAATGGCAAATTCCCCTGAATAAAGAACTAAAGAAATGTCTTTCAGAACTGGAATTCGACTCTCGCCCACCAAAAAACTTTTATTAACATAGCGCATTCTTATCAACTCATGATGAGAACGGGATTTTTTTTCTGGCAAGCGGCTTTCGATTTTTTTAACATCAATTGGTGTCAAAATAACCGTTTTCTTTTTCATTTTCATAGTTTTAAAAATCCAAAAATATCTTCTAAATTTTTCAAAATAATGTCAAAAGCGGCTGATTGGGATGAAGGAGTGACAACAACAGTATCTTGAGATTCAATTCGATTCCCGGCTTTATCAGTCGAGATAATTTTCAAATGATAAGAAGAGGTGGTTGCTAAATCTCTAATCACGACCGTATGTTTTGTGGTTAATGATTGATCTTTTTCACCCGCTTGAGGATATTCATTACCGACTCCTGGTCCCCAAATCACCTGACCAATCGCTGGTTCATCGGTTTCCCAGGAAACAATGATTTGGGCTTTGGCTTCAAGGCCAACTCCGCTGATTGGTGTCTCGATGACGACATTTTTAATCTGCGGCGGTCGAGTATCGGCGCCGGTGACATAACGAATCGGGTCGGAAACTACCTCATTGCCATACTCATCGCGACCGCGAATGGTAAAAACATAGATTGCCCCATCAGTCAAACCAGAAATCCGTTGGAGATGTTTGGTCTCGTAAATTCCAGAATAAACACTCATCAATTTACCCTTGGGAATTACCGGCACGGCCGCTAACTCTGTCGGCGTTAGTTTTTGCAACTCACCAATACTCAGGTTTTTAAAACGAGATTCCTGACTTTTGTCTACGTCTAACGCCTGATATTCAATTTCGCCAGTGGTTTTAACATTGGTTGACCAAGCCAAAAGGACGTCAGTTCCTCCTGCTCCTTGTTCGGTGGAAAAAACCACGGCCGTCACTTTTGGAAAGATGAGTGTTTCAAAAACATTATCTTCGGAAAAAATATCTTCATTGTCAACGGTTGTTCCCCGAACGCGGAAATGATATTTGGTTGAATGTTTGAGACCGCTGAGTTTCACCATATGAGCGCTGTCTGAAGCCACTGTGGAAACGGTTAGCAAATTACCGTAATTGGTTGTTTCACCGTATTCAATCTGAGAGGTAGAAAGACTGCTTGTGTACCATGAGATAATAGCAGAGTTAAGAGTGATATCAGAAACTTTAATCTCAGAAATCGCCGGTGTATTTAAGGTAGTAAAGGTATAGTCAGAAGAATAGGCTGATTCTCGGCTATAACCAACCAAAGATGCCTCATCAACCGACATCACTCGGTAATGATAAGTGGTTCCCGGAGCTAAACCGGTAATTTTTATGCTATGACTTTTGACGGCGGTTGTTTCTGAAGCGGCTGAACCATAACTGCTCGTTTTCCCATACTCGACTGTCCCGTAACTTGAACGATCGGTTGTCCAGGTGATCGTGGCGGTGGTTGATCCGGCGCTGACTAAAGGAACTCCACCGGTGGTTGGTGGTTCATAATAGCGGCCTTCAGGCGCTAAAGAAACGGTATTGGAAAAAATCGAGCTTGAGTTGGCATTGTCTAAAGCTTTAACTTTATAATAATAAGTTTGGGATTGAACTAAATCAGCATCGGTATAGGCGGTTGAGGTGGTTGAACCGATAAAGTTAAAGGTTTGATTGTCGGTCGAACGATAAACATCGTAGCGGGCAGGGGTGCCGCCAGTTGAAGGCGCTTTCCAAGCAAGGGTGAGTCGCCAGACACTGTTTTCCCGATCTGAAGCGTCTGAAACGGTGAGGGCGGTAGGCGCGCCTGGAGCGACAGTTGAGGCGTAAAAATCAGCCGTGGCATAAGCGTCAAAGTTGCGGTTGCCATGACCGGTATCAGGATTGACATTGTTGTCTTCGGCCACGATATAAAAAGTATTTTTTCCCTGTTGGGTGGCTAAAGCGATATTTTCTATTTTGCGAAGGATGGTTTCAGCTGGAGAGGTCTCAGTCATATTGTTGGCTGACGGCGTACAGTTGACACAGTAATAGTATTTGGCGATTTCACCGGAATAGGAAGCGGGTTTATCCCAGGTGACGGTAAAGACATTGCTTGAGGCAGGACTGCTGACGCTGGTTTCCGGAGTAATCTTGACGTTTTGAGGAGCGGTCGGCGCTGATTGGTTGAAATAGAAACTGGAAGCGGCGACATTATTGGTGGTTTCGCCCGAATAGTTACCAGCATTGTCTTTGGAGCGGACGTAAAAGAAGTTTTGGCCTTCCTGATAGGCAGGAATATCGGTCACTGTTGTCTGGGTAGTAAACTGCCATTGGCTATAGGGACCAGAAGTGGCACCGGTGCGGTACTCATAACCGGCTAATCCTGATGGTCCGTTATCGGTGGCAGCTGGCCAATAAAAGGTAAATGAATTAACTGCTTGATAGCCGATATTGGTTGAGGAAACTGATGACGGCGCGTTGGGAATGGAAACATCATATTTGTAAGTAAACAGCGTTACTGGATCAGAAATATTGCCCGAGTTGTCTTTGGTTTGAAGGCGAAGATAATAAATACCGTCGGTTAAGGAACAGGAAGCCGGCGAGGTGCCGACGATAAACTCCCTGTTATCGGCTTCTGTCTCTAAATAGCAATTGTCGCCGACATTGGCTGAAGGCGTCGCCTCTTCCTCTTGAGTCAATAAAAGTCTATAGGTATCAATCCCAGAAGCAGACTGTCCTTCAGCGGCAATATCTTCGCCCGCTTCCCAGGTGAACTTTGGTCTGGGGTAGTTATACCAAGTGCCAGAAACTAAAGTAGCAGAAGATGAAGCGCTGTCGGTATAGCCCAATGCGACTTCGTCAGGATTCTGCGGTGGCGTGGTATCTTCAACATAGGAAACAGTCATTCCGGTAATCACGGGTGAGTTGTTTAAGTCTTCATTTGGAGTTAATTCAGCCTTCCATTGAAGATAACGACGGGGATCAGAGACGATGTTGTTGCCAGAAACCGCTACCCAATCTGACCAGGTGATGTTATCCGGACTGGTGCGGGTATAATAATTGATTGTCCCGCCATTAAGAAAATGGGTGAAGTTAATCGGTGTTGTCCCCCAAGCGCCATTGGCTGAAAGATCAATCACTGGTGAGATATAGGTATAGTTTCCGCTTTGATAGCGATCGTCGCTTTCTGTTTCTGACTGATGAGTTGCTAAACCTTGATAATAAAGGTCAGCCACTTCTTGAGCAGTAAGGGCTTTGTTGAATAACGCAAAATCCGACATAACCCCAGGCCATTGATTTGAAAAAAACAAAGTTTTTATCAATGATTGAGTGGGTGTAGAAGGTGCAGCCGTTGATTTTAAAATACCATTTTCGTATATTTTTATTTGATTTGCTTGAATATCCCAAGTAAAAACAATGTGTTTCCAACTAATATCATCGTTTGGAGAAGCAATCACCACATCTGAAATACCCGGCTGCATATAATATTGTCCAACAATTCGGCGAGGGTCTCCATTATTTGGGTCATGAAAGACAACATTAATAGAATAAGCATAGCAAGAACTATTTCCAATAGAGACTATGCAATATCGTTCGTATCCTGTTGTCTTGCCACTCCTCCATGGAAAATATGGCTTCATCCAGAAACTAATTGTACCAACATCCCTATCTACCTCAGAAACGTTATAGCCAGATAACAAGCTTGACGATCTAACTCCACTACTCTCATTCTCCCCCCCACTCCAACTATACCCACTTCCTAAACTCCCATCAGCATAAGTGGTGGCATAGGCTTTTTGTTCTAATTGAACACCATCGATATAGACGGTTTTGCCTGCCATCACTTTGACGCCTAAATAATGGGTGCCGGCATTAAGGGTTGGTGAGGCGGTCAGCCGCCACCAACCGCCTCCCATATCAGTATAGGTAGTTGATAAAGCGGCTGAAGCGCTTGCCAATTGAGCGACCGATGAATCGACAGTCCCGCCGATGTTCCCAGAAGTGGCATCATAAACATAAGCCGATAGGGTATGGGTGGCAGTGGCAGAAGGCGTGGCGGCGATGGTATAAAGATCTTCTCGATCAAAAACCTGAAGTTTGACTGATTTTGAGCCAAATTTGTAATAGGGCGCGGTCGTGTTTTGGGTTGGCGCCAAACTGACAAAACTGGTAATGGTGGCATCATACTGATTGTTGCCCTGCTCGTCTGAACCAAAATACATTGTACTTGGCACCTCGCTAAATGGGACGACTCCGGTCGCCCTTGCCCGCTCGATCCCATCAACAGTTAACCAAATACCATAATTTTGACTATAACCCATCTCGATATTGTAAGTCATGCCAGCGTCAAGCGTCGGATTATTCCAGTCTGCCATTACTGTCGTCCCATTGAATTTTCCTTCCAAACGCAACACTGTCGCTGATTGTTTGAAAAGCTTCAAATAATTATTATTGGTTGAGGCGGCGGCTAAGGCGATAATCGGATTACTAAAGCCGAATTTGTCAGCGACATCAAAACTATGACGGGGAGTAAATTTAAATTTAGCGCTTCCTGAAGCCACTGTCCAACCAGTAATCGGCTGAGATAGCTTGTCTGCTCCATCAACCCGCAAACCAGTGGTTTCGATACTATCCGCCTGCGAGGCAGGAGTAACTGTCAAAAAAACATCAGAAAGAATTAATGTATAAACATCATCATAGTACCCAACTGAATCTGGTGCCAAAGATTGAAGCGCGAAGGAACTATTCCAAATACCTCCATTAACTCTAGCCACACCAGAATAATGCGTCCAAATGTTACCAGATACATAATGAACAAACGTACTGTTGTTTGCTTGATTTTTTAAATTTGGTTCTCCATTATAAGCAGAAATAAACATGGAACCTGATGACTTTTTAGCAAAACCACCAATCGAATAATATTTTCCAATCTGACTAAAAACCCCATCCCGTCTACGCCCCTCCAAATCATCAGCGCCATTAAAAAATATTGAATAATTACTACTATACGCTTCAATGCTTTGTTGAATTTCACCACTACTATCAGTCACTCCACCATAAGTCCACCCCGCTGGTATCCACGGATCTCCGCTGCCTATCTCCATACTCGGATTATCAATCAAATTTGAAAGCACCTCTACCTGATGCCAATAAACAGTACCGGAGGAATTCGCATTAACCAGTCTTACCTCAATTGAAGTACAATCGCTATCAACCCAGTCATATTCACCATCATTATCAACTGGGTTATAACGGGTAATATAGGGCAATTCGAAAGTAAAAAGCAAAACGTCGGGGTTAGTCCGACTACTAGTTGTCGTCCCTGTCAACTGCGTGATTTCATGATTATTATTGACATCCCAGATTTGAATTTTAGGAACGCTTGTCCCATCAGAATGCGCCAAAACCCGAACGACAAAATCCTGCCCGACCGAAAGACCTGATTTACTGTATTTAATCCCCTCCTCAGCCGTGTCAGTAGTAAATTTATACCCGCCCCCGTAAATCTTCTCAGAAGAAGATAACGCGGCTACGCTTGTTGGCGTTCCATAATCTGTCCAGCCATCATTGGTATAGGCCCCATTCATCATAAACCCACCGGTATTGGTGGTTGAAGTATAGAGCAAATTAGAAGCGTGGGGATGGGACCAAGCGTTTCCTGTCCCAGACGTTAAAGTACCAGTTGAAGCATTCGTTGGCAAATCAAAAACCACATCCCAGCTCCCAGTAATCAGAGTTGGGTCTTTTCCTGTTCCCGAATTATAAATCTGATTAATCTCATCGCCATTACCAGCATCGATTCCATAATCACCATCATAAAGCGCCCGTCTAAAAACAGTTAAACCTTCGATAACGCCATTAGCAGCTTTATCTACTCCGTTGGTGCCAATATAAATCGTTGAAGGCGGTGATTCCGCTGTTGGCTGAGATGTGATACCAAAGGTATGGCTATCGTTAATGGAAATAGAAGCATAATTGCTTCCTACTAATGGATTTTTTGTCTCCCAGCGTGTCACTAAATTATAAGTGCTTCCGGCACTAATTGAGGAAGACGCTGTCATCGTCTGCCCCCCAATCCTCAATTCAAACCAATCATTAGTGTAATCATAAGCAAAATAGTAATTATTGCTTAAATACCAAAGATAAAAGAGTCCTGAAACGTTAGCGTCTGCGGAGCCAAATTCTGGCGTCCACCAAAGGACAACCGACCCTTGAGACGTATCAAAATTTGAATAAAAATTCCCGCTTATCTGTGTCCCATTACTCACCGATAGAACATCTTTTCCCTGCACCATCACCCCGGCGGCAAATGGACCGGCTGAGTTTCTTTTTGCCATATTTGAGGTAAATGTGGCTGAGGCGGTGGCATAGTTAAAATACGGCAGACTCCAGCCTTTGTTATAAACCTCAGCATTTTCAAAAGATGGATTGATAATCAGATTGGTCGTCCCTTCTTCGATAAAAATGCCGCCATGACCGGCATAAGGTTGCATCGGCACATAGCCAGTATCAAAAGAAGTGGCGTCCACGCCCACCAAACCAGAAACATATTTCGCCCCATAGATTGTTCCGTGATTGCCATAACCACTACTATCAATCGCCTTGCCACTGTTTCTTGGATCATCGCCATTTTCGTCAAAATGCAAAAGCAATTTCGTATGCTCATCCGGTTCAAAAGGGATAGTCTGAGGAGTGAAGTTACCGTTATAACGTGCCACATCCGAAATTCGAACTTCATCAATAACACCAGCCCAATATGCTGTTTGTTTTGCAATCAACAGATTCACATTATTTGGCTGAAGAGATCCTATAGGTCGAGTAATTACTGCTATTCCATCAACATAAAGTTTTGCTTGATTATTACTAACAGCCACTAGAGCAACGTGATGCCAAGCATTATCAATATAATACCCTTCACATGAATAATTATTTGTTCCATCTCCAACTTTTAGACAGATTGATTCGTTCATCATCCAGATGGAGAAACCTCCTGTGCCTGTCTCTTTAAAAATAATACGGCGATCACAGCCTGGGCAATTATTTCGATTTACCCTAACAAAGGCTTCTACTGTGAAACTGTTTGTAAAATCAAAACTTCCATTTCCTTCCCCAACATCAACATAATCATTCACACCATCAAAACTCAACGCGCTGCCACGAGTGCCTGAATAGCGGATGGCTCCGGTTTGCGTCGTTGGTGTCTCGCCGTCAACACAGGTAGTCGTCCCATTGAAAGGACAAACAAGGGTGGCAGAAACAGTCGAGCCGTCTTCCCGATAGATATCAAAGCCATCGTCGCCAAAACCCGGATTGGTCGCATTGCTGTTCCCATAATAAAGCTCATAATTTGAATCCGATGCCCCACTCCACAAAGGCTCTTTTCGCGGAAAAGTAATAATCGTTGCCGTTGAATCAGAGCAATTGTTGGCGCCGGCGGCTAAAACAATACTTCGCGGCAGTTCTTGTCGGAGATTGGCAGATTGAGTCGCCACAAACGCCACCCGCAAGTCATCGCAGTCCGCCTGCAATTTGCCCGCGTCATAAAGCTCTTTTGTGTTAACGGTTACCTGTGCCGAGGCCGAAGCAGTTAAGTGTTGACCAAAAAGATTCTTCAAAGTAATCGTTTTTCGATAAAGATAATCACCATTCCACCAAGCCGCTGAAGTGGCAATCCTTACTTCGTTCGACAACACCGCCACCAACCCCCCATCGTCGCTGTAGCCCGAAGCGTTAAAAGCGACATTAGTCGGCATCGATTTTGTTGTTTCATTGAGAGCAAAAATCTTCTTTATCAGTTTATAACCGCCAAAAGTCAACCCAAAACCCACCCCGGCGGAAAAAAGAAAAATCCCGAAAAGTTGAAGATAATTTTTTGAATACTTTGGAACCGTCCTTTTCCACCACCACGAAGAAAAAAAGGCTTTATTAAGCCTAAAAAAATTTTTTATCTTTTTTTTCTTCCTTTTTCTGGTATAGAAAAGATTTTTTTGTTTCATTAAGAAATTTTCCTTCTATATAATATTTATTCCTTCTATATAATATTTATTATGATATATTATAAGAGATTGTCAATGGAATTGTAAAATAAATAAATTAGTCGTTTTAGCAATATAAAATACTATTTTTCCCCGAGAGGCAAAAAACAATATTTTTGATACTTCTTAGCAACGTTCGTTGTCAAGAAATCGCCAATCAGTTAAATCAGTTAAAATCAGTTGAATCAGATGAATCGGTTAACCGGTTGCTAGTTATTTGTTTTTTTTAGGTCAATTAGGTTAATTAGAATAGTTAGGTCGGTTCTTTTGATATCCCTCTACTGTGTCCCGTCATGAAGTGGCTAAATTTATTATTTCAAACTAACACTATACAAATCAGGATATGGATTGGCTTCGGGATTAAGGTTGGCAAGAATTATCAATTGACCATCGCCGCTGACCATTAAAAATTCTTTTTCAAATGGTCCAGAATAAACAATCTGTTCATTTTCTCCATCATAATCGGCAATGGTAATTTTTTTGTCTTTCACAAAAACTAAATGTCGACTGTCAGAATACCAAAATACTTGATTAAGATTTTTGTCTGTTGACAAAGAAAGATTTTTGATTGGGTAATTCCTATCTTCTTTTCTATCATAAACGTAAATTTGGTTTGTTTTTAACTGACGATCTTCTTTAGTTTGATTAGTCACAAGCAATGGAGTTTTGAGAAAAAGTGGAAGAAAAAGATTTTTTTTTGCCTGATATAAAATTTTTGTTTCGTCAGGAGAAAAGGCAACGATTCTAAAAGAACTAGTGGCAACCTTAACAAAGTCCTTTCCAAAAGCAGTAAGGAGTTTTGTTTCTTGCTGTTTTTTTTCTTCTTCCCAAGCCGAAAGAAGCGTTTGATAAGAGGCGCTGATATCGAATGGTTGACTGTTTTCTTCATCCATTCCAATAAGAAAAGCGTTCTCGTACCAAATCAACATTGCTTGTTTATAGTCAGGAGAAAATTGAATCTCGGCTGAAGAAAAATCCCCCTTATCAAAAATAAGTGGAAATTGATTCTTTTTCACCAAAGGCTTTAAAGAAGGAAAAAAATTTAAAGCATTCTTATTAATATCAAAAAGATATAAACCATCTTTTTCTAAATCGTCTTTATCAACAAAAAAAAGCACCTTCCCGGTATCGTCGACAGGTAATGCTCGTGTAATACCAATATTGGTTTTGGGCGAAAGACTGGGATTAATGGAAAAAAGGTTTGGATAAAGATTAATAACCAACTCACCTTTTAAAATGATTTCTTTTTTCCAAGGAAGATAACCATCTTTTTTCACTTCAACCAAATATTTTCCGGGCGATAAAGTAAGATTAATGTCAGTAATTCCTTTTAACTCACCATTAAGAAAAACTTGAGCTGATTTAGGAAAAGAGTTAATTGTCAAAATACCTGTTGAAATCAGTTTTTTTTCTTTAAGATTAGGGCGATACCCTCTGGCAAAAACAATTAAAAAAAAAATAATTGAAAGAAAGATAAGAATGAAAAATATTCTTTTGGCAAGATGGATAAACATAAACTAATTATAACACAGATTTAACACTTAAAAATTAGAGTTTAAAAGTTAGGGATAGAAAAATAAAAATATCAAAAAATAACAAAAAAAATTTTTTAATTTCTAATTTTTGATTTTAAATCACTTTTAAATTTCGTTATTTTAACAATCTAATTTTTTTGACCCTTTAATAAAAATGAGACGATCGTCTCAAATTTTTTAATAGGGAAATTAATTTAGATTGTATCAACAACTAATATTAATTTTAAATTAAAATTGTAATTTTGCATTTTGACTTTTGAATTTTGAATTTTCTTACTTGTTCCACGTTCTAAGTTCTATATTCTAAGTTCCACGTTCCACGTTACACGTTATACTTTTTAAGATGTTAGAAATAAGATGTATATTAACTAACGCTTTGGCACAGCAAAGATTAACAATCTCTGAAGCGTGGTTCCTGGAGGCCAGCAGGTTTGAAGAGTTAAAAATTCTTTATTGCTTTTTCGGGTTAGATATTCCACTTGGTTGGGATTAACAATATTCTTACCAATCACTTGGTAAACATATCGCTTTCCTTGATAAAAAAGATTAACCTCATCTCCTTTCTCTAATTTATAAAGAAGATAAAAAATCGCATTATAGGAACCAACATTCCAAAAATAATCAGTTGAGTGGGCAAATAAAAAAATATGACTTCCCTCACCTGGAAAACTAGTACCGGCAGCATGAGCAACACCTTTTTTTAGGGCCTCGAGATAAATCTTTTCATCAGATGCATCAATATTGGCTAAAACCTTAGCATTAGCACCAATTTTTGGAATGACAATCGAAAAATTAGAATCGACCGGTACTAAAAACTCTACTTGATTAAAATTTAACGTTTTTCCTAAAAGTCCTTTTTGCTCTGCTAATTTTTTAACTTCCAGCTTTTTTTCAGCTACTTGATATTGCTTCCCTAATTTTTTTTCTAAAAAAAATCTTACCTCTTCTTTTACGGGTAAATAAAATGTTTTCGCGACCATAAACACTGACGATAAAACCAAAAAATTTCCGATCGTGCGCATAATAAGAATTTTTAGATATTCGTTAGAAGAAATTTTATGAAGTTTATGCTTTAAAAGAAGTCTTTTTGATAATCGACTAGCGTTTTTCATAAAAAAGGTGCTCCCGGGCGGAATCGAACCACCATCTTACCCTTAGGACGGGCCTGCTCTATCCGTTGAGCTACGGGAGCGATGATGATAACTGTTATAACGATTATACACTAATCCTCTCACCTTTTTTGCTTTTTCCGAATCTTTCTCACAAAGTTTAAGATTTCTCTGACGAAGAAAATCTAAATAATCATTAAGAACTTCTTCGAAAGATCCCCGACTAACGCCTAAAAGTTTTAATCTTCCTTCAACGCTCTTTTGCAAATACCCTTCGGCGATATTTTGTTTTCCTAATCGAGCTGATTGAATCATCTGATCTCGAAGACGAGTTTTTTCTTGACCTGGAAGATATCGCTGAAAGAACTCAATCGTAAAATCATAAATAATCTCAGCTTGCTTAAAAAAAGGAAGATTTTTATAACCACCGGTCATTATATAATAGTTATAACTGCTATAACGATTGCAACCATTATAAAAATCTATTTCCAAAAAATAGCATCAAAACAGTCCCAATCGCCAAAAACGGACCGAAAGCAATCTTGCTTTTCAAATGTTTTTTTTTCAATAAAAGAAGAGTCACACCAACAACCCCCCCAATAATAAAAGCGCTATATAAAGCCTTAAAACCTAATTTTGTCCCTAATAAAAATCCGATTGTGAATGATAACTTGACATCGCCGAATCCCATCGCCTTACCCGAAGAGAAAAAATGAAGAGCAAAAATTGGCGCAGCAATTAGCAATGAGCTAATTATTCTCTCGGCAAAAAAAATGGCAAAATTACCTGTTGATAAAAAAGGCAAAAGAATTAACGAACCGATAAAGAAAAGTATTTGAATTGAATCAGGGATAATATGATATTTTGCGTCAGAAAAAAATACAACAATTAACGAACTTATTACAACCCAGTAACCGATCAACTGCCAAAAATTGAGATAAAAATTACTAATTAATTGAAAATCTTCCTTAATTAATGGCCTAAAATACCAGTAAATAAATACAAAAACTACGCCTGTTAAAAATTCTACGAAAGGATATTGAAAACTAATTTTTTCACGACAGTATCGACATCTACCTTTTAAAAAAATAAAGGAAACGATTGGAATTAGATCATACCAAGCTAATTGATGATGACAATGGTCGCAAATCGATCGTCCGCTAATTTTTTGTTCATTGGGTAATCGATCAATTAAAACATTAAGAAATGAACCAACAGAAATGCCAAATAGGAAAACAAAAAAATAAGTGAAGACATAAAAAATATTGGTCATATTATTTTATTTTATCTTTTATTTTCTTTTATTGGCAAGAATATTTAAAATAAAAAGAAACTCCGAAATCCCGTTAGGACATAGAACTTAGAAGATGGATCGTAAAACATAAACAAAAAAAATCAAAAGGTAAAGATCAAAAGGTAAAACTAAAACTTAAAACTTAAAACTTAAAACTTTTTCACCTTTACACCCCCAACGGGATCTCTTCGGGGTTTTAAACATCTATATCATTATGTCATTCCCGTATATACGTAAATTCTTGTCCTCATGCAAATGGGGATCTCAACCACTTTGTCATTTCTGATCTAATCGGGAATCTCTTAATATTAATGTTAGATTCCCACTTTCGTGGCAATGACAGGTGACTGGTTCGTCATTCTTGTGTCAACGGAAATCTCTCTTTCTTGTCATCCCGACCGAAGCCCCGACTTTGTCGGGGCGAAGTGGAGGGATCTCAAAGGAAAACAAAAAGAGAATAGACACCCACGCCCCTTCACTCTCGCTCAGTGACGTGGTACTTAATTAAAGCTCAAGCTTCGCTTGGCCTGAATTCTGTTTTCTTTGGTATTGGACATATCGTCTGATTATTGCTTCATCAATTCCAACAGTGGAAACGAAAAAGCCTTTCGACCACAAGCTTGTGGTATCGTAATAGAGTTTATCCAACCATTCAATCGTATTCCTTACCTGTTTGGCACTTCTTGATTTTATTATTTCAACAACCTTGGATACGGCGTACTTGGGTGGAATAATCATCACCAAATGAACATGCGCCGGTTGAATATTCAACTCGACCAGCTCTACTCCGATAATTTTATTAATCGTTTCTTTGATGGCTTTTTCTGTCTCCATGCGAAATTTCGCAGGATTCAGAGCTCGATGACGATACTTAGTGCAAAACACGATGTGATACTGTGTTTTGTATATGCTGTGACCACTCAATCTGACATCCATATTTCCTTATTGTATCGTATCGTCATCTCGCTTGTGACATTCACCCGCCGTCCCTTCGGCTAACGCCTCAGTGACAGGGAACTCTGCTTAGTGTTTAGGATTTGTTTAGGTATTTAAAAGTATTTATCAAAATAAATTCTCAAACTCTTCCTTCTTATACGGTCCAATCATAGCGAAGTTAATTCTCTCTGGTTGAAAAATCTCTCCTGCTAAATCAACGACTGCTTCTAAATGAACTTTTTCAATCGCCTCAATCACTTTTTTTTCATCGATTACTTCGTCTTCCAATAGTTTTTTCGCCCCAAAAAAATGAGCGACGCGAAAGGTATCTTCCAAAGAAAGTAAAAACCTGCCTTTAACCATCTCTTTAGCTTTTTTCAACTCCTCCTCTTTCACCTCGCCTTTTTTGATCTTTTCAGTCTCTTTTAAAATCACCGAAACTGCCTCTTTGATTTTGTCTAAATTATTAACAATCCCGGCTTGGGTGACAATACTGCCAATCTCATGATAAAGTTGTTTGTCGGTGTGAATGTAATAACACAGTCCCCTTCTCTCTCTGACTTCAAGAAAAAGCCTTGATGACATGCCACCGCCCAAGATCGTTGCTAAAACTGAAAGAACATAGCGCCTTTTATCAAAAAAACCAAAAGTTGGATAACCCAAACAAAAATGCGCCTGCTCGGTTTTTTTATAACGAATCGCAATCTTCGGTTGATTTTGTTGATAAGTAATCTGAGAAAAATCGACTTTTTCTCCATTCTGCCAAGAAGAAAATTTTTTTTCGATGATTTCTAAATAATTGTTCCATTGTTTTATTGTTTCATTGTTTTTAATTTTGGATTTTGAATTGTGGTCCCCAAAAGAGGTTCCTTCGGGATTTCGACTTTTGCCTTTTGACTTTTGACTTTTTTCCAATCCTCCAGCCACCACCAAAACGGCATTTTTTGGATGATAGAGCGATTTCATATAATCAACAAAGGTCTTTCGATTAAAAGCTTTCACTCTTTCTTTTTTTCCAGCGATCTCCAATCCTAAAGGATGATTGCCATAAAGAAGCGTTTCAAAAATATCACTCACCTTTTGTTGAGGGGTATCTTCATACATATTGATTTCTTCAACAATCACTCCCTTTTCCCGCTCTATCTCCTCTTCACTTAATAACGGATTGATAATCATATCTGATAAAACATCAACCATCACCTCAAAATGTTCTGGAGTGGCTTTAATCCAATAGCCGGTGTGGTCTTTTGAAGTAAAAGCGTTAAATATTCCTCCTGTCGCCTCGATGGTCTCAGAAATAATCTTCGTATTAGGATATTTTTTTGACCCTTTAAAAGCCATATGCTCAAAAAAATGGGCGATGCCATTGTTTTTTTCGTTTTCATAACGGGAACCTGCCCCAACTAAAAGAAGAACCGTCATTGACGGTTGATGAGAAGGGACAAAAAGAACCGATAAACCATTTTTTAAAGAATAAAGTTGACCTCTCATCTATTAATTATATAATATTTATAATCATTATAAAAGTTATAGTTAGAAGGATCCATAGCTCAACGGCAGAGCACCTCGTTTACATCGAGGGGGTTAGAGGTTCAAATCCTCTTGGGTCCACCAAAAACGTCTAACAACTAATGTCAAAATCTAACACTTGAAACGTAGAACTTAGAAAATTAAACATTAAACTCCGAGGCAGTCCATTTGGGACTTTAAACATTAAACAAGAAAAATTAAATTTCCAATTTCTAATTAACCCA
>JBBIRE010000006.1:0-21120 GCA_037441985.1 Candidatus Roizmanbacteria bacterium
AGTGGCGGTTAAATCTAGACAAAAACAATTAATAATTTTTTTTATTTTATAATTTGAGAGTTTAGATTTATATATCATTAAAAAATAATATAGAGAATATATCTATTCTTGTCGAGAGCCAAAATAAAATTAAATAAAAATTCAAAACTGAATTAAATTGTTATTTTATACTTTTACACCTTCATACCTTTACACATTTACACATTTAAACTTTTACACTTTTTTCAAGTTTAAACTAATTTCAACTGATTCAACTAACTACCAATTTAACCAGATTTAACTTTTACCCCTCACACTCTCAACGGCATTCTTTAGGGATTTTATCTTTTATCTTATTACTTTTAACTTTTGACTTTTGAGTTTTGAGTTTTTTAATGTTATTTATAATACTCTTTTACTTGAAACAAAATATATAGCGATAGACCAGTCCCGATAATTAATCCGGCCAAATCAAAACGGATTAAACTTGATACTCCTCCCAATAGGGCGGCGTAATATAGATACTGCCAGCCTTTTTTAGCTCTTTTAAAAAGGGGTGAAACCGCCAGAGCAATAAAGACCAATTCGGCCGCAACAAACAAAACCCCAATTAAATAATTCAGCCCTAAAAACGGCCGACCAGTCGCCATCCCGCCGATTGTCCCAAAAGGACCGACAAAAGTACCTAAACCAAAAGCGGCTAAAACCGTCGGTATTAAAAAAATCACCCCAACAATCGCTAAATAAGGCAAGACCTTGACAATAAATTCTTTCCATTCTTTCGGTATACCGGGTGCTTTCTCTCGCAAATATTGATCTAGCAGGGCCTCCAACTGCCCCATTGTTTTGGAAAAATCTGATTGAGCCATAGGTTTAAAAATTGATAACTATTAACATTATATACAAAGAATTATCTTTATAGATCTGAAATTATAAACCCTAAAAAATAATTTTTAATAACCAATAATAAATTTTTAATCAATATTGCAAAAATTAATAAATTAACAATAAATTAATAAAAATTTAATAAAAAATAAATATTAAATATTAGTTATTACAATCATCTAAAAATCACTCGCTTTTAACAAATTTGAGACGATCGTCTCTTTTTTTGTTAAAGAGCTAAAAAGATCAGATTGTTAGAATAATTAAATTAAAATTAAAAATCCCGAAAAGATCTCTTCGGGATTTTAAATGAATTCAAATTTTTAAATTATAAATTTTAAAACTAACTTTTACACTTTTTAACTAATTTAAACTGATTTCAACCAATTTCAACTAATTCGACCGACTACCGATTTAACTGATTCAACTGATTACTGATTTCAACAGATTTTAACTAATTTCAATTGATTCCAAAAAACCAACTCTAAACTAATTTCAGACTAATTCATGCAACATCTTAACCACGATCGTTGCGAAAATGTTTCAATGATTAAATAATTCGGAATGCGATTTTAAATTATTATATCAATCTAATTTTGATTTTTTAATGTTAAATTTCTAATTTTGAAAGCTCTACGTTCCACGTTCTACGTTCCAATTTTATTGTTTAATGTTTACAATTATAAGATGACCGATGAAGAAATTGTCAAAATTATTCTTGAAAAAAACGGTTTTTCTGAACTCAATCCGGTACAAAAAGAGGCGATTGGCACCGGTCTTTTTCAAAATAAAAATTTAGTCATTGCCGCCCCAACCTCAAGCGGCAAAACCTTAATCGCCGAACTTGCCCTCGTCAATACTGTTTTAAACATAAGAAAAAAAGTTATCTATCTCTCCCCGCTTGTGGCTTTGGCTCGGGAAAAATATCAGGAGTTCAAAAGCAAGTATTATGATTTAGGGATCAAGGTCGCTCTTTCAGTTGGTAATTATGACTCTGACGATCAATGGTTGGCGCATTATCATGCTTTAATTACCTCATATGAAAAAATGGATTCGCTTTTAAGACATCAACCTTCATGGATAAATGATATTGGTCTTTTAATCGTCGATGAAATTCATAGTTTAAATGATGTCAGTCGTGGACCAACTTTAGAAATTTTATTAACAATCCTCAAAGAAAATTTGACTCATCTTCAAATCTTAGCCTTAAGCGCCACCATCAAAAATGCCAAAGATCTGGCTGACTGGCTCAGAGCAGAAGTTGTTTTTTCTACCTATCGCCCGACTCCTCTTTATCGGGGCATCGCCTATCAAAATGAGATTGATTTTCCTGATTTTAAAAAATATTCTCTCAATCCCAATCTTCCTTTTGAAGAAGCCATCGTTGAGGATACCTTAATGATGAAAAAGCAGATGATTTTTTTTCTTTCCTCTCGAAGAAATGCCGAAAGTTTAGCAAAAAGACTAGCAAAATTTACGCATCTTTTTTTAACCAGTGAAGAAAAAGAAAAATTAAAAGAGCTGGCAACAAAAATTGAGTCGGTTTTAGAACATCCAACAGAACAATGCCAAAAATTAGCCGAGGGTGTGAAAAAAGGAGTCGCTTTTTATCACTCAGGTCTTTTATTTCCCCAAAAAGAAATGGTCGAGGAGGCATATCGAAAGAAATTAATCAAAGTGATTACTTCAACCACAGCTTTAGCCATTGGCATTAATCTGCCAAATTTCCGGGCGGTGATTCGCGACACCAAACGCTATCTGGCTGGTTTAGGTTCAGTTTATTTACCGGCGATTGAGGTGGAACAAATGTTTGGTCGCAGTGGCCGACCGGCCTATGATCAGTGGGGAGAAGGCATTTTGTATGCTCGATATCAACAGGAATTAAAAGAACTAACTTATCTTTATCTTCAAGGAACAACAGAAGAAATTACAAGCAAAATTGAGTCAGAGAACAGTCTTCGCCTCCATCTTTTATCCCTAATCGCCAATCGTTTTTGTCAAACCAAAGAAGCCATTTATCAATTTTTACAAAAAACTTTTTTTGGTTTTAAATACGACGTCTCTTTCTTAAAAGAAAAAACGGAGGAGGTTTTGGAAAAACTAAAAGAATGGGATTTTATCTATCAGAAAAAAAATCTTGACGGAGAGGAAATCATCGCCGCCACTGATTTGGGCAAACGTGTCTCTCAACTTTATCTTGATCCCTTAACTGCCCATATTTTAATCGACAACCTCCTTTCTTTAGATAAAGAAAAAATCCTTCCTTTTACATTTTTTTGCCTTTTGGCCCAAACTCAGGAATTAAAACCCTCACCCAGTCTTTTAGTTGACGATGTTGAAACAATTGAAAAACAGATTTTGAAAAATAAAGAAAAATTTTTCTTTGATATTCCCGATGAGTTTGAAGATGAGTATGAAGAATTTTTAAAAGAAGCAAAATTAGCCACCATTTTTTATTTTTGGATTAACGAAGCCGAGGACGAGTATCTTTTTCAAAACTTTAAAATCAGTCCCGGTGACCTAAGATCGCGATTAGAAATTAGCGATTGGCTATTATATTCAATTATTGAATTAAGCAAATTAATCGATATCGATAAAGAAATCAGAAAATTTTTGAAACAACTGCGGGTAAGAATGGAGTATGGAGTAAAAGAGGAACTTTTAGAACTGGTGAAATTAAAAGGCATTGGACGGGTAAGGGCAAGAATTCTTTTTGATAAAGGGATAAAAACTACCGCCGATGTTAAAAAAGCAAAAACCGAAACCTTGGGAAAAATCCTCAAAAGTTCATCCCTTGCTGAAGCCCTAAAACGCCAAATCGCCTGATTTTTCTAACCTCGCAGGTTTGCAAAGGATTGTCATATAAATCCATTCTCTATTATCTCCCGAATTTTCTCAAAAAATCTCTCCATCACCCAGAGATTATGATAAGTCGCCAAAGAATAACCCAAAAGCTCTTTTTGTTTAAATAAATGATGAAGGTATGATTTAGTAAAATTTTGACAAACATAGCAAGAACAACTCTCATCAACCGGTGATAAATCATATCGGTATCTCCCCCTAAAAATATCAATTTCCTCCCAATTAATTTTGCCTTTTGCCTTTTGATTTTTGACTTTCAATTGATATATCATCCCCATCCTCGCTAATCTTGTTGGCTCAACACAGTCAAAAGTATCAATGCCGTATTTCACCAAATCCAAAATATCATCAAATTGTCCAACACCTAAAAGATGGACTGGTCGATCTTTGGGTAAATAATCAGCCACCCAACGAACTTGATTTCTCATCTCTTCTTTTGACTCACCAACCGACACACCACCAATTGCCACCCCATCAACCGGCTGATCAACAACAAACTGAGCCGATTTTTTTCTCAAATCCTCAAATACCCCTCCCTGGATAACGCCATAAAGATGTTGATTAGCGGAAAATTTTGAATTTTTAGTTTTTAATTTTTTATTGCAACTTTGAACTTTGAACTTTGAACTTTGAACTTGATAAACGCATCTTTCTAACCACCGATGCGTCCTCTCAGTCGCCCTTTTGACATATTGATAATCAACGCCATAAGAAATACATTCATCAAAAGCCATAGTAATATCAGCGCCGATCTGTCTTTGATATTCCATTGATTTTTCCGGAGTAAATTCAATCACACGACCATCAAAAGTTGAGCGAAATTTCACTCCGTCTTCGGAGATTTTTAATAAAAGAGGTAAATTGGGAAAATTAGTCTTAAGGTTTGGAGGCGAAGATGCCTTTTTTGAGACAATCGCCTGGGGGGACCCCCGACCATCGTCGGGGGTGAGACGGTCGAAAAAAACGGCATCAAGCCTCTTATTTTTCTCTCTTCCCAAAGAAAAAACCTGAAATCCCCCAGAATCACTCATTAAAGGAATTTTCAAATTAGCATAGCGATGAATCTCGCCAATCTTCTCTAACACTTCAGCGCCCGGATGATCAACTAAATGATAAGTATTCACAAAGGCTACCTGAATCCCAATTTCTTTGATCAATTCCGGCCAAAGAGATTTAATTGTTCCTTTAGTCGCCACCGGGACAAATGCCGGTGTTTTGATCACTCCATGACCGGTTCGGATTTCTCCTAATCGAGCTTTTGATTTTTTTGACTGCATTAAAACTTTAAAAAATTTTTTTTGTTTCATGTTTTATAAAATTAACATCGCATCCCCAAAAGAATAAAAACGAAAATTATTTTTAATAGCCATATTATACAACTCAATCAAACTTTTTTTGGCTTTTTTATATCGAAGGAAGGCTTCAACTAGCATCATTAAAGAAGACTGAGGTAAATGAAAATTGGTAATCAGGATATCAACCATTTGAAAATTAAAAGGCGGGAAAATAAAAAGATCAGTTTTATCAAAAATTTTGAATTTTGAATTTTGAATTTTGAATTTAGCTAGCGTTTCCAATGCTCGCGCCACAGTTGTCCCAATAGCCACCAATTTTTTTCCCTCTTTTTTTAAACGAGTAATCGTTTTCCAAATGTCTTTTTCAATATGATAATACTCCTCATGAAGTTTTTTTTCTTTTAAGTTTTCTTCGGTTAAAGGTGCAAATGTTCCCAATCCGATATGTAAAGTAATAAAAAATTTTTCTATTCCTTTTTTTTCTAATTTTTTAAACACCCGATGAGTGAAGTGTAATGAAGCCGTTGGTGCTGCCGCTGATCCTTCTTTTTTACCAAAAATCGTTTGATATTTTTTTCTTAACTCATTCTCTGAAAGAGGCGTTTTTCTTAAGTATAAAGGAACAGGCATACTGCCATAACGATGAATTAGATAAAATAATTTTTCTTTAGAAAAATTGTATTGTCCGCTAAAAATATTTTTTTCTTGACCGATGAGAACCAAATAATTTTTCTGATCAAAAAATAATTTTTCACCAATTCTTACCTTTCGATCAACCATTATCTCTATTTGATTGTCTTCGATTTCCAAAAAAACCACCTCAACTTTTCCCCCAGTTTCTCGTCTCATTACTACCCGAGCTGGAATTACTTTTGTATTGTTTAAAACCAAAAAAGAATTATTGGGTAAATAACGATCCAAATGATAAAATTTATCAAAAAAAATTTCATTGGTTTTTGTTTGATAGATAAAGAGCTTTGAGCTGTCTCGTGGTTTTGCCGGTGTTTGGGCGATTAAATTTTGAGGAAGAAAATAATCAAAGTCTTCTTTCTTAATCATCATTCTTTTATTTTAACCCAACCCACCACAACTTTAATTCTATTCTCACTCCCGACTTGATTGGGAATCTCTTAAATAAAACAAATAAAATTATTAAAATTATGGGAGAAAGGTGATTAACTTAAATAAAAATGAATTAATCAAATCCGTCACTTTCTCAGAATTCCTTAAATGCCTTGGCCAATTCAAGAATTTTTTCCTCAATATCTTGCGCTTTAATTATTCCCGAAGCCAAAATTACCCCCTTAGCACCAATCTTTAAAGATTCGGTAATATCCTCTTTATCTTTAATTCCTGAACCAATAATTAATGGTCGATCAATTTTATCTAAAACATTTTCAATATTTGGTCCTTCAACTTCGATAATCGGCACATCGCCGGCGATTAACTCTTCTTTTTCATAACCAATATAGTCTGGCTCCATCAAATTAATTTTTTCTGCTTCTTCGGCTGAATCAGTTAAAACTAATGTTGTTAGTCCATATTTTTTCGCGTATTTTACTCTTTTTTCAATCTCATCTAAAGTTAATCGTTTTTCGCTGTGATTAATAAGAACGCCGGTAGCACCAACCTGCTGAAGGGCGTAAGGAGAGATGAAACCAGTATGACGATCGGGGTCAATTGGGTCTAAATATTGCGCCCAGACTTCAATACCAGTGGCTCTTTTGATCTGATAGATATCAGTCGGTTGTGGAACAACTATAATATTTACACCAATCTGCTCAGAGATTTTCTCAGCGATTTGGGCAATGATTAATCCATTTTTCCCTGTGGCTTCTTTGTAAGTTTTAAAATTAATAATTAACATATTTTAAAATTCAATATATTTTTAATCATAACAAATTTTTGAATTTATTAAGATAAAATTACCACTCTAATTTCCTTAATTAATTATAAAATAATAAATCTTTATCTTCATTCTCTAGGTACTTATACGAAACGATCGTTTTTTATAAGTACCCAATTCAAGTTGAAAAATTCTTTTATATTTTTCTTCATCTTCTATCTCCTTTGCAACAACATAACTTAAATAACGTCCACCTACGATGATTTTTTTAATCAAATCGACTTCTTTTTTACATTCAAATGGGTAGATATAAACACTTTTTTGGTAATGATAAAAGCCGATAAATTTTAAAAACTTTCTTAAATAATCCCGCTTCACTCTCTCTTCTTCTGGAACATCAAAAAAAACAATAAACCATAATCCTTGCCATTTCTTTTTCTTCTTTTTTAAGGCTAAAATTTTTTTTAAAGAATATTGAAGAACAATTTTCTTTCCATTTTCACTAAGATGAGTATAGACCTTATCTTTTTCTTTTTTAATAAAAATTAATTTCTTTTTTTCCAAAATCTTCATCGAACGAGAAATTTGTTTCTTTTTCAATCTTTTCTCTTCTAAAAGGATTTTGATGATTTTACCTAGGGCAAAGTAAATATTGCCGTAATAGCTAGTCTTTGAAGCGATTAACAAATCGGCAATTCCCTCTAAAATTTTTTCAATAATTGCGCCCCGATTTTTACTCCTTTTATTAGCTTTGTTTTCCATATCGGAACCTATAAGAAACGATCGTCTCGTATAGGTACCATTTTATTTTAACATTTTTAATAAATCTTCAAATTTGTTAGTATTAATAATATCCCATTTTTCCGCCCAACCGCGTCTGGCTTGAGCAACGCCGTAAATCATATAGCGCATTTGGTCGCGGTGATGAGCATCGGTATTAATAATCATCTTTACCCCTTTTTCCTTAGCTAAACGGATATGATGATCGCGAAGATCGAGTCTGTCTGGATAACTATTAATTTCAAGCACCGTTCCAGTTTTTTTTGCTGTCTCAAAGATTTTTTCTAAATCAATTTGGTATTCATCGCGACTGTTAATTAATCTTCCGGTTGGATGAGAGATAATATCAACATGAGGATTTTCCATCGCTTTAATTATTCTCTTTGTCATCTCATCTTTAGTCATTTTAAATTGGGAATGAACACCGGCAATGACATAATCCATCTCTTTTAATACTTCATCTTTGATATCAATCGAACCATCAGGCATAATATTGGCTTCACAACCCTTCAAAACTTGGAAATTTTTCTCTGTTAAATTTATTTTATCAATATACTCATTTCGCTTTATTAATTCTTTCTCATCTAAACCGTGCTCAATGCGCAAAAACTTGGTATGGTCGGCGATTCCAATATATTGATAACCTAATTTTTTTCCTTCATCAATTAACTCCTCAATTGAATTTTTTCCGCCGTTAAAATTTGAATGAAGATGAAGATCGCCTTTTATGTCGTCAAGACAAACTAAATCTTTCCAAGGATTAATTTTTTTTTTAAACGCTTCAATCGCCAAATCAACCTCACCGGTATTTTCTCTTACTTCAGGTGGAATATAGCAGAGCCCTAAAACCCAATAAACCTCTTCTTCATTTTTTGTCTCAATCATCCTTTTGCCTTTAAAAATCCCATATTCATTTAACTTTAAATTTTTATCGATCGCCAATCGCCGAAGGACAATATTGTGTTCTTTGGAACCAGTAAAATATTGCAAAGCGGCTCCATAAGATTTTTCTGGTACAATTCGCAAATCAACATCAAATCCCATTTTTAACCTGATTGATGAACGAGTTTTTCCTTTGCCCCAAACTTTAATGACTTCTTTTTGAGAGACAAAAAAATCCATCACTTTTTCTGGCTCTGAAGAAACCGCTAAGATATCGACATCGCCGATTGTTTCTTTCATTCGCCTTAAAGAACCAGCCAAAGAAATCTTTTTCACTTCTTTTAATGATTTTAATCTTTCCAAAATCATCTTCGCGATAGGATATATCTCCCCTAAAAGAAATCTCCCCTCCCCTTTTTTAACAAAAGCAATCCCCTGCAAAATATTTTTTTCAGTTTTTTCCCCAAAACCAAAAAGAGAAGCAATCTGATGTTTTTTGGCTGCTTCTTCCAACTCTTTTAAATTAGTAATCTTTAATTTCTGGTATAAAATCTTTATTTTTTTGGGTCCTAACCCTTCAACTTTTAATAATTCTTCTAAATTCACCGGCACTTTTCTTTTTAATTCTTCGTAATATCTCAATCGTCCGGTAGTAATCAACTCCTCAATCTTTTTTCCGATTCCCTCACCTATTCCTGAAATCTCTTCAATCGCTTTTAAGCCTCCTTTTTGATAAATCTCTTTCACTTCTTCCTCTAACCCTTCGATGATGTAAGCGGCTTTTTGATAAGCAAAAGGCTTAAAAGGAACATCGTCCATTTCTAAGTAGTAAGAAATCTCACGAAGAACTTTGGCGATTTCTTGGTTGGTCATATTATTATCTTACACTCGAATCTCCCGATACGCCAGTTAATTAAAAAAAGTTTTAAATTCGAAATTCGAAGCACGAAATTCGAAAGAAATTATAAATTTTTAATTTTAAATTTTAAAAATTTTATGCCAAATATTTTCTCTATTATACGAAACTTTAGAAAAGTTCAGAAATTAAGTTAATTATAAATTATTATTGTTTTATCTTCCAAGCTTCATGTTTCATGTTTTATGTTCTACGTTCTAAGTTCCACGTTCTACTTTTACTCCCGACAACAATCAACCGCTTTTTTAATCACCTCACCCAATCTCGCCAAAAGATTGACTTTTTTTTGGAGTTTTGGTTTTTCTTCCTCATCAATCAAATTAACCTCATTGTCGTCTCTTTTGACGTCTTCCACTTTGGTTAATCCTAAATTTAATCCCCAAAAAAGAGAGTAAAGATGATAGGCATTGTCAAACATTTCTTTGGCGGTTTTCCTGTCTTTTTTGGTTAAGGCTTTTGTCCCAACCTCCATCATCCTCATTGAAGCGGCTAATAAATGTTTTGAGATACACCAAACTTCACCTTCATATTCTTTAATGATTCGCTTCAACGCCTTTTTTCTCATATCTCTTATTTCATCAAGCAAATCTAAATATTTTTCATCTTTTGTTTTAGCATAGGTAAAGAAAAAGTGTTCTTCCATTGAGATTAAATTCATAATGGCAATTGACAAATCTTCATCAGATGACAAATCCAACTTTTCTCCTTTTTCCATTTTTTTAATCTTATTCATAAAATCCTCAATTGATGGTAGGTTTTTCATAAGGTTAAATTAACTAATAATTTTTATTGCCTCTTTCTTTTCGATAGGAATTAAAATTTCGGTCTGATATTTTTTTTCTTTTTTAAGAAAATGGTATTTTTCTATGACTGGAAAATACCAAGATAATTGTCTTCGTTTAATTTCTTCAAATAATAAACTAAAAGTGTTATTAATCGTTTTAAATTCGCCCATATGAAACGTTGAGATTACTTTAATCGACAGTAAAAATCCGAAAAGGAATATTTTGGAAGGACATTTAAACCTATTTTTAATAGGAATCGCCACCATATAGTTACCATCTTCTTTTGAAAAAAACAAACCAATAGTTGGTCCGTTAATTAATGATTGAAGATTTCTTTCATAAATATATCGATAAGTCTTATCTATATCCTGATTAAATTTTTCAATATTACCTCTATTTTTTAAACAAAATACTAACTGTTTTTTATTTTTTTTAATTGAAATCTTGTTCATAAAAAAAGATAAAATATCAAACTGACTATAGCTAAAAAAAATACCGGAACAATCACTTTTTGATAATAAAAAATGATTTTCCCGTCATTTATCTTTCGCAAAAAATGATCAAAAAAAACTCCAAGAAAAAAAGCCAAGGAACCAATAACAACTCCTAAAATAATTTTATCTACACCCCAAAAAATATTACCCACCTTACCGATTACCTTTGACCAAAAAAGATAAGGAACAACTAAAAGATAAAAAACAATCAAAGAAACAACTTCTCGCCAAACAGGTAAAAGCCAATTTTTCTTTGAAAAATAATCAGCTAACCAAAGGGCCAAAGAAACCGTTAACCCTCCAATCCAAATAGCTGTAATTAGATCATCCACGCCCAACATCTGAGAGATTTCCAATCCGCCGGCAACGGCGACCGTGCAAAGTGGGCAAACAGCCTCGACTGGACGAATAAAAAAATTAAACATTAAACATTAAACTTTAAACTTTAAAAAATAAAATTAAATTTCTAATTAACCTAATTTCTAAACAAATTCCAATGACCAATAAACCAATAACCAAATTTTATATTTAAACTAGCCAACCAGCTAACTGGCAACCAGTTAACTTTTGAAAAATAACAAATAATTAATAATTAATTTTTATTCAATAATCAATAAATCAATATTTAATATTTATTTTTTTATTAATTATTAAAATATTGATTAAAAATTGATTATTGGTTATTAATTATTTATTTTCTCCTTTAAAACTCTTTCCACCTCTGGTGTCCCGATATAGCACTTGCCATCAGCATATAGAAAAGGGACGCCGATAGCATTTGGATCTAAACCACAGTTTTGAGCGACTAAACTCAACTCTTGGGCATTGGCCTGATTTTGATAAACTTCTTTTTTTTCGATCTTAATCTTTTCCTCAATCTTTTCTTTCTTCATCCATTCTTCAACCTCAGCGCAATGAGGACAGGTATTGCCGTAATAAAAAATAATTTTTTCTTTTGAAGGAAGAATTGAACTTTGTGAATTTTTTTCTTCTTTTTTCCCAGCCGAAGAAACTAAAATATAACCAAAAATTAAAATAATCACCGAGATTAAAACTATCGTCAAAATAATTTTTTTATCCATAAAGTTAATTATAAAAAATAATTAAATAAATAACCAATCAAAATAATCCCTATCGCCACGGTTGAAAAAAACAAAACTAAAAGTTTTATCTTCATCGCCCGCTTTAAAATTAAAGCCTCAGGAAGAGATAAACCAACAGTGGCCATCATAAAGGACAAGGCTGTCCCAAGCGGTACGCCTTTAGCAACTAATGCCTGAACAACCGGAATCACCCCAACGGCATTGGAGTATAAAGGAATGGCTAAAATCGTGGCTAAGGGGACAGACCACCAAGATGAGTTTTTTAGATATTTTTCAAAAAAACCAACCGGCACGTACCCATGAATCAAAGCGCCTAATCCAACTCCGATTAATACGTATGGGAAAATCTTTTTGGTCAAATCCCAACCCTCAGACCAAAATTTTTTCAATAAAATCCTCCATGGCTCTTTTTTTATTTTTATCGTCGCTTTGTTATTTTTTGAGTTTTCGATGATCTTTCTTAAACTTTCATCGATCTCTTTTTCCAAACCCATCTTTCCTAAAATAAAACCAGAAACTATGCCAACAACAACACCGCTTAAGATATATAAGAGAGTAATCTTTAAGCCGAAAATGCCAATAAAAATCGCGATTGACGCTTCGTTGACCAAAGGCGAGGTAATCAGAAATGATAAAGTGACTCCCAAAGGAATTCCGGCCGATAAAAAACCGATAAATAAAGGAATGGAAGAACACGAACAAAAAGGAGTGATAACGCCAAAAATCGAAGCGAAAAAATTATCAAGCCCATACCAGCGTCTTTTTGTTAAAAAATCACGAATCTTTTCTGTTGGCAAAAAGTGACGAATCCAAGCCATAATAAAATTAATTAAAAGCAAAAGAATAAAGATCTTTAATGAGTCATAAATAAAAAAATTGACCGCCTGACCAAGATGAGACTTTGCTGATAATTTCAGCAAAGAAAAACTGAGATAATCAGCCAATTGTTGTAAAGGAAAAAAAATATCCATCTTATTGATTTTCTGAAATTAACTTTTTAATTTTTTCAATATCAGGCAAAAAACCAACCATCACTGGTTTGCCATTAATCGCCAAAACCGGCGACTGCATCAATCCCATTTCAATAATTTTTTGAATGTCGGTAATGTATTCAACTTCTTCTTTTAATCCTAATTCTTTGATTGCTTGAGTTGTTAATTCATATAATTTTTTACAAGTTTGGCAACCTGATCCTAAAACTTGAATTTTCATGTTATCACCTCCTTTTTGAAATTAATTAGCCAATTAAAATAATCCTGTTATCATTCCAAATTAATTGAAAATTAACTTCAATGCTATTCTCGATCTACTCAAGAATCTTATCCTCATTATCATTCCCCGAAAACTTCAAGGAATCTAATTTCTTAAAGAAAAATCTTAATCTAAATCTAAATATTTTTTCAACAAATTAACAAAAATCTTTCCTTTTTCAGTTAAAAAAAACTCGGTAAATCGACCGTCTTTTTTTTTATCAACCAATCCCAAATCTTGAAGATCGGCTAAATGATGAGAAAGAAGACTTTGGGAAAAACCGGTATGAGTCATCAAATCACAGACACAGTGAGAAGACTTTGAAAGAAAAAAAAGAGTTTTAATTCGTGATAAAACACCGACAGTTTTCAGCATTTTTTCTAAAGAAAGCATTTTTTCTTCATTAAAAAAATCCATCTTTTTCCCCCATCTTTGACATTGACATTTTTTATATATGAACATATATTCATATTTTAAAATATAGAGGAGATTTAGTCAAGTTTAATTTTTTTGTTAGCTAATCTTATTTATTTATATTAATTTAGGAATTGTGGTTTATGGAATTCTTACCGGGAGCTCATCGTTTCCTTCTTTATCTTGATTAAACATCGTTTCCATTAACTTAATCCCTTCCTCCATGGCTCTTTTGTAATCTTCTTTGGCTTGTTGTAAACGTTGTCTTGCTTGATCTTTTAATTCATTTAATTTTTCTTGTCTTCTCTTTTTAAACTCCTCATCACTCCAATCTTCTTTTTTTTTGCTGTTCTCTTAACTGATTCTCCCAATAGTTTGGATTATCAACCCATTGATTATTAGTTCTATCAAAATATCCTTCGGTAAATTGAGGGTCAAGGTAAACATCGGTTGATTGATATGTACTTATTTCTTTTTGAGGTACTTTAGAGGAAGCGAATAAAAGTTCAACAAGAAAACCAAGTGGCAATTCTCCTCTGTTTATAGCTTCGATTACCTCTCTTCTCAAATTGGGTATGGCTATAAAAATAATCACCGGCAAATTTCTATGGGGATATTTTATTTCTCTAATTGAATAGTCAATATCTTGTCCTAGCTCTAAAGCAACACCGTCACAACCCATTTTTGAATCTATCCTCAAACCTTTACTTAATATTCCAACAGTATTTACTTCGTTAGTAGCATGAATAAACCGGATCTTCTCCGGTGTTGACCTTAACCTCTCGCTTCCTACAGAATTTATAATGGTTTGACTGTCAACTCCAAAATCTATAGTGGTTTGATTGTCAAATTGTTCACCTGATAATTCACTTATATGGCAACTTTAGATTAATTATAATTAATAATCATAGTAGTCATCGTTTTTCCCATTTTTTCAATTTATCTAATAATCACTCTTTCACCCGATGAATCCAAGCATAAACAATCTCTTTTCCTGATATCCAATATGTCTCATGGCCAGCATCAATCTCAATAATTTCCTCTTGATCATGAAACTTAACATTATGAAGGTGGAGCTCAAATTTTTGCCCATCACTGACTTTAACCATTATCTCACCTGTTTTTTTCAGTTGTTCCTTTACAAATTGATACATAGCTTTGATTTAAACTAATAACTTAAAAATTAACTTCTTTTCTGCTTCCATCGTCAAAATAGCGATAAGTTTTTCCTTCTTCTTCATCTAAAGTTAATTTATGGGATCCGTCACAAAAAGGTTGATTTTTTGAAAGTCCACACATCAAATATAAACAGATTTTTCTTGGGGTTTGATTTCTTTTGGCCCTTTATCTTTTTTCAAAACTAGCCTTACCATAATTTTAAAAATAAAAAACTTATAAATTATATATACTAAAAAACAATTAGTATTGTCAATAATTTAATAAGCCAAAAAAACACTTTTTTACCGTCAAGATGATAAATATTACTTAGATCGATACCAGTTTTCCAAGTTAACTAGTTTCTTATTTAGGTTAATTAGGTTGATTAACAATTTTTATGTTTCAATTAGATCAATTAGATTAATTTTCTAAAAACTTACCACTGACTACTAATTCAATTTGCCCCAATTTTCCCTAAGACTTTGGCTGCATATAAAGCCCCATTCTTCATGGAGGAAACAATATCTTTTGATTTTAAATATTCAGTAATAAAACCAGCAGTATAGCCATCGCCGGCGCCGGTCGTGTCTAAAATTTTTTCTGGTTTGATCGCCTCCTGATAAAAAAACTTGCCTTGAAAATATCCATAACTTCCTTTTTCTGCATCAGTAATAATAACTACTCTTTGCTTTAAAATTTCAGGTTCGATTTCTAAATGATAAAAATCAATCTCTTGATATTTTTTTTTGACCATCTCAGCATATTCATGAGTATTGATAATTAAAACATCTAAAGCCTGAAAAATTTTTTCTAATTTTTCTTTTGGCTCTCGGCAATCGGCAATTGATAGATTAACAAAGGTTAAAGTCTGATCGCCTTTTAAAAAATCAATCATTTTTGTCTTTTCCTCAAGGGTTAAATCACCAAGAGGAGAAAAATAAATGTTTTTCGCTTTTTTTAAATCATCGTGTAAAAAAAACTCTTTGGTTAAATGAGTTGGTGTTTCATAATGAATAATGGTTCGTTCGCCGTTTTCTTTTAAAAGAATTGAGGAAATTTTATAATAATTTTTCTCTAATTGAATAAACTCAGTTGAGACATTTTTTTCTTTTAGTTTTTGGATAATCATTTCTTTGAATGGATTGTCGCCAAGCTTGCCAAAAACCGCCGTTTGAAAACCAAAAGAAGCGATGCCAACCGCCACATTTACCCCGCCACCGCCAATATCTAAATGAAAAAAATCAGTCAGATATTTTCCCCCAATCGCCAAATGAAATCGCTCGTTATCAGAAGTTAATGATTGACCTTTGAAATATAAATCTAAAGAAATACTGCCAACTGAGATTAGATCGTACATTAAAATAATTCCAAATTATAAATTTTAAATTTTAAAACAATTTTTAATTTTAAATTTTAAATTTTTAAAGTTAAATGTTCTATATCCAAAAGGAACCCCTTCGGAATTTTGAAATTTTTTTAACCTAAAATTGTAATTTTGACTTTTGAGCTTTGAGTTTTGACTTTATATTACTCTATATATTACTCTATCTGATAACTCAAATTAACCCTCACCTTTATCTCCTGACTTCCTGGTTGGACCTCAGTTTTTTGTTCTATTTTTTCTGCCGATCCCATTCCTAAATAATGTGGGGAAATCTCATCTGTTGGAATCTCTTCATTGTAATTAACAATCTTTCCCAAGCGAAAACCGGTAATTTTGGCCGCTTGATTGGCTTTTTTCTTTGCCTCATCAACTGCTTTTTTTCTTGCATCAGCCAGATATTTTTCTTTATCTTTGACATCAAAACTCACTCCATAAACCTGATTAACGCCCAGAGAAGTGGCTTCGTCTATTACTTGATTGACTTTTTCCAAAGGATAAACTTTCACCTTTAATGTTGTCGACGCCTGATAGCCAGTAATTCTTTGCCGTCCAGAGCTCCAGTCATATTGAGGTGAGATTTGATAACTTTCAGTCTCAATATCTTCTTTTTTTATTCCTAAACTTCTTAATTTTTCAACTAAACGATTGTTAACCTCATTTATCGCTTGTTGAACTTGAATCACTGTCGCTCCTTGTTTTTCGACTCCTAAACTCACATAGGCTAAATCAGGAATGACCACCACTTTTCCTTCACCAGAGACGGTAAAAAGTTCGTTTTTTTGGGTAATTAAATTTTCGATTCTCAGTGGTAAATTAATCCCTAATTTATTAGAAAGAATAAGAAAAAACAAGGCAAAAATAAAAAAAATAAAGCCGGAAAAAAATCTTTCTTTAAGGTTCATAATTAAAATATAACAGAATAAGGAGAATCCTTGGGTCAAGGATTCTCCTTAATAAATCATTCCGTCGTCACTCCATCAAACTCTGGGGTATCAGAATCAGCTTCTTGTTTGGTTTGACGAACGACATCATAACGATGGTGAGGTGGAGCATAAATCGTATAAAGCTTTAAGTCTTTATCGTTTGAGGTGTTAATCACATTATGTTCTGCTCCGGCCGGAACAATAATGACATCATCTTCTTTGACTTGATATTCATTATCATCAATAATCACCTTGCCCTCGCCTTCTTCAAAACGAAAAAACTGATCGTTTTCTTCATGAACTTCCATCCCTATCTCCTCACCCGGCTTTAAACTCATAATCACCAATTGTAAATGGTGACCGGTATATAATACTTGGCGGTAATTGGTATTATTTTCAGTTAGATCCTCAATATCGGCATGATATCCTTTCATAGTGTTTTTAAGAAACTGATAATAATTTAATTATAAAATAAAATTAAAAAATATTTCATTTAATGGAATCTTCAAAATTTTCTATCCTATAGTATAATTTAGTAATGGTGCGACTTGAAAGAATTGTTAACCCTGAAAATGAAACAAGAGAAATCGCTCTTTCTCGTCAGCAAGTTGCCGGTGTCGTTAATTCTTTCGTTGATCATTTTTTTCCTGAAATACTTACGAATCATCCAGCCCAATACGGGAGAATTCGCAAAATTATAAAAGAGGCCTTAACGAAACTCACCAATCCTGAATTATGCCCAGAAATCAATCTAATAGAACTTAGTCTAAATCATCCATTCTCTTCATTGGCAGAAAAATATCAACCAGAAAACAGATTGGCTCATTCAATTATTGGTTGTGGATCAACTGGTTTAGAAGCAGCGAGAGTTCTCCAACAGTTGGAAGCAGAATTTGATATTTATCTTTTAAATAAAATACCCGACCAAAACAGTCGAAAGTTTAGGAAACTTCCTCTTGAGCTTCAACTTTTAATTCTTAATGGAGATGGTAATCAAGAAACTCGCCAACAATTATCTTCTTTTTTAGAAAATGGAGGCGTTTTTCTTTTTGCCAAAAGAAAAAAAATTCCCCCGGAAATGATTGATATTATTTACCAACTTTCACTCCTTACCGGTAGACGATTAGATTGGTTAGAATCATGGATTATTGATAAAGGAAATGGAGACAGTTTTAGGATTGAAAAATTTTTTGGAGAACAACCCCCAGAAAAAAAAAGAGAAATTAAAAAACTTATTAATCAGCTTACCCAATTCTCACCCACTTTTTTTCAATTAATCCCTATTGATGTAAACGGACAGGTGGATAATGACTTAGAAAAAAAAATTAATGATCCATTTCAAGATTTAGAAAATCTTTATGCTCAGATGCTTTTAACCAGCGCTGATTGGGAAGAAGAGTTAAAAACAACTCGCATGGCCTTCCTTCTTTCTATTCCTAGTTTATTTTTAGTCAATCATTTTCTTGAAAACAATCCAGTTTTAGCCAGAGCGATACCACCTGCTTTAGCTGATATCTTAACTCTTTGGGCTGAGGGATCGCCTTTTCTTGATCGTACTCTTCCAATGAAAGAAAAAATTTGTCAGTTTACAAAATTAATTTCTCAAAAGTACAAAGCCTCAGTCATAGCCACACTTGTTTTATCTTATTCTGGTAGTCAATTTGTTGACTGGTTAAATCAGATACAGATGCTTATCGAAGCTGGTTTTGCCTATGCTTTTGTTCCCTTTGTTGGGGCTCTTATCACTACTTTTCAAAGCTTTCTTCAGGAATATCAAAAAGGTAAAGAATTAAGAAAGTTAAGAGTTAATGGTTTTTCTGATTTAAATAGTTTTCAATTGATTAAAGAGTCTTTATTAAATACTGTCAAGCATCCGGCTCGTCTGTATCTTTTACTTGCCGGTTTATTAGGAGTTGGCGAAGGAGCAATTATTGGAGCTTTAAATCTTTTAGACAATCCTTTAGCTTTAACTTATGTTGGTGAACTCAATGAAAGCGTCTTAACCACCATCGGTCTTTTTCTTCATAATCAAATCGTATGGCAAGAATATCAAAAGAAATTGAAAGAAAAAATAAACTCTATCGTAGTGCCTCAAAAAGAATCTTTTTGATTAAAGATTGATAAGGGATATCTAATCGATGAGCTTTTGTTTTTATTCGATCAATTAAGGATTGCGGCAACCTAATAGTAATTGGTTTTGAGGTGAGTTTTAAATTAGGAAATTGCCAATTTTCCGCCTTCGAATAATCGATATACTCAGTTGAATCAACTTTTTGCCAAAATCTCCTTTCTTCTTTTTCTGATTTAAAATGAGGAATTTTTTTAAGTTTTTTCATAATGCCTCCTTTCCTTTTTATTGGCGATTCTCGCCGAAATAACTCTAATTTTCCTTTCTCTAATGGTAAAAACAACAAATAAAACTTTTTCTTTTGATGTCTTTCCTAAGGCGATAAATCTTGGCTCTCTCTGAGAATGTTTAATATCACTGATAACTTTTAGATTTTCATCTAAAAAAACTTCCTCAGATTCAGCTGACGTAATTCCATGCTTTTGATAACTTTTGTCAAGATTGCCATCGTCCCAATCGAATTCCAAAATCTTATCCAACCGCTTCATTGTCAATATTTTATAAATACATAAAATTGTTGTCAAGTTCGTAAAATTAAGCACAACCAATCTTTGTGAATGGTTATTAACCGCTCTTAAATTGATATTTTGATGATTCCAAAAAAGCAAGACCGAGAAAAAATTAAACCGCTTAAAAATTTTAGTATTAATTGTTTAAATATTTTTTTATTCTTTTATTATCTATTGACATCTTTTATTATTTTTAGTATAAAATTATATATGATAAATAAATCTAATATACCTCAAACTCTAACCCCAGAACAGGTTGCAACAATTTTACAGCTCTCTAAAAACACAGTCTATGATTTAATCAATCGGGGAGAAATCGTGGCAAAAAAAATCGGTAAGGTTTACCGTATTCCTCTCGTCTCTCTCTATTTTGCCATTAATGGAATGGATTATGATCTATTTCTTGCCGAAAAAGAAGATTTAAAGAATATAAAAAAAATAAAAAAAACAATTAAGGAAGTCCGAAAAAAATTCTAAAATTATGCTTCAGATTTTTCTCGACTCTGATGTAGTTATTGCCTCCTTAATTTCTCATTTAGGAGCTTCTTATCAACTAATTAACTCCAAAAATATTCAATGCTTCATCTCAAATTTATCTTATCAAGAAATTATATTGGTAATAGAAAAACTAGGTCTTGAAAAATGGAGATTTTTAAAGCTTGCGAAAGAAAGGTTAAGGATAATCAAATTAAAAGAAACCAATCAACAAATAAAATCTCTTTATAAGAAGTACGTCAAAGACGTTAATGACGCTCATATCGTTGCCGGCGCGGTTAAATCAAAAGTTAAATTTATCATTACTTACAACGTTAAAGATTTTCAAATAAATCTTATTAAAGAAAAATTCAATCTCCTAATAATGACTCCCGGTCTTTTTCTTCAATTTTTAAGAAGTAAAAAGTAGGTCATTTTTTATCATCCTCTTATTGGATAACCCTTACCTGTTCTTACTCACTCAACATCCTCAATATGTGGTAATCGGCACCGCAAGAATTAAACCAATGCTCCCAATTAATGTCCGAACAATTTCTTCAGCAATAATCTCGTAATTAATAATCTCGGATACTGGATGATGATTGTTGACAAATGATAGTAAAAGTGACAAAGAGACACCGGCATAGACTAAAAAAAAGAGTGTTAATCATTGAAGTGATATGATCCCGCCGACATTCATCGCCCAAAAAAAAGCTCTTTTTGGGATAAATTTTTACTTACCTCTTTTAGTTGAAAAACAATCATTGCCTGGGAAACAGTAACATCATCTAAAACTCCCAAGGCCCCAATCATAATCCTAGCCAATAAAATTTCTTTCATATTAACATTTGGTTGATAAAAAGAGAAAAAACTTGCTTCTTCTGAGGAAAAACCAGTTAATCAAAAAATTTACCGGAATAAAAATCAAAGAAACCACAATTACTGAAATTACCGTATCATAATCGTGTATGATATTAGGAATAATTGAGATAAAAATAATTTAAAAACGAAAGGGCTAATCCTAATCTTTGAAGTCGTCCACTCTAAATGTT
>JBBIRE010000007.1:0-19873 GCA_037441985.1 Candidatus Roizmanbacteria bacterium
ATAAAAAGTATTATAATTGATAATATGGTTCGAACACGAATCGCTCCATCGCCAACAGGTGAGGATTTACATTTAGGCAATCTTTATACTGCTTATATCAATTATCTTTGGGCAAAAAAAAATCGCGGTAAATTTATCGTTCGCATCGAGGACACCGATCGTCAAAGATTGGTTCCCGGTGCCGAAGAAAAAATTCTCTCCACCTTAAAAAAATTTAATATTTTTTATGACGAAGGGCCCGATGTTGGCGGAAATTTTGGACCGTATCGACAATCCGAAAGATTATCGCTTTATAAAAAATATGCTTTAGAGTTAATTGAAAAAGGAGCGGCTTATTATTGTTTTTGTTCAAAAGAAAGATTGGATGAAGTAAGGAAAAAGATGACTGCCGAAAAAAAAATTCCTCGTTACGATGGTCAATGTCGACATCTTTCAAAAAAAGAAGTTGAGGAAAATTTAAGAAAAGGCACCCCTTACGTTATTCGCTTAAAAGTACCTGAAAATCAAAAAATTAAAGTCTACGATTTAATCCGTGGCGAGATTATTTTTGATTCTAATAATAGTGATGATCAGGTGCTTTTAAAATCCGATGGTTATCCAACATATCATTTAGCGGTTGTTATTGATGATTACTTGATGAGAATTAGTCACATTATTCGAGCAGAAGAATGGTTGTCATCAACGCCAAAACATGTTCTTTTATATCAAGCTTTTGGTTGGCCGCTGCCGATGTTTTGCCATCTGCCAATTCTTCGCAATCCCGATCGGTCAAAACTTTCAAAGAGAAAAAATCCGGTTTGGGCGTCTTGGTATTTAGAACAAGGATTCTTACCTGAGGCGGTTTTAAATTATTTAGCCTTAATGGGTTGGTCTCATCCAGAACAAAAAGAAATCTTTGATTTAGATGAGCTTTTAAAAGTTTTTGATATTAAAGATATTCAAACGGTTGGACCGGCTTTTGACCCGGTGAAATTAGAGTGGATGAATGGGGAGTACATTAGAAAAACTCAAAACTCAAAACTCAAAAGTCAAATCTTAAAATATTATCAAGAATATCACAAAAAAAATCTTTCGGAAGAATTAGTCGAAAAAACAATTCTTTTAATCAAAGAGAGAATAAAAAAATTTTCTGATTATTGGGAGTATTGTCAATTCTTTTTTGAAAGACCAGCTGTTCAAAGACTGTCTTTGTTAAAAGACAGTCTTTATATCAAAGACATTTATCAAGAATTAAAAAAAATTACCGATTGGAAAGCCG
Organism: Candidatus Roizmanbacteria bacterium; assembly: GCA_037441985.1. Lineage (GTDB taxonomy): Bacteria > Patescibacteriota > Microgenomatia > UBA1406 > GWC2-37-13 > JBBILO01. The sequence continues at coordinate 1,259 of JBBIRE010000007.1, forward strand.
AGGTTATTGGTGAGAGAATGGTTAGATTGGCAAAAAAAATTGGAATAAGCAATAGTCAACTCTTTATGACTCTTCGATTGACAATCACTGGAAAAAAGATCTCGCCACCTTTAAATGAGTCAATGGTGATTTTAGGGAAAGATGAATGCCTTAAACGGTTATCGCTAATTAGCTAAAATCGGTCGTAGTCAGTTAAAATTAGCGATATAAATAATGAAAATTACCATTAAAAAAGTTGACAAAGAAGATAAAAATACAGTTGAAAAAAATTCTTAAAGATCGCTGGGGATCGACAAAAATTGTTTATTAAGGAAAAGTATTTTTTGCCGATCAATTGCCTGGATTTCTTGCTATCGTTGATAATCAAGTTGTTGGTCTTATCACTTATAAAACAAAAGGAAAAGTTTGCCAAATTATTTACTCTTGATGCCCTTTTTAAAAGAAGAGAGATCGGCACAAACTTAATTAATCAATTAAAAAAAGAAGGAGAGAAAAAGGGCTGGAAAAAAATTACAGTTATTACTACTAATGATAATTTAGATGGATTGAGATTTTATCAAAGACGAGGTTTTGTTTTAAAAAAAAATTTATTTTTAAGCGATTGATCAGTCGCGAAAAATAAAACCGGAAATTTCTCTCATAGGCGATTACAAAATTCCTTTAAGAGATGAGATAGAATTAGAATATTTTTACTAAGTTTTTTAAAATTCTTTTCTCAATTGGATAGTGAAATGATGAAAATTTTTCTCCAGTGATTATTTCATATAGTTTGATATATCTTTTAGCCATAGCGACGATTAATTCTTCCGGCATTGGCGGCGGTTTTCCATCGCCGGCAAAACCATGATTGACATACCACAATCTTAAAAATTCTTTATCAAAATTTTCCGGTTCTAACCCTCGATTAAATCTCATTTGATAAGTTTTTTTAATCCAAAAACGCGAAGAATCTGGAGTATGAATTTCATCGATTAAAACTAATTGGTTGTTATGGAGTCCAAATTCGTATTTTGTATCAACTAAGATGAGTCCTTTTTCTTGACAAAGTTGATAACCAAATTGATATAACTTGAGCGAGATCGTTTCCATTTGTTGATATAATTTTTTACTGACGATTTTTCTTTTTAAGATTTCTTCTCTCGTTAATTTTTCGTCATGTTTTTTTGTCCCGGCTGGAGGATGGGTGGTGGGGGTAATTATTGGAGAGGGGAGTTTTTCATTCTTTTTTAAGCCGTTAGGAAATTTTAGTCCATAAATAATCCGATAACCTTTTTGATATAAATACCAGGGTGAGGTTTTAGTGACTCCGGTTAAATATCCACGAACGACCATTTCTATCGGTATCGATTGACAATTATAAGTTATAGCGACATTTGGATCAACAATTTTTATTAAATGATTGTTAATTATATGTTGAGTTTTTTTAAACCAAAAAGCTGAGAGGAGATTGAGAACAGCTCCTTTAAAAGGAATAAGACCGAGAATAACATCAAAGGCAGACTGTCTATCGGTATAGATAATAATTCGTTTATCATTCCAGAGGTAATTATCTTTTACTTTTCCTTGAATTTTTTTTTCAAAGCCTTTAAGGGTTAATGTTTTTAGAGCGAAGGGAATTGATTTAATAATTATTTTAGAAGAAATCATTGTTATTCTTCAATAATTTTCATAACCGATTTTTTCTAATTTCTTCGCTTTTTCTTCGATCTGAGATTTTAAGCTTTCTTTATATTTTACGACTTTTTTGAGCAATTTATTTGAGGAAGTAGCTAGAATTTCTATTGCCAAAAGAGCGGCGTTAGCGGCGTTATTAATGGCAACAGTAGCAACAGGTACTCCTTTAGGCATCTGGACAATTGAGTATAAAGAGTCAATGCCGGCGAGGGGAGTAGTGTTAATTGGGACACCGATAACCGGTAGAGGGGTGCTTGCTGCGGTCATTCCTGGCAAATGAGCGGCACCGCCGGCACCGGCAATAATTACTTTAATTCCCCGCTGATGGGCGTTTTTAGCAAAATCAACCATTCTTTCCGGAGTCCGATGGGCAGAAACAATGGTTAGTTCATAGGGAATATGGAAACTCTTTAAAATTTTAGCCGCTTCTTTCATAATTGGGAGATCAGAATCGGATCCCATAATTATTGCCACCTGCGGTTTATTAGTTTTCATAAATAATTTGGTATGGTTTGATGATGACTTGTTTTTTTCCTTTTTTCACCGACCCCAATTGATATACTTTTATTTTATAAGTTTTTGCTATTCTGTCAATTTTTTTAAACTCGTTCAAGGGAGCGAAAATAACAAAGCCAATTCCCATATTCCAAGTTTGATAGAGTTCAAAAAAAGAGAGGTGTCCAAGTTTTTGAAGATAAGAAAAAATAGGCGGAGGTGGAGGGAGAAAGTTAATCTCATAAGTAAAATTTTTTTTCGCTCTCATAATCTTGCGAAATGCCGAACCTGAGATATGACTCATATAGTGGATATCGACTTTTTCCTCAATCATTTTCAAAATGGGTTTGACATAAATTCTACTTGGGGTTAAAAGGACTTCACCAATAGTTTTTTTCCCAAAAGGAGTGAAATAACCCAAAGGTAACTTTTCTACTAATTTTCTTGCTAAAGATAAACCATTAGTATGGATTCCGCTTGAAGAGAGGCCAAAGATGATATCACTTTCTCTTAATTTTTCCCCTAATAATGCTCTTTTTTTTGGTTTGATAATTCCAATCGATGAACCGGTAATGGAAAAAGCATCGCTTTTTATTACATCAACTAATGTTGGTGATTCGCCGCAGGGAATAAAAATTCCTCCCTCCTGACAGCCCTTTTTAAAACCTTTTAACAATCCATCAACCACCTGTTTATTAGTAAAAAAATGATAATCACCGGCGGCAATTTCATCAGAAAGAGCAATTGGGGTAGCGCCAACACAGATAAGATCATTAACATTAGCGGCAATTAAATCAATGCCCAATCCTTGATAAAATTGGGTAATATCGTTACTTTTTTTTGCCATATAATCGGCAATTAGAGATTTTGTTCCCACTCCATCGGTCTTAAAGGCTAAATAAAAATCGTAATCTAAAAAATCAATTAGTGTGGCCGGCTCACCGAGAGATTGGGCGACAAGCTTAATTCTATTTTTTCTAAGATTAGGAACTGATATTTTTCCTAAGGAAAAAAAATTTTTTTTGAACGAATCCTTTTTTTGTAATCCTTCGATATTACCGTATTTCATATAGACAAATAATTTTTAGCCACAATCGCTTTTTGGTAAGCCTCTTTAATAGTTTGACCAAGGACAGTAATGTGGCCCATTTTTCTCATATGCTTGGCTTTCTTTTTTCCATATAAATGAACAGAAACTTTTTCTAAAGAAAGGACTTTCTCTAATCCTTGAAGTTTTGCCTTCCCTGATCGGCTTCCTAAGATATTAACCATAACAGCCGCGGGCACTTTTAATTTTGTTGATCCTAATGGAAAACCGCAAATTGCTCTAATATGTTGTTCAAATTGTGAGGTATAACAAGCTTCGATAGTATAGTGACCACTATTGTGAACCCGAGGGGAAAATTCATTAATTAATATTTGATCATCTATAGTTTTAAACATTTCAATATTAAAGACACCATTTCCTTTCAGAACTTTATTAAGAGTTTTATAGGCAATCTGAATAACTTTTTTAGTGACCGAAGAGGAAATTTGAGCGGGAACAATAACAAAATGACAGATATTATCTTGCTGAATCGTTTCTACTATCGGATAAAAAGCCATTTGATTATGTTTACCACGGGCGACAATAATTGATAGTTCTTTATCAAATTTAACATACTCTTCAACATAAGGTTTCTCGTTCTTTAATTTTTCCCAACCAATTTCGATATCTTTTGAAGATTGGATAAGATAATTTCCTTTACCGTCATATGCATTAAATCTCGCTTTTAAATAGAAAGGAAATTTTACTTTTTGAGCAATTTTTTTAAGCTGCTGTAAATTAACGACTTCATAAAAAGAAGCAGTTGGTAATCGATATTTTTTTAAAAGCTGCTTCTGGCATAATTTGTCTTGAGACAGGCGCCATATTTTCCCAAGAGGGTTGATTTGGCAATTTACTTTTTTTTCTAAATGATCTAAAAACTTTCCATTAGTTTTTTCATTCTCAAAAGTTAAGAAATCAATATCTTGAGCGAGTTGAATAATGACTTTCTCATCATTGAAATCAGCAATAATTTTTTTATCAGCCATTGACATAGCTGGTGCTTCTGGATCCGGATCTAAGATAGCCACATAAAAACCCATTTTTTTTGCCTCGAAAAGGAGCATTTTTCCTAATTGTCCGCCTCCAACAATTCCGATTTTTACCATTTTATAACAAGTTAACTCTTAATTTTATTATCGATGATTTTTTTTAAGTTTTGAGCAAACTGTTGGGCTCGATAAGGGGCATTGCCTAGATAATTATTAAAATTAATCAGTTTTCTATAATCTCTTTTATTTAGATAATAAGAAATAATTTTGTTTTTAAATAAAAGTTTTTCTAATGGACAACTAAAACCTTTATTAATTGCATCCCAGGCTTGAATTGAAATTTTTCGTAGCTCTTCATGAATCTTTTGTCTATCAGCACCTTTATTTACCATTGCCATTAATAAAGTTTCGGTGGTAAAGAAAGGAGCATACTTTTTTAAATTATCCCCAATCTTTTTTTTATTGATAATTATTCCAGTGATTACTTTTTCGGTAGTAATTAAAATTTCATCGATTGTCAAAAAAGCCTCCGGAAGAATTAATCTTCGGTTGGCTGAGTCATCAAGAGTTCTTTCTAATAGGCTGGAAGCGGCATTTTCCCAGGCAATTTGAGGTAAAACAGAGAGATATCTTGCGAGAGAGCAGATTTTCTCACAATTGATTGGATTTTTTTTAAAAGGCATCGTCGAGGAACCAACTTGTTTTTTGTCAAAAGGTTCTGACCATTCTCCGATTTGAGGTGATTGCAAGATGCGAAGATCAAAAGCAAATTTTGAACATGATTGAGCTAAAGAAGCCAGTGAGGAGAGAATTAAATAGTCTAATTTTCGTGGATAGGTTTGTGAAGTAATAAAAAAAGAATCGATTTTTAAATCTTTTAGAATATCTTCTTCTATCAATAAGATCGGCTTTTTTTTATTTTCAAGCAATTTTTGAAAACTAGCCGAAGTGCCAACAGCTCCTCTAAATCCTTTTAATTTAAGATATTTATTTTCAATGTCGTTTATCAATAAAAAATCAGTTAACAAATCTTGAGCATAAAAAGCCAGACGAAAACCAACCGTTGTCGGTTCAGCTGGTTGTAAATGAGTATAACCTAAACAAGGAAAAGAAGCGTATTGGAGAATTTTATTAGCAAAAACTTGAAGAATTTTTCGTAGCCTCTTTTTTATTAAAGTTAATCCTTGTTTCATCCGTATGATATCGGCATTATCAGTAATATCCATACTGGTGGCTCCGAGATGAATTTTTCCTCCACCGTTCTTTGCCTTTTCAGCAAATTCTAATATAGCGGCGATTACATCGTGTTTTTTTTCTTTTTCGATGTGAAGGATCTTAGAAATATTGAGATTGTCTTTATTTTTTTTAAGATCAGTTAGTTCTTTTTTTGTGATTAATCCTATTTTATATTCTGCCTCAGCCAATCTTACCCAAAGATCGCGCCATAAACGATATTTATATTTTTCGCTAAATAAAGAACGCATCGTGGACGAACCATATCGCCAAGTAAAAGGAGAAAAATAAGTGAGATGTTCAAGATAATTTTCAGAATTTATTTTTTTCATAGAAAATATTTTATTCCATTCTTAAATATTTTTAGCCCTGGGCCAAATTGAGGAATTTTTTTATTCACTCTTAGGAGTTTTTCTTTTAAATAAGGCCAGTGAGGTAATTGTGTGAAAAAAATTGCTCTTTCCGGGTGAGGCATCATTCCCAAAATTTTTTTGTTTTCGTTAGTAATGGCGGCAATATCTTTTAAAGAACCATTAGGATTAGGTTTTAATGATTGATAATAACAAATTTCTCCTTTGACATAAGTTGCTGCGATTAATTTTTTCTTATCTAAATGAGAAATGATTTTAAGAGGGGCATAGAATTTGCCTTCTCCATGGGCGATCGGTAAGAAGATTTTATCGATTCCTTTGAGCCAGGGGGTGTTATTTTTTATTTCAAGATCAACCCAACGATCGAGATATAATCCGCCATCATTATGAATTAATGCCGCCTCTCTTTTGCCATAATGATTATTGATAGCTGGCAAAAGGCCAAGATTAACCAAGATTTGAAAACCATTACAAATCCCAATGACTAATCTATCTTTTTCAATAAACTGAATTAAAAAATCAAAAAGATGATTTCTGAGCTTCCAAGCATAAGCATTACCACTGCCGGTATGATCTCCGTAGGAAAAGCCGCCGGGGATAGCTAAAATTTGATATTGAGAAAGTTTTTTTGGTTGTTTGATTATTTCATTGATGTGAAGAATTTCTGCTTTTCCTCCAGCCAATTCAAAAGCTAAAGCGGTTTCCTCTTCGCAATTTATTCCATATCCTGATAAAACGATTATTCTAGGTTGAGCCATTTTTTAAAAGAAGACTGATAATAACTTTTAATTTTTCTTAAGTCGAGATTGATAATTTGCTTACCTCTTTGATTATCAATAAAAACTTTTTTTTCATCAAAGACTTCCCCAATTAATTTAAACGGTAGAGAGCCAAGAATGGTTTCAAACCGTTTTTGATTGGCAGGCGAAATGCTGACTAAAATTCTTCCCGGGCTTTCTGAAAAAAGGAGAAAGTCGTCACGACTTGATTGGTTATCTATTTCTTTTAGTGAGATTCTTGCTCCTTTATCTCCAGCCATTGCTGATTTGAGAAGAGAAATAGCGAGACCTCCTTTACTGATGGCAATTGCTGAAGCAATTAATTTTTCATTGATTAATTTATGAAAGACTCGATAAATTTTTTTATTTTTAAAAGCATCAACCGTTGGTAAGTTGTCGCCTAAAGTTGGTAGTTGATTATTTACAGGATGAAAGATTTGATAGTATTGCGATCCCCCCATTTTTTCTTCAGTTTCGCCAATAAGGTAGATGAGATCACCGCCAAATTTAAAATCGATTGAAACGATTTGTTCGATATCTTCAATAATTCCTAATGAAGAAATGAGAAGAGTGGGAAAGACTGAAATTTTAATCGCTTCTCCATTTTGATTAAATCCATTAAAATCATTAAACATACTATCTTTACCCGAAATAAATGGCGTCGCATATTTCAGAGCAAAATCATAACAGCCTTTAACCGCTTGTTTTAATTGATATAGTCGTTCAGGATTATAAGAGTCGCACCAACAAAAATTATCTAAAAGAGCAATTTTTTCCGGATTGGCGCCGGCAGCGATTAAATTTCTGATCGCCGTATCAATTGATAATCCTGCCATTTGATAGCAATCGATTTGACTAGCATAGGGAAATAAAGCAAAAGAAAGACCCAATCCTTTATTTGAATTAGATAACGGTTTGATGACCACTGTGTCACCATTAACCCTTCCTTTTCCTTGTAAAGGCTTGATGACCGAGTTGCCTTGGACTTCATGGTCATATTGTTGTGATATATATTGATAACTGCCAATGTTTAAGTGAGAAATCATTGTTAACAAAAGAGAGTTGAAATCTTTTGGGAGAGGAATATTTTGTTTTTTAATAAAAATTTTTGGTTTTTTTGTTTGGAGATTCTTTTGTGGAGCCCCGTGATAAAGAAAATCAAGTGACAAATCCATAATGATTTTTTTTTGATATCTGACCACGCAATGGCCTGAGCGAGTAAAATGACCTATAATGGTCGCCTCAACTCCGTGTTCGTTAACAATGGTTTTTAATTTTAACCATTTACTTTTTGGAACAGCTAAGGTCATTCGTTCTTGAGATTCAGAAATCCATATTTGCCAAGGATCAAGGCCAGGGTATTTTAAAGGTACCTTTTCCAGCCAAACCTCACATCCTCCAGCTTCTTTTGCCATCTCAATAACTGAACAGGATAAACCACCGGCACCATTATCTGTAATACTATGATAAAGATTAAGATCACGGGCTTTTTTTACCAAAGCATCGCTGAATTTTTTCTGCATAATTGGATCACCGATTTGAACTGCTGTCGCAGGACTACCTTCGTTTAAGGCTTCTGAAGAAAAAGTCGCGCCGTGAACACCATCGAGGCCGACACGACCACCAATCATAACAATCCAATCACCCAATTGGGCTTTTTTCAGGTAGCTTTTTCGATTTTTAATTCTTTTTGGAATTAACCCAATGGTTCCCACAAAGACGAGTGGTTTACCACGATAGCAATCATCGAAGAAAACAAAACCTAAGCTGGTTGGAATACCTGAACAATTACCACCAACATTAACCCCTTCAATCACCCCTTCAATTATCTGATTTGGAGAAAGTAATTTTTGTTTCAGTTGACGATCTCGATATAGAGGGGGTTGATTCTTTTTAGGAAAAGGAAAACAAAAACCGTAAAAATTAGCAATTGGTTTTGCCCCAAGTCCAAAACCAATCGTATCGCGATTAACCCCTACAATGCCAGTAATTGACCCTCCAAAAGGGTCAAGAGCCGAAGGAGTGTTATGGGTTTCTATTTTATAGGTAATCAGGTAACGGTTAGTAAATTCAATCGCCCCAGAGTTATCAGAAAAAACCGAGACGCAAATATCTTTCTTCTTCTTTTTTTTCCTAATTTTATTAGTCGCTTTTTCAATAAAGGTTTTAAAAAGACCTTGTTTTACTTCATCAATTGGACTATTAAAGATCCGATGACGACAATGTTCAGACCACATTTGGGCTAGTGATTCTAATTCAATATCAGTTGGCCAGCGACCCAATGATTTGAAGTAATTTCTTATTATTTTTAAATCAGCGAGATCTAAAGCTAATGGTCCTCGTCGTTTACCTTTTTCATCGAGTATTCCTTCTTTGCCAATTTTTAATAATTCTTCATCAGAGACGTCAAGATTGACAGTAATGACTTTTTTCGATGGTGAAAGACGAACTTGAGGGGTTTTTTTAGTCATACCTCCTTCTTTTTTAAAATGGAGAAAGTCTTTAATTTGAGCAGTTTGAATTAAAGGATTGAGCAGTTGATTAGTGATTTTTTTTATTTCGTCAAAAAGAAGACTTCCTTCGATAATAATCAATGAAGAGAAATACACTCCCTCGTCTTGGTTAAATTTTTCTTTTAAGAGGTCTTCAATTAATTCTTTTGCGGTATTACCGACATTATCAGTTACTCCTGGTAAAAGACTAATTTCTATCGCCCAATCAAATCTTTTTTTAAATACAGGTTTATCGATAGCATACTCTTGAGTAATAGGATTGGTTAAAGCAAAAGCGATTCGTTGTAAGGCAGAGGGAGAGATTTTTTTTGCTAAAGTATAAACATCAATTAACCAAAGATTTCTAATTTTTCCTTTAAAACCAAATGATTCAATTTTTTTCTTTTTAATTAATGCTTGGCCGTCAATGATTGTTTTTGCAATTTCAATTCGATGAATTGCCATCTTTTTTAGGCGCTAAACTTTTTCCAATGTCGTGCCGATAATGAATATCTTTAAAATCAACAATTTTTTTCCCAATAAGGTGATATACATTTTTATAAGCACTTGGTAAATCTTTAGCATAAAGAGTCACTCCAATTACCCTTCCACCGGTTTTTATTAATTGATCACCCTTTCTATCAGTACCAGCATGAAAGATGACGACGTTTTTATTTAATAATTCTTTTTTTATCGCAACAGGCTCTCCTTTAGTATATTGATTGGGATAACCCTTTGAAGCGAGAACAACACAGATTGAACTGCCTTTTTTAAATTGAAGTAAATGTCTCTTTAATTTTTTTTGACAGGCATCATATATTACTGGCAAAAGGTCATTTTTCAAAATCATCATTAAAGGTTGAGTCTCAGGATCGCCAAAGCGGACGTTGAATTCTAAAACATAAGGTTTATTCTCAACTATCATTAAACCGGCATAAAGAATTCCTTGAAAGGGATTTTTTTCCTTTTTCATTCCTAAAATAGTGGGAAAAATAACTTTTTTCTCAATGGTATCTAATAACTCTTTTTTAACCCAGGGGACTGGAACAAAAGCACCCATGCCACCGGTATTTGGTCCTTGATCGTTATCAAAGACTGGTTTATGATCTTTAGCTGGGGGAAAGAGAAGATAGTTTTTTCCGTCAGAAATTGTCAAAAGCGAAATCTCTTCCCCATTGAGTTTTTCTTGGATCACGATTTTTTTCCCGGCATCACCAAAAATTTTTTCTAACATGATTTTTCTTATTGCCTCTTTTGCTTCATTTTTAGTTTGACACACAAAAACTCCTTTTCCCATCGCTAAACCATCAGCTTTGACTACAATCTTTTTGAGAGGAGTTCTTTCAATAAAACGTATTGCTTTTGAGAAGCTAGTTAATATCCAAGAACGAGGGTGGGGAATATGATACTTTTTCATGAACTTTACTGCAAAAACTTTGCTCGATTCTAATTGAGCGGCTTTTTTAGTCGGGCCAAAAATTAAAATATGGTTCTTTAGAAAAAGATCAACAATTCCTAAAGCCAATGGTTCTTCTGGTCCTACAATGGTTAAATCAATTTTTTTTTCAAGAGCAAAATTAAGAAGCGTTTTTATTTCTTTTTGTTTGATGGGAACATTCTTCCCCAACAGTGCCGTACCAGCATTACCTGGTGCAAAATAGAGTTTTTTCAAATATGGTGATTGAGAAATTTTCCAACCTAAGGCATGCTCACGCCCACCTGAACCAATAATTAAAACAGAAATTTTTTTCATGAGACCATATTATTTTATGAATTTCGACATAGTTTTTTAAGCACTTTTATATACATCTGATTTTCTTTTATTTTTAATCTTTGATAAAGGCTTTCAACAGTATCGTTAGGTAAAATCTTTTCGAAACAGCGAGCTAATACCGGACCAAAATCGAATGCATGAGTAAGAAAATGGATTGATGATCCGGCATAAGTTGCCTTATTTTTTAAAAAATTTTCAATTGCTTTGTCTGCTAGTAACCCTCGGTTCCAAAGCCCCCAAGATCCATCGGGATTTTTTACCTTTTCATCAATCTTGTCAGGGATTAACCCTGGATGGAGATTGAGAATGCGCGAGGGATATAAATCAATTAATTCGTTAGGAATAATTTTTTTCCAACCAGCTAAAACGATATAATCAAACTTTTTTTTCTTAAAAAATGAGAGTATTTTTTCTTTAGATGATATGATATAAACTGGTAGATTATTTTTTTCAGCTCTTTTTATTCCATAAGCGTCATCAGAGTCGCTAACAACAGCATCAATTTTCGCTTGGATAATTTTATTATTAATTCCATCGATAATCGCTTGAAGATTGGTTCCAGTACCAATATTAGAAATTAAAATAGCAATTTTTTTCATTTGATTATCATTATATTGATTGTTTTCTAATTTTACAGGATAGTCGTTGTTAAAGCACCCGGTGCAAAAAAAAGTTTTTTTCAGCCCAGTGGCTTGTTTTAACCCTTCTAATGAAAGATAAACTAAAGAATCTGCGCCAACAATTTTTTTTATCTTTTCAAGAGGATGTTTGGCAGCAATTAATTCTTGATAACGAGAAACATCAACGCCTAAGTAGCAGATATTTCTAAAAGGAGGGCTGGCGATTCGGAGATGAATTTTTTTAGCACCGGCTTTTCTTAACATTTTTATAATCTTTTTGATAGTAGTTCCCCGAACAATTGAATCATCTACTAATACGATCTCTTTATTTTTTACCACTAGTGTTAAAGGATTAAACTTCAATTTTACTCCTAAATCTCTGATTTTTTGTTCCGGTTGAATAAAAGTTCTGTCGACATATCGGCTTTTTATTAATCCTTCGTGAAATGGAATTTTGCTTTCTTCGGCAAAGCCTAAAGCGGCTGAAGTACCTGAATCAGGAACAGAAATAACTAAATCTGCTTTTACCGGCCCCTCTTTTGCTAAAATTTTTCCAGCATTGACTCTCACCACTTGAACAAGTCGATTATTAATTACGCTATCAGGTCGCGAAAAATAGACATATTCAAAGATACAAAATCCTTTCTTTTTTACTTTACCAATATTATAAATTTTCAATCCACGTTGAGAAATTTCAATTATTTCACCAGGCAAAACTTCTCGATAAAACTTCCCATTAACGGTATCAATAGCGCATGTTTCTGACGCTGCTACCCAACCTGAATTAAGTTTGCCCAAAACAAGTGGTCTTATTCCCCAAGGATCTCGAATGACGAATATTTTTTCTTTAGTTAAAATTAGAAGGGAATAAGCACCTTTTATTTGAGATAGACCATTAATAATTTTTTTCTGCCAAGTCTTTCCCTTAGAAAGAATAATCATTCTAGCAATCAATTCAGTATCACTTGTAGTGTTAAAACAATGCCCTTTTTCTAAAAGCATTTTTTTTAAAGTTTTATAATTAGCCAAATTACCGTTATGAGCGATAACAAAATCACCTAAATTAGAAGCAAATTTTAATGGCTGACAATTTTCAATATTGGAATCGCCGGTAGTAGAATAACGGGTATGGCCAATCGCCAAATTTCCCGGCAGTTTTTTTATTATTTCTTCTTTAAAAATTTGATTAACCAAACCAATATTTTTATAATGGAAAATTTTTTTAAAATTGGAACTTGAAATTCCAGCCGATTCCTGACCGCGGTGTTGAAGAGCAAGCAGGCCAAAAAATGTCAATCTTGCAGCATTAGGAGAGTGAGAGTAAATCCCAAAGATTCCACACATTATACAAAAAATACTATCTCATTATTTTTTAATTTTCAATAGCCTTCTTAATTTCAAGATTAACGTTGATTTGAAATCAACTGCTGAAGATATTTTTCTAATAAATAAAAAATTTTTAAGAATAATATGTTTCCAGCCAATGAGGGTCGGTTTCTACGGTTAAATCAAGATATATTTTTTTGTTAGTCGCTAAGGCAATTTCTTTTCTCGCATAAGAGCCGATTTCTTTAATTTTTCTTCCACCGGCGCCAATAAGCATCTTTTTGTACCGGTTGTCCGTTGTTAAGATTCGAGCTTTAATATAAGTTAGTTTATCATTGCGTTCAGTGATTTCATCAACAACAGCGGTTGTCGTGTAAGGAATTTCCTCACCCATCATTAAAAAAACTTTTTCTCGGATTAACTCGGCGATAAAAGTTTTGGCATCTAAATTTAAAAGAGGGTAAATTAAATCTTGAGGAATATCTAATTTTCTTTGAGGAAGATAAGAAAAAATTTTTTCTAAAAGAGATTTGAAATTAATTTTTTTCAACGCGGAAATTTTTACAATTTCAGGAAATTCTTCTTCTAAAAATTGATATTGTGGCCAATAGGTTTCTTCTTTAATATCAATTTTATTAACGACTAAAATTTTTGGTTTATTGATTTGTCTTACCAACCCAAGGACTCTTCCTTCTTCATAATCTCGTTTTCGAGTGTGATCGATCATATATAAAACCAGATCAACATCTTCATTTAAAACTTGAAGAGTTTTTTTATTAATATTTTCTGAAAGCTGATCTTCGGTTTTTTTCATAATTCCAGGGGTATCGATAAAGATAATTGTTCCTCTTTCATCTCGATATAATGCTCTAATTGGAAAACGAGTTGTTTGAGGTTTGGGTGAGGTGATGGCAACTTTTTGGCCGATAAGATTGTTGATAAAAGTTGATTTGCCGACATTTGGTCGGCCAACAAGAAGTACAATGCCAGATTTCATGGTAATATTTTATCAGATGGATGACAAGATCATCATTAAAAAAATTCAAGAAGGCGAGATTGATTGTTTTTCTTTATTAGTGAAAAAGTATCTCCCCTCTCTGCGTTTGTTTTTTTTACAAAGAGTTAAAGATAAAGATGATCAAGAAGATTTAATCCAAGAGACTTTTTTTAATTTTTATCGAAATATTAATAGGTTTAACCAAGAAAAGGAGATAAAACCTTATTTATTAGCGATTGCTAGTAATCGACTAAAAATGTTTTGGCGAAAAAGTAAAATTAGTGTTAGCTTGAACGAAAATATTATCGATGAAAAAGTTGATTTTGAAAAAGATTATTTACCGCTGGATATTTCTCTTACTCCAAAAGAACAAAAAATTATTCATTTTTTGAAAGAAGGATATCGATATGGTGAAATTGGAAAAATGCTAAAATTAAAGGAGAATACAATAAAAACGATTATTCGCCGTTTACGATTAAAAATAAAAAATGAAAAATCAAAATAATTTAGAAAAAAAAATTTTAAAGAAAGTTTATTTTTGGGAACTTAAAAAATTGGTTTTTAATTTTTTAATTAAAATCTTATTAATATCTTGCAGTTTAATTATTCTTTTAACAACAGTTGCTTTAACCTTTTTCTCTATCGCTGAATTAAAAAGTTTTGATTTTCTTAATCTTTTTCAGGAGGATTTCGAGGTCGTTAAAAAATATTTTTTCGATACATTTTATGTTTTTTCTTTGGAAATACCGGGTGAGTATTTATTGATAATTTTCATCACCTCAATATTGTTAGTTTTCATTATTTCAAAAATTTTTAAAAATTATTATAAAACTAAGAATAAGATTAAAAGTTTTATAAGTTTTTTTCAAAAAAAATTATGAAAAAAATAATCTTTATTTTCCTAATCTTAATTGTTGCTTATTTTAGTTATTATTTTTACCAACAAAGAGAGATTCCTTTATTAAAAAAAAGATTTTTACCAGCAGGAGTTAAAAATCAAGAATTAATTTCAATTACCACCCAACCAACCAAGATTAATCAAAATGAAACATCGCCTCAAGACAAATCACAAAAAGAATTTTTTTTAGAGATCGATTATCCAACTAATGGGATAACGGTTAATCAATCAACAATTACTCTTACTGGCAAGACAATCCCAGGAGCAGAGATTTTTATTAACGATATTCAATTAAGAGCAAAAAGCGACGGACTATTTTCGGCAACAATTAATTTAGAAGAAGGCGAAAATGTTTTAATCGTTATTGCCAATGACGACCAAGGGAATTATCTTGAGAAAGAGATAACAGTTAATTTAGAGACTTTGGAATAAAATGAAACTTTTTTGATAAAACATGCATATATTTTTATAAACAAGGAGAGAAAGTTTAAAAGTTTTTTAAAAAATATGAAAAAAATATTAATTTTTAGTGGGATATTAGTTTTTATTTCCGCTCAACCGACATTGGCGGTTAACGTAAGAGATATTATTAGAGAGAGAGCGCAAGAAAAAACTGAAAATAAAATAGAAAATAAATTAAACGCGACCACTTCGGCAGTTGAGTTAAAAAATCAGTTAAGAGAAAAATTTCAAAATCAAGGAAAAATTAACCGGGTAAAAAGTCGTGTTGAAGAATTAATTCAAAAAAAACTAAAATTTGCCACGCGAGTCAACGGAAAAATTACTGAGATAGGAAGTAATCAATTAATAATTGAAGACAAAGAAGGGAAAGCGTTAACGATATTTATTACCGAAAAAACTCAGTTAAGAAGACGATTTTGGGGAAAATCAAGTTTAAATGAGTTTAAAGTCGGCGATGAGGTTAATGTCGTTGGCCGTTATACCAATGAAGAAAAAACTGAGATTGAAGCAAAATTAATTCGCAATCTTTCGATTCAAAAACGTTGGGGGGTATTTTTTGGTAAGGTGGTTTCGGTTTTAGAGAACTCCTTAGTGATTGAGACATTAAAGAGAGATCAATTAACTGTTTATATTAATGAAAATACTAAACTTATCAATCGAAAAGAAGAGAAAATTAATTTTTCAGAGATAAAGATAGACCATAAAATAAGAGTTAAAGGAGTTTGGGATCGAAATTTAAAAGAGGTAAGAGAAGTTGACGAAATAAAAGATTTTTCCTTACCAACTAAATAAAATTAATTAATTTCCTCTTCGGTTAGAAGATCATCAAAGCTGATAATGCCAATGATTTTTTTGTCTTCGCTGACCACTGGTAAAGTTGAGATTTTGTATTTCAGAATCTTTTTTAGAGCGATTTTTTTGGGTGTCGTTAAATGAAGAACAATTGGATTAGTGATCATAAATTTATAAACAGGAGTTTCGAGATTTTGCAAAATAAGTTCATGAAGATTGAAAACTCCTACCAACTGTTTGTTTTCATTAACGACATAAATATTATGGAGATAATAAAAATTAGCTGTCTCTTTTCTTATTTTATCGATAACTTCTTTAACAGTATTTTGAGGCAAAACAGTGAGATATTCAGTATTGATTAAATCGCCAATTGGAGTTTTAGACAATCGAAGAAGCTGAGATAATTCTTCCTTTTTTTCTTTCGGTAAAAGTTTAAAGATGGTGTTTCTTCTTTTTTCTGATAAAGCAAGAAGAATATCTGTTGCTTCATCTGGATCTAAAAGGTTGATTATTTCAGCCGCTTTTTCAGGTTTATATTGTCTAAGAAGATTGATTTGATAATTAAGATTGAGATTATTGATGACTTCGATAACTTGATCCTTTAGCATTAAATGAAGAACTTTTTTAACATTCTCAATTGTCGTTGTTTCTAAATAATCGGCTAAATCTTCCGGTCGAATATTTTCAAGTTTTTCTTCTTGTTTTCTTAACCTCACTTTTCCTCGAGTGAGTTCTAATGGTTGAATGTCAGCCCAAGATAAAAATTGTTGAGGAATTTTTATCTTCAAAAAGGAAGAGATTTGCTCTAAAAATTTTTCTAATTTGAACCAACGAAAAATCCCTAATATTCCGACATCAACTCCTGTTAAAAATAAATTATCTCCTTCTTTTTGGAAAGCAATATCATTCACTCGCACTAATTTATAACCACTTAAATCAATAATCTGTTTATCTAAAAGATTTTTAACCACAAAAAGTTCATTTTCCTCAACCTCTTTTTTTTCAAAAGTTTTATGAAGGATAATTTGGGTATTGATTTTTAAAAAACATTCTATTGGAACAGTCACTTTTTCTTTATTGGGACAACGAATAATAATTTTTGTTACGAGGGGTTTTTCACTAATTTTGAAGATAATATCCTCTAAATAACCGAATAAAATGTTGTCTTCGGTAGTAATTCTTTTTTCCTTTAATTCCGAAAAGAAAAGCATAAGTGTATTTTATAAAAAAGAAGGGAAAAATCCAAGAGGAGAGAGAGTTAATTTCTAATTTCTAATTAACCTAATTTCTAAACAAATTCCAATAAACCAAATTCCAATAACCAAAAAAAATATTTAACAACCATAATAAATTTTTAATCAATATTTTAATAATTAATAAATTAATAAAAAAATAAATATTAAATATTGATTTATTAGTTATTGAATAAAAATTAATTATTAATTATTGGTTATTTATTTTATGTTAGCGAGATGTGATAAAATAAATTAGTAATTTAATCTAAATTTGCGGGGTGGTGTAATTGGTAACACACCTGCCTTTGGAGCAGGTTACTCCTGGTTCGAGCCCAGGCCCCGCAGCCAATGAAAATAAAAAAATCGAAGAATTTATTCTCACACCAACCTCGCCTTTCAATTTTGACGCCACTTTTTATAAACCCGATCATTTCACTTCCGGTAATAATTATTGGCTGCCTGGGATAAGATGCAGATTTGGTGGTGGAGAGGAGAGGTGTTGGGCTTAAAGTTTGAAAATAAAGGGGAAATTGAAAAGCCGAAAATTTTACTAACGATTTATGCGAATGATAAAAAAGGCTTGCAACTTCTAGACTCATTAATCAAAGAAATTAAATATCGATATAATCTTGAACTTGATTTAATGCCATTTTATCGAGAATTTCTCAGTGATAAAAAAATCGCCCCTGTGATTAGACGTTGGTGGGGAATGCGTCCCGGACATCATAGCTCATTAGATATATTGCGTAATAAGCACTTTAACAATCCAGGTTAACCGATAAGGTTTTAACTTTTAAGGCTTTAACTTGAGTCAAGCTCTCGAAAGGCAAGTCTGAAGTTGCAAAGGGAGGGAATATTTCTGAAATGACGATTGTAATCGTCATCGGAAGATCGGTAGATCTGAGAAAGAATCTAATACTTTTTAAGGCGTGATATTGCGTGCTTAACCCTCACTCTCTTTTTGGCAAGGAGGAGTATTTTTAATCTTTTCCCCGTAAGTTAGAGTTCTTTTCCAGCGATTACGTTTGATTGGGATAAAGATTACATGGCTGGGATAGAGTTTTTCAATTTTCTTGTATCCTTTATCAAGAAGAATTCTTAAGTCTTCCGGTAGCTTATCCAGTGTTTTTTCCTTGATAAGGAGAGTCTTATCGTAGACTATTGCCGGATAGGTTTTTGAAATGTTGATAATTCTACCTCTTTTATCAACAACTATCTGGGTTTTTAATCCATGTTGGTGTTTCTTGCCCAAGTAGAAGTTCTTTTGTTTCCTTTTGTTTACTGGACGTTGATGTTTCTGTTCGGTTGAGTCAATGACCAGTTTAACGATATCTGGATAGGTTTTGATGAACTGCTCAAATCCCATTTTTCTTCTTTTACGTTTGATT
>JBBIRE010000008.1:0-19854 GCA_037441985.1 Candidatus Roizmanbacteria bacterium
TAATTAACTCATAATCTAAGATGACATTTTTAATCATCTTAAGATAATTTTTTGTTAGAGTTAAATCTTTGTTTTTCATAGACGGTTATTCTATCAAAAAGTGTCAATGAATTTAAAAATATGCACAGAATGACATATCGGGTTAATTTTGTTCCAATAGAATCGAACCTTCGCTCAGAATGATTTCAAGAACAGTCCTCCGATTCGGAGCGTTAACTTTAACAAGGTATTTTTACTATATTTCTATGTATTTCAATTGTGTATCTACTGTATTTCTATCGTATTTCTATCTCATTTCTTCTCAATCTCTTGTTATAATTTCCTTATGACAAAAATCCAACCAAGAACTCTCAAAGGTTTTCGCGATTTTTTACCAAGCGAAGCCATTTTAAGACAAAATGTGATTAATTCTTTTAAAAAGAGTTTTGAAATCTATGGATTTGATCCTTTAGAAACACCGGCAATAGAGTATGCCGATGTTCTTTTAGGCAAATATGGAGAAGAAGCCGATAAATTAATCTACCTTTTTAAGGACCGTGGAGGCAGGAAGATTGGTTTAAGATATGATCAAACCGTTCCTTTAGCACGAATTATAGCCCAATACCAAAATATTATTAAACCATTCAAAAGATATCAAATCCAACCGGTTTGGCGGGCGGAAAATCCTCAAAAAGGTCGATATCGAGAGTTTATTCAATGCGATATCGATATCGTTGGGGAAAATAGCCTTTTAGCAGAAGTTGAAATTATTAATTTGGTTTTAAAAACAATTAAAAAACTCGGTTTTTCTAAAGCACGGATGTTAATAAACGATAGAGAAGTGTTTAAAAATTTACCCACAAAAGTCATTACTTCCATTGATAAATTAGAAAAAATCGGAGAAAAGAAAGTGGTTGAGGAATTAAAAGAAAAAGGGTTAAAAGAAGCAAAAAAAATCCTTACTCAAATAAAAAAAATCAATCCAACAAAGAAATTAAAAGATTTATTTAATCTCTTGGTTAATCTCGATCTAAAAGAAGGAGTTGATTTTGCCTTTTCTCCAACCCTAGCTCGCGGTTTGGACTACTATACAGGGATTATTTTTGAGTTAGTCGATGAAAATTATCAGGGAGGATCTCTGGGTGGGGGCGGTCGTTATGATAATCTTATTGGTCAGTTTACCAATATTAACATTCCGGCGGTTGGTTTTGCTTTTGGTTTTGATCGAATCGTTGAGATAATTAAAGATAATCGTCTTCTTCCTGAAGAAAATACACTTTCATCAATTTATGTCGTTTATTTTAAAGAAAATAAAGAGGTGGCCTTAAAAATTGCTGAAGAACTGAGAAAATCAGAAATTAATACCGATATTAATCTCAACGAGGAAAAAAAATTAGAAAAACAACTTAAGTATGCCGATAAAAAAGGCATTAAATTGGTCGTGATTGTCGCGCCAGAAGAATTAAAAAAACAATCAGTAATTCTTAAAAAAATGAAAAAAAAAGAGCAGATGATCATTCCTTTATCAAATCTCACTCAAACGATTAAAAATTTATTAACCAACTATGACTATTAATCCTCATATCGCCATTATTGAATCCATTCCTGGGGTTGGTGGCGATGAAGCAAAAATTTGGATGAAAGAATTACTTTTATCTTATATCCGTTTTGCTCAAAAAAGGAACTTTAAATTTGTTTATCTTGATGACAATATTGTTAAGATAACGGGGGATAATGCTTATTATCTTTTTAAAAATGAATCCGGAGTTCATCGGGTCCAGCGAATTCCCCAAACTGAAAGAAGGGGAAGAATTCATACTTCTACTGCCATCATTGTCGTTTTACCACAAATTGAATACTCCCAAATCAAGATCAATCCTTCTGATTTAGAATGGAATTTCTTTCGCTCAAGCGGTCATGGAGGCCAAAATGTCAATAAACTAGAAACTGGTGTTCGGATAATCCACAAGCCAACTGGGATTACTGCTTCCTCCTCAAGAGAACGCTACCAGGAGGCAAACAGAAAAATCGCTCTTTCTCTTTTAGCGGCAAAACTTTATCAATTGGAAGAAGAAAAAAGAAAAGGAGTCATTCAATCTTTAGTGAAAAACGTCGGTAACGGGGAACGGGCCGAGAAAATTCGGACATATAATTTTCCTCAAAATCGTTTGACTGATCATCGGATTAACAAAAGTTTTTATAATCTCGAAGAAATCATTAATAATGGTCAATGGGAGAAAATATTTAGCTTGATAAGTAGTAAAAGTTTATGATAAAATACTATTTCTATGAAAAAGAATATTCATCCCCAATATTTTAATGATGCTGTTGTTAGCTGCACTTGCGGTAATAGATTTACCGTCGGCAGTACTAAGCAAAACATTTTTGTCGAAGTATGTCATCAATGCCATCCCTACTACACCGGCAAACAACATTTTATTGATACCAAAGGAAAAATCCATGAATTTGAGAGAAAAAGAAAATTTGCCGAAGAGTATCAAAAGAATATCAAACCAAAAAAGGCCACAAAAAATAAAGAATTTAAGGCTAAATCGTTAAAAGATCTCTTGTCAGAAATTTAACAATTTGTTATAATTTAATTTCCCTAAGATCTTGGGTTTCCGAAATAATCGGGATTAATTTCCCAAGGGAATTTCTCTTTCCATAGATGGAAGAGAAAGGGGGATTAGTTTATGGCCAATATAAAAAAACAAAAAAAAGTAGAGGAAATTGCCAATTATCTAAACTCTTATCGTAATTTTTTAGTCATTAATCTGAAAAGAACAACTCATCAACAATTAGAAAGTATCAGAAAAGCCTTATCAGAATTTGCCAAAATTCTTGTTATTAAAAATTCCCTTTATCAAAAAGCTTTTAATAAGTTTTATCCATCGAAAAAAATAGTCAACCAAGTGCAAAAAAAATTTTTTCCGATAAAAAACCAAAATGCGGTAATTTTCTTCCAAAAAAATTGGGCTGAAGGATTGCAAAAAATCAATCAATTAATAAAAGAAAGCGCCCAAATAACCTTTTCTTTTGGAATTTTTGATGAAGAAATTTATGATCAAGAAAACTGTCAAAAAATCGCTCAATTACCATCAAAAGCAGTTTTATATGCCCAATTAATTTCTCAACTCAAATCGCCGATGTTTCGGTTAATCAATTCTTTAACCTTTGCTCATAAGAAATTCCTATACATTATAAAAAGCCAGTCTAATATCGTTAACAATTAACAATTTAAAGGAGGTGGTATTTGTGGCTGAAGAAAATAAATTATCAGAAAAATTGCAAAAAATCGCTCACGAAATTGAAAAATTAAGTGTTTTAGAATTGGCTGAATTGGCAAAATATTTAGAAGACAAATTTGGAGTTATGCCAATGACGATTACTACACCACAACCAGAAAGTCAAGCTAATACTTCAGAAGAAAAAAAGGAAGAAAAAAGCGCCTTTACCGTCGTTTTAGCCAATAGTGGTGCTAATAAATTAGCTGTAATTAAAGCCGTGAGAGAAATTTTACCAAACTTAGGATTAATGGATGCGAAAAAATTAGTCGAATCAGCGCCTAAAGAAATTTTGACCAATGTCTCAAAAGAGAAAGCTGAAGAAGCTAAGAAAAAATTAACTGATGCGGGAGCAACTGTTGAATTAAAATAAAATTTAAATTATGAAACAGATAAAGAAAAGCGAATATAATGCTCAATCAATTGTTGTTTTAGAGGGGTTAGAACCGGTGAGAAAACGACCGGCGATGTATATTGGGACAACTTCCCAATTAGGGATCAACCACTGTCTCAATGAAATAATCGACAACTCAATCGATGAGGCTTTGGCTGGTTTTTGTAAAAATATTATTATTAGAATTGAGGATGATAATTATTTAACCGTCATTGATGACGGACGAGGAATTCCTGTCGATGAAATTCCCCAATATAAAAAGTCAGCCTTAGAAATCGTTATGACTAAACTTCATGCTGGGGGAAAGTTTCAAACTGGTGCGTATAAGGTTTCAGGAGGTCTTCATGGAGTAGGTGCCTCGGTAGTTAATGCTTTATCAGCGCATTTAATTGTTGAAGTAAAAAGAAATGGGAAAATTTATCGTCAAGAATATCGAATGGGACAGCCAACCACACCGGTTAAAGAACACCATCAATCGATTTTAGGATTAAATTTTGAAACTGGAACGGCCATTTCTTTTCTACCCGACAAGCAAATTTTTAAAGAGACAATTGAACTCAATTATCAACAGCTTAAAAAGCAGGTTAAAGAGCGAGCATATCTTATCAATGATGTCTTTTTTACTATTTTAAATAAAAAAAATAAAGAAAAGTGTGGTTTTTATTTTGACGGCGGGATCCTTTCTTTAATTAATGATCTTAACCGACGGAAAAAAACACTTCACTCGCCGATTTTGATCAAAAGAGGGGTTGGGGATAAAGAGATCGAAGTTGCTATTCAATACAATGATAGTGCTAATGAAACCGTTTATTCATTTGTTAACGTCATTAACACCGTTGAGGGAGGTACTCATTTAGCCGGATTTCGTTCCGCCCTGACGAAAGTGATTAATAACTACGCCAAAAATTATTTTAACGGCAAACAAGAGGAGTCATTTAGTGGAGAAGATGTTAAAGAGGGATTAACGGCGATTATTTATGTTAAAATGCCTTCAGTCAATCTTCAATTTGAAGGTCAAACAAAAACTAAACTTGGCAACTCAGAAATTCAACCACTGGTTCAAACCGTGGTCTTTGAACAGTTAACATCATATTTTGAAGAAAATCCTAAAATCGCCAAAGCGATTCTTGAAAAAGTTTATTTAGCGCAAAAAGCAAGACTGGCCGCCAGAGCAGCCAAAGAAGCTGTCTTGCGAAAGGGAGCTTTAGAAGGAGTTTCTTTGCCAGGAAAATTGGCTGATTGTCAAGAAAAAGATCCATCACTCTCTGAAATTTTTATTGTTGAGGGTGATTCGGCTGGTGGATCGGCCAAACAAGGAAGGGATAGAAAATTTCAAGCAATTTTCCCTCTTCGTGGAAAAATTCTCAACACAGAAAAAGCATATCTCGATAAAGTTCTTGCTTTTAAAGAATTAAAAGATTTGGTAGTCGCATTAGGTATGGGAATAGGAGAAAGCGTTAATTATCAAAAACTTCGTTATCATAAGATAATCATCATGACCGATGCTGACGTTGATGGAGAACACATTCGAACATTAGTGTTAACCTTTTTCTTTCGCCATTTACCCGATATTATTCACAAAGGACATCTTTATATTGCCCAACCACCTCTTTACAAATTACAAATTGGCAAACAGATCCATTATGCCTATTCAGAAGATCAAAAAAATGAGATCATTAATAAATTAATTACTGATTCCAATAATCAAAATAAAATAATAATTCAACGGTATAAAGGTTTAGGCGAAATGAACCCAGAACAACTTTGGGAAACAACGATGAATCCAGAAAATCGAATTTTAAAACAGGTAACCATTGCCGATGCTGAAGAAGCCGATATGGTTTTTTCGATGCTGATGGGAGATGAGGTTTTACCAAGAAAAAAATTTATTGTCAGTCACGCCAAGATGGCTAATTTAGATTTATAATAATTGTTATAAACGGTTATCAATTTTATCAATTATATCAATCTATGAAAAATCTCAATCCTGGAAAAAATCCGCCCGAAGAAATCAATGTCTTTATTGAGATTCCTCAAGGATCATCGATTAAATATGAATTAGATAAAGAAAGCGGGGTGATCGTTGTTGATCGTTTTAGTTATACGTCGATGTTTTATCCCTTTAATTACGGATTTATTCCTCAATCGCAGGCGGAAGATGGCGATCCGGTTGATGTTCTGGCAATTTCATCTTTTTCAGTTCACCCAGGAGTAATTTTACCCTCAAGGCCGATTGGTATGTTAGAAATGGAAGATGAAGAAGGGATAGATACGAAAATTATTGCCGTTCCGACAAAAAAAGTTGACCCCTTTATGGCGAAGATTGAGGATATTAATGATTTAGATGAAAATATTAAGGCGAAAATTAAACACTTTTTTGACCATTATAAAGAACTTGAACCTAATAAATGGGTCAAGACAAGGAAGTTTTTAGGTAAAGTCGAAGCTTATAAAGCAATTAAAAAAGCCCTGTAATAAGTCCTATTGGTTCTATTAGTCTTATTAGTCCAACAAATCTTTTCTATGGCCACCCAACCAATCGAAATCGCCAGCGAAATGAAACGAGCTTATCTTGATTACGCCATGAGTGTCATTGTCTCACGGGCTCTTCCTGATGTACGTGATGGCTTAAAACCTGTCCATCGAAGAATTTTATACGCGATGTATAAGATGGGGTTAACCGCCCACGCAAAATTTTCCAAAAGTGCCAAAGTGGTGGGTGAAGTTTTAGGAAAGTATCATCCTCACGGTGACGCCCCGGTTTATGAAGCATTAGTCAGAATGGCTCAAACCTTTTCCATGCGTTATCCTTTGATTAATGGCCAAGGAAATTTTGGTTCGGTTGACGGTGATCCACCAGCAGCTATGCGTTATACTGAAGTTAAACTAACAAAAATTGCTGAAGAGTTATTGGCTGACATTGATAAAGAGACTGTTTCTTTTATTAATAATTTTGACAACTCAACTCAAGAACCACTTTTTTTACCAGCCAAACTCCCTAATCTTCTTTTAATGGGAGCCGAGGGAATTGCCGTTGGTATGGCAACAAAAATACCTCCTCACAATTTAAGAGAAATCGTCGATGCCCTCGTCTATATGATTGATCACGCCCAGATAGAAAAAAATGGTCAAAAACCAACGATTAATTTTGATCTTCTTCTTGATGATCTAATGAACTTTCTCAAAGGTCCTGATTTTCCAACAGGAGGAATTATTTATGGATTGTCCGATATTAAAACCGCTTATGCTACCGGGAGAGGATCAATTTTAGTAAGAGCAAAAACCGATTATGAGGATTTGGGTAAAGGAAAAACAGCCATTGTTATTACTGAACTTCCTTATCAAGTTAACAAAGCAAGACTTCTTGAAAAAATCGCCCAGTTGGTTGAAGAAAAAAAGATTGTTGGTATCTCTGATCTGAGAGACGAATCTGATCGTAATGGTATTCGTGTCGTTATCGAGCTAAAAAGAGACACCAGTTTTAAAAAAATTCTTAACAATCTTTTTAAATACACAGAACTGCAAACCTCATTTCCTGTTAATATGGTTGCTTTAGTTGACAATATTCCTCAAACACTTTCTTTAAAAAGTATTTTAGAAAACTATCTTCGCCATCGGGTTGATATTATCACAAAAAGATCAGAATTTGAATTAAAACAAGCCAAAGCCCGCGCCCATATTCTTGAAGGCTACTTAATTGCCCTTTCTCATATTGACGAAGTGGTGGAAATCATTAAAAAATCAGCCAATGAGGATGAGGCAAAAACAAAATTAATCAAACGTTTTAAACTTTCTCCTATTCAAGCCCAATCAATTCTCGATATGCCGTTAAAAAGACTGACCGCCCTTGAGCGAAATAAAATTGAGGATGAGTTAAAGATGTTAGAAGAATTAATTAACTATCTTAATTCTTTGTTAACAGATATTAACAAAGTCCTTAAAGTGGTTAAAGATGAACTTTTATACTTAAAAGAAAAATATGGCGATGAACGAAGAACTCAGATTATTAAATCAAAACCCGGCGAGATAACTGAGGAACAACTTTATGAAAATAAAGAGACAATCGTCGTTTTAACCAAAGAAGGCTATATTAAGCAAATACCCAAAGGAACTTTTAGGGTCCAAAATCGAGGCGGAAAAGGGGTCACCGGATTAGAACGAAAAGAGACCGACAATGTTCAGACGATTTTAAGTGCGATGACTCATGACTATCTCTTATTTTTTACCAATCAAGGAAGAGTTTTTAAAACCCGTGTCTGGGAGATTCCGCAGGGAACACGACAAGCAAAAGGGAAAGCTTTAGTTAATTACCTTAATCTTAGACCGGATGAAAAAATTACCTCGCTCCTTAGTTATTCGGCTAAAGAGATTGAAGAGGGGAAAAATCTTTTTATTTTAATGGTAACCAAGGGAGGAATAGTTAAAAAAACTTTTTTTGAAGAGTTTGCCAATATTAGAAGTAATGGGATTATCGCGATCAAATTAGAAAAAGATGATGAATTAATAAAAACGTTAATTACCAATGGCAATAATAATGTCATTTTAGTCAGCGCCCACGGGAAAGCGATTATTTTTAGAGAAGACGAAATTCGACCAACAGGTCGATCTTCGATGGGCGTCAAAGGAATTGAGCTTGAAGAAGGAGATTATGTTTGTTCTTCTGATGGTTTTCCCCAAGAAAAAATGGAAAAAAATATTCTGGTTATTGGCGAAAATGGTATCGGCAAAAAAACGCCGCTTTCCCTTTTTCGCGGGCAACATCGAGGCGGCAAAGGAGTGAAAATCGCTTCAGTCGATGAAAAATTAGGAAAAATCGCCTTTGCTGAAATTATTGAAGATGAAGAAACTGAACTCCTTATTACCTCAAAACTTGGCCAGGTAGTAAAAATCACAATCGATTCAATTCCTAAACGCTCACGTACAGCTAAAGGTGTTATTTTAATGAGATTTTCTAAAAAAGGTGACACAGTCGCCTCAGCCACTTTTGTCTAAAATATGGTATAATTGTTATAATAATGAAAATCGATGGTAAAAGAATTTCTTTCTCTTTTTATTCTTTCTTAAAAAAGGAAAGGAAAAAAATTAAAGGAAAAATTTCTTTAGCAGTAATTTTAGTTGGCTTATCTAATGAACAACTTTCTTTTGTCAAAATTAAGCACCAAGTAGCTAAAAACATCGGCGTTGATTTTCGATTTTTTCATTTTAAAACCGAGCCCACTTTTCTGTCTTTTTTGACAAAAATCCAAGAAATCAGCCATGATCCAAAAATTAATGGAATAATCATTCAGCAACCGCTTCCACCAAGATTAGATACCTTTTCTCTTTATGATTTTATCCCTCAAAAAAAGGAAATTGAAGGCTTTCATCTCAAAAGTCCTTTTTTGCCTCCTTTGGGTTTAGCCACCTTAACGATTATAAAAAGCATTTATTTTAAAACAACAAATATTAAAAAAATTTTAATCGATGAAGAAAAAGATAAATCTCTATTTAAAAAATTTTTAAAAGAAAAAAAAATTGTCCTTATCGGCCAAGGAAAAACCGGTGGTAAACCTATTGGAAAAGTTTTACATTATTTTAAAATTCCATACATTGGTCTCAACTCGAAAACCGCTCACCCTGAACAATATTTAAAAGAGGCTGATATTATTATAAGCGCCGTTGGAAAAAAGGTGATCTTTCCTGATATGATAAAAAATGGAGTGATTCTCATTAACGCTGGTTTAAGAAGAGAAAATAATCGCTTAAAAGGAGATTATGATGAAAACGAAATCAAAAAAATAGCCTCCTTTTATACACCAACTCCCGGCGGTATTGGCCCAATCGATGTCGGTTATCTTTATTATAATCTGATTAAAGCGGCAAAAATCCAAAACCAATAGCCGGGAGATATGATCATCATTACCGGTCAAACTGCCACAGGAAAAACCGATTTAGCCATAAAATTAGCGCAAAAAAATAATGGAGAAATTATTAGCACCGACTCAAGACAAATCTATCGTCATTTAAACATCATCACCGGTAAAGGAATCAAAGAGAGCCAAAAATTTTTTCTTTGGAAAAAGATAGATAATTTTCAACTTGGTTATTATCTTTTTAGTGATATTAAAGTCTGGCTTTATGATGTCATTAATCCCAATCAATATTTTTCCTCCTATCATTTTGTTCAACTGGCAAATTTAATTATTGAGAAAATAAAAAAACAAAGTAAATTACCTATTATTGTTGGTGGCACTTATTTTTACATTAAACATTTGCTTTACGGATTTGATCATCAAGTAAATCCTAATTGGCAATTAAGAAATCAATTAGAAAAATCCTCCCTTGCTGATTTACAAAATAGATTATTACAACTTGATCCCGATATTAAAAAAGAAATTAACACTTCAGATTGGCAAAATCCACGGCGTTTAATTAGAAAAATAGAGATTCTAACTACAAAAAAACAGCAGTCAAATCTATTATCAAAAAAAATAAAACACAAAGTAAACCAATTTATTGGCTTAAGATTCTCTAATAAAGAAAAATTATTAAAAACAATTAAAAATCGAGTTGAAAAAAGAATAAATGAAGGAGCAGTCAATGAGGTAAAAAATTTGTTAAAACTTGGCTACAATGAAAATGATTTTGGTTTAAAAACCATTGGTTATCAACAAATAATCGCTTATCTCAAAAATAAAATAACATATAAAGAGGCTGTTAATCGGTGGGTTAACAAAGAAATTCAATATTCAAAAAGACAGTTAACCTTTATGAAAAAAGATCCGAATATTAAGTGGAAAGAAGTTTGATTATATAATTTCTAATTTTTTTTAAAAATCTTCATAAAGGCTTCTTTTGGCACCTCAATATGACCAATCATTTTCAATCTTTTTTTACCTTCTTTCTGCCGCTCAATCAATTTTCTTTTTCTACCAATATCACCGGTTCCCAAAACCTTACCGCTTTTTACTAAAACATTTTTTCTAAAAGGAGGAATTCTTTCTGAAGCGATGATCTTGCCCATAAATTTTGCCTGGAGACGAACTTCAAATTGCTGGCGGGGGATTAACATTCTTAATCTAGCTAACAATTTTTGTCCTTCAAAATAAGCTTTTTCTTTAACAATCATTATCGAAAACTCTTCCACCGAATCTCCATTAATCAGAATTTCTAATTTTCCCGCATCTACTTTTTGATAATGTAAAAATTCCCAATCCAAACTGGCATAACCTGAAGAAACCGATTTTAAATTATCAAAAAAATCTGAAAACAACTCACTCATTGGCATCTCATATGTCAAAATTAACTCCTCAGACGAACTAAAATTATTCATATTAATAAATTTTGACCGATACTGAAAAACTAAATTCATTATCGCTGACAAATAGTTTTTGGGAGTGATAATCGTGATTTTTACTATTGGTTCGTATACCTTATTATTTTCAACTTTAAATTCGACTTGAGGAGTAGTTAAAATAAGATTTAAATCAAACTCTCTCTCTAATCTCTCTTGAACTATTTCAGCATGGAGAAGACCCAAAAATCCAACACGAAATCCCGCTCCTAACGCTTGACTATAAATAGGAGAGTAACTAAGAGAAGCATCGTTAAGAGTTAAGCGGGCGAGAGCGTTTTTTAAATTTAAATACTCATTGGGATCAACAGAAAAAAGTGAAGCAAAAACCATTGGTTTAACCCTTTTGTAGCCTGTTAATCCAGGTCCTTTGTCTTGAACATTAACAAGTGTATCACCAACTCTTACATGATGGATATCTTTTAACTTCGTCACCACATAACCGATTTCACCCGTTTGTAAAGAATCAGCTGGCGTTAAATTAGAAAAAAAATAACCGACTTCATCGATAGTAAACTCCTTTTGAGAATGATATAGCTTTACTTTATCTCCTTTTTTTAATTGTCCGTGAAAAACACGAACAAAGGCAACCACTCCTCGATGTTGATCATAGTAAGAATCAAAAATCAAGGCGAAAATTTTTTTTTCTTCTTTGATTAAACGAGGTTGAGGAATTCTTTTAATAATTTCATTCATTAAGTTTTCGACACCCTGTCCTGTTTTTGCCGAAATCATTAAAATCTCTGATTGAGAAATTCCAAGAAAATTTATTAATTGTCTTTTTGTTTTTTCAATCATCGCCGATGGTAAATCAATTTTATTAATCACAGGAATAATGACTAAATTTTTTTCAATTGACTTTAAAGCGTTAGAAATCGTCTGCGCCTGAATACCCTGCGTCGCATCGACTAAAAGAATAACCCCCTCGATACACGCTAGGGTTCGATCAACCTCATAAGAAAAATCAACATGGCCAGGAGTGTCAATAAGATTAAAAATATAATCTTGATAATTAAACCGAACTGGCGCCAGTTTAATAGTAATTCCTCTTTCTCGAGAGATTGGATTACGATCTAAAAATTGTTCTTCATGTCTTCCTTTTTCTAAAAGACCACCAATCTCAAGCATCCGATCTGCTAAAGTTGATTTGCCATGATCAACATGAGCAATAATGGCAAAATTACGTATTTTTTCAATATTTAGGTTTACACCTCCGAGGTGTTTTAAATTTAAATCCGCCATATTTCCTATATTTTAGCTCTCATTGTCAATCAACAAATTTTTAATTTTATTTAATTTTCTTTGATAATCAATTTGATTCTTCAAAAAATTCAAGTATTTGCTTATCCCTTTAAAGTGATTGATTAAATACTTATGGGCACAAATATGGAATAGAGAATTACCTAAATATTCTTTCAGAGAAACAAAATCTGATTTCTTCAATTCATCGAAATCTTTAACTAAATATGAAGTTAAAGGATTTAATTCGATATATCTTGCCAAGTGAATTAATTGTAATTCGTTTTTTACGAGAACTGCTTTATAAGAAGATTCAAATAAATAACCACGCCTCTTATTTTTTTCATTAAAATAACGAGTAAAGCTATTTTGAATATTGCTCATAAATTTTTTAACACCATTTTCTGATATTTGTCTAACTAATAAGTGATAATGATTAGGCATAATTGCATAATTTAAAATCTCAATTAATCTATTACCTTTTATTCTTTTAATAAGATCTTCCTGATCGCTTTTTTCGAGATTTAAGTAATAAGATAGACGTAGAGGTAAATTATCAAACTGATAATATTCTATAGTTTTTAACCATCTCTTAATTATTTTTTTTTCAAAAAAAATTGGGATTTGATTGATAGAGCGATTAAAAAGATGATAAAAACATCCATTAACCAGTGAAATTTTTCTTTGAGGCATTTTTATTTAATATCACCTCCGAGGTGTAATTTCAATTTATTAAATTTTGATTATTCTTACCGTTGAAATTCCTCCAATCTGACCCCATATATCACCGTGAAGAACAATCAAAGTTAAGTCTTTTTTTAATAAACCTTTTTTAATTAACATCTCAATCTTTTTCTCAATAATATTTTCAGTCACCCGCCCTTTTTTAATTTCTTCATCAACAAATGGATAAACACCGTAACTTAAAGTAAGAAAATTAGCTTTCTTTTTATTAGGAGTTATCGCAAAAATAGGCGATCTTGGTCTTAACGACGAAAGCAGGTGTGCCGAGCGCCCTGTTTCGGTAAAAACAATAAACGCTATTTTTTCAAAAGAAATTAATTTAGATAGATTTTTATAAAGGGAAAAAGACGAATATATTACTGCTTTTTCCTTATCATTTATTAACTGAAAACTAATTAGCTTTTCGCTAAAATCCGCAGATGTTTTTTTTTCAACAGCAGATAAAGTCTTTGCCATATATCGAACAGTTTGTAAAGGAAATTTACCATTAGCAGTTTCTCCCGAAAGCATGGTGGCGTCAGCGCCATCAAAAAAGGCATTAGTAATATCAGATATTTCAGCTCGAGTTGGCGAAGAATTATCAATCATTGATTCCAACATTTGAGTAGCGATAATAACTGGTTTCATTTGTTTTCTCGCTTCGTTAATGATTTTTTTTTGGAGTAATCCAATCTCAACCAATGGCAACTCGACACCTAAATCTCCTCGAGCAACCATTATCGCATCAGCGATTTTAATAATTCCATTTAAATTCTTTATTGCTAAAGCCGTCTCTATTTTTGCGATTATTTTTGCTTCGATATTTTCTTTTTGCAAAATCTTTTTAATGTTTAAAATATCATCTTTTGTTCGTACAAAAGATAGGGCAATAAAATCAATTTTTGATCTTTGAGCTAATTTTATTCCTTCTAAATCTTTTTGGGTAAAAAGAGGGAGTTTCATTTTTAAATGAGGAATAGTAACAGATTTTAAATTTCCTAATCTTCCTTTAGAAAAAGAAATTAAATAAGTTTTCTTATTATTTTTTTCTACTTTAAACTCAAATCGTCCATCGTCGACTAGAATACGACTACCATTTTTAAGTTTATTAATAATTATTGGGTGAGAAAAAGATACTCCCTTCTTATTTAAAAAAGCTTCTTCAGAAAGTAAAATTTTATCACTTAACCTTAGATTAATAACATTTTCAGGTAATTTCATTCTTATCTCTGGTCCTTGTAAATCTATTAAAACACCAATCCTTTTCCCAAAACGATTGGCAATTGTTGTTACTAAATCAATTTTTTTCTGATGCCAGTCAAGAGTGTTGTGTTTTAAATTGAATCGAAAAATATCAACTCCCTCGAGTATTAACTTTTCTAAAACTTCTTCCTCTTGGCAAGAAGGACCGATGGTAGCAATAACTTTTGTTAATTTCATAAGAAATATTATAACATCAATCTTTTTAACTTTTTATATAATTAACCTATGAATCTGGCAATTAAATTTGAAAAAGTAGAGAAATATTTTCTCTACACTCATCAAAAAACTTTAAAAGAAATGATACAAGCTCTTTTTAAAAGGAAAAAGACTTTGGAACGAATTCACGCTTTAAAAAATATTAATTTAGAAATTAAAAAAGGTGAGACAGTTGGCATTATTGGCCGAAATGGAGCCGGAAAATCAACTCTTTTAAAATTAGTCGCCGGTGTTTCTCAACCAAATTCAGGAAATGTTTTTGTCAATGGTCGGGTTGTCCCCTTAATTGAACTTGGCGCTGGCTTTCATCCAGAATTAACCGGTAGAGAAAATATCTTTTTAAACGGTGTAATTCTTGGGTTGTCGGAAAAAGAAATCAAATCAAAAATTGATCAGATTATTGAATTTTCTGAAATAAAAAAATTTATTGACACCCCTGTCAAATTCTATTCATCAGGGATGTATATGCGTTTAGCTTTTTCTGTTTCTGTCTTTGTTGATCCGGAAATTCTGCTGGTCGATGAAATTTTAGCCGTTGGCGATAATCAATTTCAAAATAAATGTTTAGCCCGGATGGAGGAATTTAAAAAAAAGGGTGTCACTATTATTTTTGTTTCTCATTCCTTAGAAACAGTTAAAAAATTTTGCCAACGAGTAATTTTTCTTAAGGAGGGAAAAATAATTACTGATGGTCAACCAGAAAAAGTTATTTACGATTATTTAAAAAATGAAAAGATATTATGAGAATTTTTAAAATAATTAACTATTATAGTTTAATCAAATATTTAGCATGGAGAGAAATCTCTACTCGATACAAACAATCGTTTTTAGGTTTTTTTTGGGTCGTCCTCAATCCTTTTTTTCAAATGATTATAATGAGTTTCGTTTTTTCTCATATTATACGCTTTCAAACAATTGGCGTTCCTTATCCAATCTTTTTATACGCTGGCCTTTTGCCATGGATTTACT
The DNA here is from genome assembly GCA_037441985.1 of Candidatus Roizmanbacteria bacterium. GTDB lineage: Bacteria > Patescibacteriota > Microgenomatia > UBA1406 > GWC2-37-13 > JBBILO01. The sequence goes on from JBBIRE010000008.1 coordinate 15,401, forward strand.
TCACTAACTCTCTTAACCATGCAACTAATGTTTTAGTCTCCGATGCTTCTTTAATTAAAAAAATTTATTTTCCAAGAGAAGTCTTAGTTCTTTCAACTTTATTTGCCAAAACCTTTGATTTTTTTATAAGTGCGATAATTTTTTTTCTTTTAATGATTTTTTATCAAATTCCATTTACTCCTTTTATTTTTTATTTCTTTCTTATTTTTATTATCCAATTCGTATTTACCTTTGCCTTGGCTCTTTTTCTTTCGTGGGCCAATCTTTTTTATCGAGATATTCAATATTTATTAAATTTAATTATCACTCTTTGGTTTTATTTAACACCAATAATTTATCCGGTTGAATTTTTTCCTGAAAAATATCGCTTTATTTTTAAACTTAATCCAATGTCAGTTTTTATTAATGCCTATCGACAGGTATTATTAGGAGGGGATTCTCCTAAATGGGAAAGTCTTATTTTAGGAATAATTATCTCAGGATTATCTTTTATTATCTCTTACCTCATCTTTAAAAAAGTTGAAAAAGATCTAGCCGATATTGTTTAACTAACCTCGCAGGTTTGCAATTTTATAACTGGCCTTGACGTAATACTAAATTAGTTTTATAATTTAATTATTATAATATAAAACTAATTTATGGAAAATAAACTAATTTGTCAGTTAATCTATCAAATATATCGTAAATTAAGAAAGCAATTTCTTATTAAATCAGACAATCAATTGACTATTTTTCAAATTCATATTCTTTATTATCTCAAAGAAAACGGTTCGGCCTCAACTAACGAAATCGCTGATTTCTTCGAAATCTCACTACCCGCGACTACGCTTTCACTTAAAAAATTGATCAATGAAGAATTGATACGTAAAGATTTTGCAATCGCTGATGAACGGAAAAAAATTCTTACTTTAACCGAAAAAGGGGAAGATTTAATCAAAAAAATTAATTATAAAAAAATGGAAAATGTTAAATTGCTTTTAAGCAGTTTAACAAAAAAAGAAAAAAATACCTTAGTTGAATTATTGAAAAAAGTCGTTAACAATTAATTATTGTCTATGAAAAAAAATTTAAAAAAGTGGTGGCTTGTTTTAATTGTCTTAATTATTGTTTATTTCGCTTATTCATTTTTCCAACCTAAAAAAGAGAAAAAAACATACCGAGTAACCCAAAAAGATGTTAAAGAAGAACTTACCTTTTACGGTAAAATCGATGCTGATGAAAAAGTTATCCTTCGCTTTCAAACCTCCGGTCGTCTTGCCTGGGTAGGAGTAAAAGAGGGTGACTACGTAAAAAAATATCAAGCAATTGCTTCTTTAGATCAAAGAGATTTAAGAAATAGATTAGATAAATACCTTAATACCTATGCTAAACAAAGAAATAGTTTTGAACAAGGAAAAGACGACTATCATAAAACGTGGACGACAGCCCCAGATAAACTAGTCGCCGATGCCGCCAAAAGGATTTTAGAAAATAATCAATACGATTTAAACAATGCTGTTTTAGATGTAGAATATCAAAATTTTGCTTTAGAATACGCTCGTCTTTGGTCGCCAATTGAAGGAATTGTTACTCGAATAGAAACCCCAATCGCTGGTGTCAACATCACTCCTGCTAACGCCGAGTTTGAGATCGTTAATCCAAAAACCATTTATTTTTCTGCCTCTGCCGATCAAACAGAAATTGTTAAAGTTAAAGAAGGAATGAAGGGAATAATTACTTTTGACGCCTATCCTGATGACCCAATTGAAGGAGAAATTAAAATAATTGGTTTTACTCCAAAAACTGATGAGACCGGAACCGTTTATGAAATTAAAGTGAATTTTAAAACTGACAGAAATTTAAAACTAGGAATGACCGGAGATATCTCATTTATTGTCAATGAAAGAAAAAATGTCATATCTATTCCTCAAACATTGATAAAAAAAGACAAAAGAGGTTCTTATGTATTTGTTAAAGAAAATAACCGAATAACAAAAAAATATATTACTTTAGGTGAAGACATTGATGGAGAAATAATTATTAAAGATGGATTGAAACCAGGGGATATGTTAATAGAAACCAAACTTAATGAATAGATAATAATGAGTAATGAATAAATACGACAGAAATATAGTAGAAATAGGGGTGAAACAAGATAAAAACACAATAGAAGACAATTGAAATACTCTTATGAATAATTTGATTTCTCTTAAAAACATCTGGAAAACTTATTGTATTGATAATGAAATTGAGTTTCATGCTTTAAAAAATGTCAGCTTAGAAATTTCTGAAAAAGAATTTGTTTCAATTGTTGGTCCCTCTGGATCAGGAAAATCAACTCTTATGCATATAATTGGACTTTTAGATCGACCAACAAAAGGAAAAATTATTATAAAAAATAAAGAAATTTCTCAATTGAATGATAACCAAATCTCCCTTCTTCGCAATCGCTTTGTGGGATTTGTTTTTCAACAATTTAATCTCATTAACAAGTTAACTGTTTTAGAAAATATTCTTTTACCAACAATTTATTCAAGAGAAAAACTAACCTTTAACCCCGATGAAAAAGCGCGTATGTTGATAAACAAATTTAATATTGAAGGAAAAGAAAATTCATATCCTAATAAACTTTCAGGAGGTCAACAACAACGAATAGCAATTGCAAGAGCATTAATTATGAATCCAGACTTAATCTTGGCTGATGAACCAACCGGTAATTTAGATACAAAAAACGGTCAAATTGTTCTTGAACTTTTAGAGAAACTTAATAAAGAAGAAAAAAAAACTATTGTTATTGTGACTCATGATCCTGAAATCGCAAAAAGAGCAAAAAGAATTATTAGAATTAAAGACGGACAAATTTTATCTTAATAAAAAAATTGTTGTTGTTCCCGATTCAATCGGAGATTTTTTGTTATTAATATTAAGTTTGAATTGAGATTTTTATCGTAAATAGGAGAATCCCGCTTACGCGGGAATGACACTAAAAATTAATACCAAACAATATGATGAATTATTTTCTTTTTATTTTTAAATCATCATTTACTGATCTGTTAAAAAATAAGGTAAGATCGTTTCTAACGACTTTGGGGATTGTCATCGGTGTTGCTGCGGTTGTTCTTCTTTTGGCTTTTGGTTTGGGATTAAAAAACTATATTGCTGATCAGTTTAATAATTTAGGCACCAATTTAGTTTTTATCCTGCCGGGTCAAGTCTTTAATCGTTCTGGTGGTTTTTCCGGACTTCGGTCATCAATGAGTTTTGATGAAAAAGACTATCAAAATTTAAAAAGAGCGAAATATCAAGTTGCGGTTGTACCAATTTTTCAAAAATCTGGAACATTTCAGGCCGAAGGCAAAACCGAACAAGGATCGCTTTATGGAACAAGCGCTGAGATTTTTTTAGTTAGGAATTTAAACCGCCAATATGGAGAGGTTTTTCAAGAAAAAGATTTGATAAAAAAAGCGAAAGTCGCTGTTTTAGGACCAGAAATTGCCAAAAAACTCTATGGCAGTGAGAAAGACGCTCTTGGAAAAAAAATTAAAATTGAAGATCAAACATTTAGAGTGATTGGTGTTTTAGAATCAAAAGGTGGTGGGGGATTGGGCGGACCAAACCTTGATACTTTTGTTTATGTTCCTTACCGAACATTATTCAATATCACGGGAAAAAAAGATTTTAACACCTTTTTATTAAAAGCGACATCAGAGGAGGAAATACCATTATTAAAAAAAGAAATCGAAGAAATTATGCTCAAGCATTATAAAGAAGACGATTTTTCTATCGCTGATGCCAAAGAGATTCTGTCTACGATTCAATCAATTTTTGCCATTTTAAATATGATTTTAGTTGGTATAGGAGCAATTAGTCTAATTGTTGGTGGAATTGGGATTATGAATATTATGTATGTTTCGGTAACCGAGCGAACAAGAGAGGTCGGAATAAGACGGGCGATTGGAGCGTTGGAAAAAGATATTTTATACCAATTTTTAGCCGAATCAGTCATTCTTTCTTTAATGGGTGGGCTAATTGGCTTAGCTATCTCTCATTTAGTTGTTTTTTTTGTCAGAAGATTTTTTCCTGCTGAAATTAATTTAACATCAATGTTTTTAGCGATTTTTGTCTCTTCGGCGATTGGTATTTTTTTTGGTGTTTTTCCTGCTCGAAAAGCCGCCAAACTTTCACCGATTGAGGCGATAAGATATGAATAGCAAGGACCAAATCACAAATTACAAATCACAAAACCCAAAAAATATTTAATAACCAATAACTAATTTTTAATCAATATTTTAATAATTAATAAAGAATAATTCTAAATTTTAAATTATCAATTTTTAAATAATTTTTAATTTTTAATTGTAATTTTGCATTTTGATTTTTGAATTTTAAATTTAATAATATGTTTAATTTTATGTTATACTTAAATTTTATTAATTACTCTTAACTAAATGAACTGGGGTAATTTTATTAATTCT
>JBBIRE010000009.1:0-17145 GCA_037441985.1 Candidatus Roizmanbacteria bacterium
TCTACCTTATCAGTCATGAGCGATATTATAGCATAAGTTTAAGCTAAAATTAATTTCTGACTAATAAGGAATTTTTTAGTTTCTAATAATTTATCATCAAGTATTTTTCTATTTTTTGCTTCAAGATTAAGCCTTACCAAAGGCTCAGTGTTTGAACCCCGCAGATTAAATCGCCAATTTTTATTTTCAATAGTTAAGCCGTCAATTTCAATTATTTCTTTGTTTTGGTATAACTTTTTAATTTTATTAAATAAGTTAGCAAGAGTTAAATGTTGGGGTAATTTATAGTTAGTTTCGCCTGATTCATAGGATGATTGTACCTCCTTAACTAGTTTTGATAACGACGTGTTTTTTTTGGAAATTAGGTCCAAAATAGTAATTATTACTCTGATAGTTGATTCCGCCCCCCCTGTTTCTCTAAAGTAATAATGACCTGACGATTCACCACAAAACAGAGCATTGTTTTCATTCATTTTTTTCGTTATTAGCGCGTGACCAACTGGAGATATGATGAAATTCCCATGATATTTTTCAACAATATTTTTAATATTATTGGTATAGCGAACATCGGCCATAATTGAGGCATTTGGATAACGCAATAAAACTTCTTTAGCAATAAGCGCTGAGATTAAACTTGAAGGAATAATTTGCCCTTTTTCATCGATAAAGAAAACTCGATCGGCATCACCATCAGTAGCAATGCCAAGATCAGCTTTCTCTCTAATAACTCGCTTTTGAAGGTCTTTTAAGGTTTCAAATTTTAATGGATTGGCTTCATGAGAAGGCATACTTCCGTCAAGCTGATAATTAAGTCTAATCGCTTCAACTGGTAGTCTTTTCCAAAGTTCATCAAACATCAAAATTCCCATCGTATTGGCCGGATCGACAACGACTTTTAATTTCTTAATCTTTGGAGCAACTAGCTTAAAAGCAAATTCCACTTCTTTTTTTACAGTGTCTTTGATTTTGAATAATTGACCTTTTTTTGTTTTTTTTAATTGTATTTTCTTACTTAAAACAAGGTTTTTTACTTCTTCCATTCCCATCTCTTTAGAGGCTTTATAAATTTTCCCTTGAGAACAATAAAAAAATTTTATTCCATTCCATTCTGGGGGATTATGTGATGCTGAAATCTGAATACCAACATCCAATTGATTATCAATACTAGAAAAATAGACTGTTGGTGTTGGTAGCATTCCCAACTGATAAACGTTGGCTCCCATTTCAAGAAGGGAATTAATTGATTGATTGTAAAGATTAGGTGATGATAGCCTCATATCGCATCCTACTGCGACCTTTAAAATTTCCTTTTTTAATTTACGAGAAAAGTAAAAGTAGATTGCTTTGATGATTCTCTTAATTACTTCCTCATTAATATCTACTGGATAGATCCCACGAATATCATAGGCTTTAAAAATACTGGGATTGATTTTCATATTTTTTAAATCATAAATAATAAACAGCGAAAATGTCAAGTGATTCTTTTACTGAATATGCTGAGGAAGAGGTTTTTTGAGCTTTTTCGATATTTAATAGTCCTTGATATGCCTGGATTAATTTATCTAATGGCCAACAATGACTTTGTTTTTCTATTTTTTTTCTATACCATATGTTTTTAGTTTTGAGTTCACCTTTTGCTTTCACAATTAATAACTCCCTCACTCTTTTTGTTAAAAGAGAAAAAAAAATATTTTCATTCTTTTTGTCAATTATTTTAGCCATAAGTTCTAAAAAATTAGCTTTGTTGTTCGGAATAAAATTATCCAGTAATTTAAAAATATTGTTTGATAATTTAAATTCAGTTATTGCAAAGTTTTTAAAATGTTGAAGATCATATTTACTTTTTTCTTCAAAAATATAAAAAGTGAGGTTTTTGTTTTTATTGATTTCTTCTAGTTTTTTGATTAGTTTTTTATTTTTTGATAGTTTATTATACACAAAATTACTAAAATAAATTTTCTTATTTTCAAAAAGAGAAAGAGTGGCGTCGTTTAAATCGATAATTTCCTCTGGAGCAAGTTCAACTATGTGGTAATTTTTTAACTGATATTCATTTTTTAATTGTTGAAAATAATTTCTTGAAGCGATGACATCTTCGCCACAAATGATTTTAATCATAAAAAATCTTGTAATTTTTATCGATTAATGATATTATATAAAAATGGCACCATTACCAAAAAGGAAACACTCAACTCAAAGAAAGGGTAAAAGAATGAAAACAAGAACCGTATCCCTACCGCAGTTAGCTACTTGTAAACATTGTGGTAAACCTAAATTACCGCATCATCTGTGCCAATTTTGCCAAAAATAATTTATGGACAAGCGTCATCTTCATCGAAGGAAAATTGTCCAAACCCTTTATTCTTATGAATTGCAAGAAAATAATCTTTTAGTAATTAAAAATAACTTTGTTAAAAAAATTCTTCGAAAAAGAAATAAGATAGATAAAATAATTAGTCAATATGCGACAAAATTTCCGGTAGATAAAATTCCTAAAGTTGATTTATCAATTTTAAGATTAGCCATTTATGAGCTAGTTTATGAAAAAAAAAATCCCTATAAAGTCATTATCGATGAGGCAGTTGAATTAGCCAAAGAATTTGGCAGTCAAAATTCTTACTCATTTATTAATGGTGTTTTAGGAAGTTTTGTTAAAAATATCAATAATGGAAAATTATTTTAAACAAATAGAACAATTAGGAAAAAAAATTGGCTTAAGGTTTAAGGATAAAAAAATTGTTCTTAATGCTTTTGTTCATCGTTCATTTCTTAATGAGCATAAAGATTTTCCTTTACCCTCGAATGAAAAAATGGAATTTCTTGGAGATAGTATATTATCCTTAGCCTGTTCGCTTTATCTTTACAAAAATTTTCAATCTTATTCTGAAGGCGAATATACAGAAATAAAAGCCGCATTAGTAAAGACAGAAACTTTAGCCAAGATTGCTAAAAAATTAAATCTAGATAAATATCTTTTATTATCAAAAGGTCAAGGTAAAAACGGAGGACGAAATAATATCAATATTCTGGCTGATTGTTTTGAAGCATTCGTTTGTGCGATTTTTATAAATTTTGATTTCCAAACAACATACGAATTTCTTGTTAAATTTCTATTCGAAAAAGAAGCATTCAATATAGTTAAAAATAATTTATATTTTTCAGCAAAAACAAAACTTCAAGAGTTAACTCAAAAAAAATATAACGTTATTCCTGATTATCGAGTAGTTGAAGAAAAAGGCCCGCCTCATAACAAAATATTTAAAATCAATGTTTTTTTAAAAAGAAAAAATATCAGTTCGGGGTTTGGTAAATCTAAGAAAGAAGCCGAAGAAAAAGCCGCAAAAAAAGCGCTAGATTTTTTAAAAAATAATAGTATAATTTAATTATGGCAGTAATATTAAGATTAATGAGACTTGGTAAAAAAAATCAACCATTCTATCGCATTGTTGCTACAGAAAAATCAAAAAAACGAAATGGTAAATATCTTGAAAAAATAGGAATCTATAATCCATTTGACGAAAAACCAGTTAAAATGGATGATAAAAAATTTGGATTTTGGATAAATAAAGGAGCCCAAATCTCAAAAGGATTAAGAAAACTTCTCAAAATTCAAAAGTTTATTCATTAGCGATTTGAAATGGATCTTCCCTGCTTTCAAATTCGATTTCTTTATTTGGATTTAATTCGTTTTTTATAATTTTTGTTTTTGATAATATTTCTAAAATTAATTTTTTGTCGTTATCATTTATCGTCCCTAAAAAGATCTTATTTGGTTGTTTTTGTTGGCTATAGAATGTCAGATAAAGATTTTTTTCATTAGTTAAAGAATTAGTTTGATCTTCAGGGTAATAATCGATTTTATTAATCGTGATTAAGCGACCACCATTAAAGCGATAGTTTTTTAAAAATTCTAAAAAAGTATCCATATCTCCTATCCCGGTAATCTTTAGCGATACTGTTTTACTATTGGTATCTATAAAATCAAGGTTATAGTTAATGATCATAAATCCGGTTTCTTGACTAAGATTTTCTAAAGCGGTGATGATAGAAAAAAAATTTTCGTTATTGGGGATAAGAGAATTAAGATATTGATTTATTAATTCAACATCAATATCACGATTTTTCAAATTGTTTGCCAATTCAATAAGCGATTTTCTTTTTTCCGAGGATTCAATTTTATCTTTTAAAATTGATTTTTGTTTATTAAATTGCTTTATTTGTTGAATATAAAAAAATATTATAAGAATAATAAATAGAATATCTAAAAAAAATAGCACTAGAAAAGAAGAGTTTTTTTGTACTTGCTTTATGAAAAAATAATTAATTTTCATAGTTTATCTTTTTGAATTGTCCAACAAAACTTAATTTATAAGAAGTAGATGTATTTAATAATGATTGTGATTCAACCGAGAAAGATTCTAATTTTAGGTTAATAAAATTAGTTAAAAAGGTTTCTTTCTCGACATAATCAAGAAATTCGATTAAGTGAGTCATATTATTAAAAGATAATGTAAAATTAACCTTTTTGTTTTGATCAATTTTTAAAGATTCGATGACCGGTGGGTTGGTTGAAATTTTTAGCGAATCATTTATTAAATTATAATAGGGATAAAAATTAACATCTTTGTTTAAATTCTCTTTTAATTGGCTAAATAAATTATTAAAGTTTTTAAAATTTTCTTCAAGAGGAAAATTATTTTTTATAAACGTTTGTAAATTTTGTTCTTTTTGGATTAATACATCCATTTGTTTTTTTTTAGTAGCAATAAAGATTAAAGAAGTAATTAAGAAAACAAAAAACAAACCGGTCAAAAGGTAGACGATTTTTTTAAACATTAAAAAATAATTTTGATAAAGAAGATAATTTCTATGCTGAGATAAAAGATTTATTTTTTTTGTCTTCATAGTTCGTAGTGAGCTAAATTAAAAATAACTTCTTCGGGATGATTAATCAGCGGTTGGGTTTTAATGGGAAATGGAATAAAATGATACGGTCTTAATTGGGATAGGTATGTCTCAAAATTTTTAATTTTTGCATTTTGGTTAAGTAAGTAAACCTTATTGATTGAAGATAATTTGTATTTTCCTTTAATCGTTTGTATGAAGACATCGAAATTTTTCACCAACTCGTTGAATATCGGTAAAAAATTTTTTTCAAAATCGATCGACGCATTTTTGGAAAGACCGATGTTAATTAGTGTTTCATAAGCCTTTTGATCATTAAAATTAAAATTGAGATTTAATTCTTTCAAGAAAAGATTGAGACCGACTTTAATTTTATATAAATCAACAATTAGTCTTAATTCCGGATGATAAAAGTAAAAAAAACTTGAGGTAAAGCCAAAATTAAAAAATACACATGGTTCTTTTTCTAAAAAGAAGCGATTGTTATTGATTAATCGCATTAAGGCGCTAATCTCATTTTCTAATACTTCAGGGATTAAACCAGAAGCTTCGATTAACCGAGTTAAATAATCAATTAACTCGTAAGTTGAAGCAATAATTAAAATCTTTTTTTTATTCTGTTTTTTATCTTCGTTTAAGATGGCGATATCAATGGCGACTTTATCAATCGGGATAGGGATAATCTGATCGGCTTGATATTTTACAGCTGATATCAGTTCCTTTTCGGGTAAATATGGAAAATCGACGATCTCGCTAAAAGTATATTCATCCGGGATGATTAATCGGACATTATTAAGTTTAGAATTAATTTTTTTAACAGTCGTTTCAATTAACTGCGCTTGATCAATAAGAATTTTCTCTGAAAAATTTAAAAAAAAAGGTATTTGATTATTAGTTTCGATTAATTTGGAAATCTTAAACGGACTTTCTTTATTGTTTATATCAACACTATATTCAGTTAGACGAAATAAATTTTCCGTTAAATGAAGAGATAATTCAGTGTTTTTCATCTTTAATATTAAGTATTAAAAATAAATCAGCGATAGTCAATAGCTTCTTAACTTAACAAAAGTAGAATAAGTTAATTTGGCCGTTTCTTCTGGGCGAGTACCGATATTACAGTCGTTTTGGTTTGGAGAAATTTTATAGCAAATCGTAAATTGAATGCCAATGAGAGGCGGAGAATAAGATTGATTTTGAAAACAGGTCAAGGAGAAATTGGTAATTAAGGTTTTGTTGTTATTTAAAGCAACGGTACCTACACTAGCAAGTGATGACGATGAGGCGATATAGTTCTCTGAATTATCGCACGTTGTTCCGGAACTTGATTGACAAAACCGAAAATATGTTCCTTGCCTATCAAGAAAGTAATTATTAGCGGTAATATTTTGAGTTGATGAACAACTGATAGGACTAGGAGGAATATTGTTGTGAATGCTTATCGCTTGATTAATAATTAAAGTTTTTATGATATTTAAAATATAATCACCCTGCCGTTTGACCTCGGTCAATCGATTGATTTTAACTTGTTGTCTTACTAGAGCATAAAAAATGTTAAACAATACCGGAAGTGAAATGGAAATTATTCCAATAACGACTAAAATTTCAATTAAGGTAAAACCTTTTTTTTTCATTTTTATTCCCAGATAGAAAAAATAGTATCAAGAGGAACAGAAAAAATATTGTTTCCTTCCTGCCATTTCACCGTAATTCCTAATTTTATTTTAGCCACCGGATTATTGGTTAGATTAGTTAACGTTGCTTCTCTTTTAAAGCGCAAATCTAAATTATAATTATTACATCTGCCTGAAGTTGGAAAATTACTGTCAAGTGATAAATTGTTATTAAAACAATAAGTGATTCCAGTTGTTGAAGATTTTTTTGCAAATTCATTCCAATCTTTCTCTTTTTGACCCCTTAACCATTCTAATAATTGTTGGGCATAATTAGTGGCGATCATTTTATTCTCTTGTGTTTTCAGGTTTCTTAAAGAATAGGTGGTGATAGCGGATACGGTGATGAAAAAAAGAGAAAGAATCGTTAAAAAAACTAAAACTTCAACTAAGGTAAACGATTGTTCATTTTTTAATTTTTTAGTCATATTATATTTTCAATATTGTTAACAAGAAATTAAACTGTCGTCTAAATTTATTAAACCAAATCTGGAAACAACGATTGAAATACATTTGTTAATATTGCTATTTTTAATTGTTATTGTAAGAGAACTACCACTACTAAATTTTAGTTCAGAAACCAAGGGCTTAAACCAGATATAACTATTTGCTGAAGGAGAGGTAAAAGTAAAAGAAATCAGATACGATTGAATATTATTATATGAAGTACATCTTAAATTACAACAGAGTCTTAAAAAATATTGACTTGGATTATTAAAATAAACTTGATACCCATTAAAATCATTACATATTTGATTTGATTTGTCCCCAGCGAACGCTTTTCGTTTTGCTAATTCCAGTATGTCGACTAATTTTTGCCCTTCTTCTTTTAATTTTTTTTCTTGAATTTGTTGGCCGTATGAAGCCAATCCTAAACCAGAAAGAAGTAAAACAATGGAGACACTAACAAGAATTTCAATTAAAGTAAAAGATAAATTATAAATAGGAAATTTTTTCTTATTTTTGCCCATAAGGTCCTAAACAATAAGTACAGTTACTGCCACATTGTCTACTGACACAAGTTACGTTGGATGTTTCTAAATAAGCACCGATAGTAAAATCATTATTAGAGATATTGCAGTAATAAAAATTTGTTGATTTAGGATCAGTGGGAATTTTTTGGAGATAAATTGTTCCCGAAGTTAAATAGGATAAAACGGTGGAACAATTACCCCTATTGGAAGCACTAATGTAATAATTATTATTTGAGCGATACATTTCCAAAGCCGCTCTTATTTGTTCTAAATCAGCTTTTCTTCTGGCATCGCGAGATTGTTTAGTAATTTGAGAGTAGGAAACCATTCCTCCAACAGCTAATAATCCAATAATTGTCGCGACAACTAGGATTTCAATTAAAGTAAAACTTTGTTTCATATTTTTATTGTTGATTGATAACGCATGGTGTTGGTTCTGTTTCTGTTGATGCGCAAATCTGATAATTTGTTTCGGTACAACCATTGCAAGGATATGGTGTTGTCGTTTTTGGATCCGAAGGGACGTTGGTAAGAATTCCTTGGGTGGGATTTGGACAGTAAATTGTAGTAAACTTTCCTCTATTAGGGGTTGGGTATTGATAACCGCAAATTGAATAATACTGCTCTAAAGCATTTTGAATTGCTTTTAAATCACTTTTTCTTTTTGCATCACGAGCTTTTTTTTGAGCGGTTGAATATGATGTCGTTCCTAAACCAACTAAAACAGCGATAATGCCGATAACGACTAACACTTCAAGTAATGTAAACCCCTTTTTTCTTTTTTTCATATATTATGGTTGATTAAGTTGATAATATTTGCCTGAAGGACAGGTTTCACCACAACTGACATCAGTCGCTTCGGGGTCAGTCTTATTTTCGATACAAGCGCAAAGAGTGTAAGTCAGGTTATTATTATCAACTGAATAATAATAAGGAGTTGGACCAAGAGGATCGCATGGAATTTTGTTCATATAGACAGTTCTTCCTGAGGTAAATTGACTGCCACAAACACCAAAGCGATTAGCAGTCGCCGTTGGATAAGCGATTGGTGTTTTGTCTTGACGATACATCTCTAAAGCCTTTTGAATTTGTTTTAAATCAGATTTTCGTTGAGCGTCTCTTGCCCGTTCACGAGCGCCCATAAAATTAGGCACTAAAAGAGTTGATAAACCGCCGATAATGGCAATGACAACTAATAGCTCAATTAAGGTAAAAGAATTTTTAGAATTCAATTTATTCCCTACTTTTAGCATCTTTATTTATCATAATTTCTTTTTTTATTAAAATCAAGTAGTTATCTAATGCTAATTGCGGGTTAATATTGTTATTTTCAATTAAATTGATAAGATTGATTCCTTCTTTAATAATTTTTGGGAGTAGTGAAAGATCTTTTTCGCTTCTTGGTTTGATTTTATAAAAAAAGTTTTTTGTTAGATATATTATTATTAAAAGAAAATAAATTGCCATTTCTTTTGTGTTAACTTCAAAAAAGGGGTTAGCAAAATGTGCAGTTAAATTTGAATCAAATAAGACTTTTTCTACTTCAGCAACATCATTTTTATGATATTTAAAATCAGGTTCGGATTCATTTAGGTAAATAATTTTAACTCTTGAAATAATCGTCGGTAGCAATTTATTAAGGTTCTTCACCGCTAAAATAATTAGATTGTTAGTTGTTTGCTCCTCAAGGGTTTTTAATAAGGCATTTTGAGCCTCAATATTGGCTTTATCAAAATGATAAAAAATTATTAAAGAGAGTTCTTTTTTGGTGTATTTAAAAATTTTTTTAACTTCTCTAATTTGATTAATCGTAATCTCTCTTTCTTTGAGTGGTTCAATTTTAACAATATGAGATAAATTAATATGAAAGTTTTTTATCTCTTCTTCGATATATTTGTCAAGATTGGTTCTATTCTTAAAGATAATTAATTGCGGAATCATTCTAAAATTATATTGCAATTTTTTAAAATTCTAAATATATTTAATTTATGGTTGATATCTCGCCGCATACACTTTTAAATTATCTTGTTGAAAAAAACATCATTTCAAAAGATAAAGCTAATTTTTATGAAGTGGACTCTCTTAATGCAAACGAGCCAATAATTTTATATCTGTTAAAAAAAGAACTTGTTAGAAAACAAATACTATTAGATGCCATTAACCAACTCTTAAAAATTCCCACGGTTGATATCCTTAATACACCTATCGATCCTCAATCTCTAAGTTTAATTCCCATCTCTATCGCTCGGAAATATTCAATTTCCCCCCTTCAATTAAAAAATGATACTAATGAGCTCTATATAGTGACTAGCGATCCCTACAATCTTCATTTAAAAAATTTTTTAGAAAATAAAACTGGTAAAAAAGTTGTTTTTTTATTCGCATTTCCAGATGATATTACTAAAGCCATTGAAAATAATTACCTTCAATCAATTTCCAATGAAGTGATTGAAGCCTTGTCAGAGTCAACGATTGTCAAAAAGAAATCCCCCTCTCCTGAACTGGCTGTAGTCAAAGAGGCGCCAATAACAAAAATTGTTAACACCATTCTTGATTTTTCTATAAAAAGCCGAAGTTCAGATATACATATTGAACCATCACCATATCGAACAAGGGTCAGATACCGAATAGATGGTATTCTTCATGAAAAATTAAGTCTTCCAAGAGAAATTCATGAGGCACTTGTTTCGAGAGTTAAAATTCTTTCTGGTATGAAGATCGATGAGAAAAGAATTCCTCAAGACGGAAGGTTTAGCTATCGATTTGGCAATGAAGAGATTGATTTACGTGTTTCGACATTACCGACGGTCAACGGCGAAAAAATTGTTATGAGGTTATTGAAAAAGACAGGTGGTCTACCTTCACTCTATCAGTTAGGTCTAAGAGGAAGTCAATTAAAAGATTTAGAAGAAGCGATTACTAAACCTTATGGGATTATTTTAGTTACCGGGCCAACCGGCTCTGGTAAGACAACAACACTCTATTCTGTTTTATCAAAATTGAATAAGCCAGGAGTAAACATTGTCACTCTTGAAGATCCGGTTGAATATCAAATAGAAGGAATAAATCAGGTCCAAATCAACCCCCAAGCAGGTTTAACTTTTGCCAGTGGTTTACGAGCATTTTTACGCCAGGATCCAAATATTATTCTTGTTGGAGAAATTCGTGATACAGAGACGACTCAGTTAGCGATTCAAGCCGCATTAACCGGTCACTTAGTTTTTTCGACACTTCACACCAATGATGCGGCTACCGCCATACCTAGGTTGATTGATCTCGGGGCTGAGCCATTTTTAATTTCATCGGTCCTTAATGCTAGTATTGCTCAAAGAATTATTAGAAGAATTTGTTCGCATTGCAAAACGAATTTTATTCCCGAACCGGAGATAATAGAAAAAATTAAAAAATCCCTTGGACCATTATTTCCTAATGATAGTAACGATCAATTAAGGTTATACCGAGGTATGGGTTGTAGCGAGTGTAATAATACTGGTTATTTAGGAAGAATTGGAATCTTTGAGGTTTTGAAAATTACTCCAAAGATTAATAAATTAATTACAAAGCAGGTATCGGCAAAAGAAATCGAAAAACAAGCTTTAGAAGAAGGATTTATTACCATTCTTCAAGATGGTTATTTAAAAGTTTTAGATGGGATAACGACCATCGAAGAGGTATTGAGAGTGGCTGAAGCTTAAACTTAACAACTATGACAATATTTGATCTTTTTGATGAAACTATTAAAAAAAATGCTTCTGATCTTCATTTAATATATAATTACCATCCTACTATCAAAATAAATAATCAATTATTTTCTTTACCACAATATTCAAAATTAGACGAAGAAACTTTAAAGAGCTTAATTTTCTCAATTTTGACTCCTGAGCAAAAGGAAAATCTTTTTTTGAATAAAGAAATTGATCTCGCTTACGAATATAAGGGATATCGATTCAGAACTAATATTTATTTTAGCCGTGAAAAACTAGCGGCTGCTTTTCGTTTAATAAATAAAACTATCGGCAGTTTAAAAGATCTTAATCTTCCAGAAGATTTAAAATCAATTACTGATTTTAATCAAGGATTAATTCTTGTTACCGGTCCCACCGGTGAAGGTAAATCAACAACGATTGCTGCTCTTATTAACTTAATCAACCTTAACTATTTTAAACATATCATTACGATTGAAGATCCAATCGAATATTTATTTCCTCAGGGAAAATCCATTATTTCACAACGAGAAATTCATCAAGACACTTTATCCTGGCGAGCCGCTCTTCGATCAGCACTTCGCGAAGATCCTGATGTTGTTCTCATTGGTGAGATGAGAGATTATGAAACTATTCAAGCGGCTTTGACGATTGCCGAAACCGGTCATTTAGTTTTTTCATCACTTCACACCGGCTCCACGCCAGAAGCGATTAATAGGATTATTGATGTTTTTCCTTCCCATCAACAAAATCAAGCCAAAACGCAGTTAGCGGCTGTTTTGCGAACGGTTATCGCCCAACGATTAATTCCGGTTTTCGACAACTCTTATCGAATTCCTGCTTTAGAAATTCTTCATAATACTCCCTCCGTTTCCTCGATCATCAGAGAGGGAAAAATTCACCTTTTAGATAATGTTTTGGAGACTTCTGAATCTTCTGGGATGATTATTTTTGAAAAATATCTCTTAAAACTATACAATCAAGGATTAATTACTATGGAGACTGCTTATCTTTATGCGATTCGACCAAATGAAGTAAAAAAATTTATCAAATAAAAATGAAATACCAAGTTAAAGTCTTCAAAGACAATAAAACTTTTACCAAAGTTATCGAATCAGATAACGAAAATTCATTAATTAATTTTTTAAAAAACGAAGGTTACTTTATAATTGATATCCAATCGATAGTTTCAGGTGACATTCCATTGATTTCTAATTACTTTAATAAAGTAACGTTTGATGATATTGTTAATTTTACTCGTCAATTGGCAATGATTCTTAATGCCGGATTAACACTGATTGATGCTCTTAATATTTTAAAACAACAAACAATAAAAAAAAGTTATCGTAATTTACTTGAAGACATAGATAAAGAAATAAAGAGCGGAAATAGTTTATCCAACGCCTTAAAAAAAAATAAAAATTATTTTTCTAACTTATATATTGCTCTAGTAAGATCGGGTGAGGCATCAGGTAAGCTCAATGAAATTCTCCTTAAACTAGCGGATACTCTTGAAAGTGAAAAAGAATTTAAGAGCAAAATCAGTTCCGCTCTTATCTACCCAATTATTATTATCGTGGCGATGATTGGCGTAATGTTTATCATGATTACTTTTGTTATTCCAAAGTTATTAGGACTTTATAAAGATTTTAATATCGATCTTCCTTTAACAACGAAAATTCTTATTTTTATTTCTAACATTATGGTTAAAATGTGGCCGTTAATTTTAATAATGATTTTCGGTTTATTCATTAGTGCTCAGAGATTGTTTAAAATCGAAGCAATTAAATACAAAATTGATGAAAAGTTTTTAAAGATTCCGGTTTTTGGTCAAATTATTCAAAAAGCTGCTTTAGTTAACACGACAAGAACATTATCGATCTTAATTAAAAGCGGAATTTCTATTTTAGATGGTTTACGAATTATTACCGACATTGTTGATAATCTTGTTTACAAAAAAGCTTTTGAACAAATTTATAAAGAAGTAGAAAAAGGGAAAACACTGGGCACTGCTTTAAATAATGCCGGTATCTTTCCACCGATTTTAATTCAGATGACGACAGTTGGTGAAGAAACAGGTCATTTAGATGAAACTTATGAAAAAATATCCAAATATTTTGAAATGGAGTCTGAATTAGCATTAAAATCAGCCACTGCCTTGATTGAGCCAGCGATTTTGGTGTTTCTTGGCATTGGAGTTGGTTTTTTGGTGATGTCGGTCATTACACCAATTTATAATCTGACAACCTCTTTTAAATAATTTTTTAAATAAAATTAGGATGAAAACTTTTATAAAAAAGTAGAGAATTTTTATCTCGGTAGATATTTTTTAAAATTTTTTTTATAATTTTTTATAGATTCTAATCACTGGGTGGTCAAATATTGTCCAAGTCTCCTCTGCTTTTTCATCTGGAAACTCGATGAGAGTTTTTCCAAAAAATTCGATTTTTGGAAAGTTGGAAAAAGTTTTAATTAATTTATAATTCCCTGAGTAAAGAAGGTTGTAATAATAGTTTTGAAGAATCGGAAATTTTTTTAATATTTCTTGACACCTCTTTTTATAATAAGCAATATCATTGGGGTTGAAAAAACAGGTATAATTATAAGCTATTCTTCTTGAAGGAATTAGGATATAGTCAGCTGTTTTTAAATATTCTTTAAGTTTCATTTGTAATTCATAATTATTATCTAAATCATAAAAATTAAATGAAACATATTTAAAATTTTTTTTATCAATTTGTTCGATCACATAAGGAATATCTACAACATTGGCCGTTTCTGACAGGATAAAAGAGTTATTCTTCAAATTATTGTACATCCATTTTGAGGCAATTATTCTTATATCCTCATTTTGATAGATAGACAAAAAAGCAACCCCAGGAATTATTGAAATAAGTATTATAAGAAGATATAAAAACCTAGATTTAATTTTAGTTAAATAAAAAGCTGCCAATATTAGCATCAATGGAAAAATTGGTGTTAAAAATCGACTCCATTTAGCATAAAGAATACCATTAGTTAAAAAATAAGAGATAATACTCAGTTTAATCACAAAAAATTTTTTATCCCTCCATGATGTAAAAATAAACCCTAATAAAAAAAGGATAAACAATGGCCAGCCAAAACTATAAGGAAAAATTTTAAATATTTGAAATATTATCGGGATACTATTTTCAAACTGATATGTATAAAAAACTTTTATTCTTCCTGTTGCTACTGCTGTTTCGTAATCCATAGATGATAAAAATTCTTTATAGTTTATAAAATTATGAGGCGAAGAAATCAAGAAAAAAAATAAGGTAATAATAAAAAAATTTAAAAACAGACTAAGCTTCTCAATAAGGGTTTTTTTTTGATAGTAAATAACCAAAACTACAGGAACAACAAAAATAAAACTACTTATTTTTGTTCCAAAGGCTAAACCAGACAATAATCCAAGGTAAAAAATATTTTTGTTATCAAAAGATTTGTTCCTTAAATTTTTCAAGCAAACATAAACAATAGTTGAATAAAAAAACATTAGCAAAGATTCTGTTGTTCCGAAATGACCAAATTGAATAAAAAAAGGCACATAAATAAAAGTTAATAACAAAAAATAAAACCTTTTTGTTAGTTTATGATAAAAAAGTTTTAATAATTTATAAAGAATAAAAAAATTAAAAATACTTGAAAAAAAAGAGATCATTCTCAAAGAAATTACCGCTTGGTAAAAATTAATAATTTGCGAACTAGAGTTTATCAAGGAATTAAATAGAGCAATAAAAAAATAACCTAAATAAAGAGGCAATTGTCCATAGGCATAAAAATGAGGATTATAACAATTCTTCAACCAGTTTAAAAAGTGATTGAAATTTAAGTTTGACAATAATTCAAAATTTGGACACTGAAGATTTTGAAGAGCGACGGCCATATTTCTTTCATCGGGATGCATAGGAGATGGCAATCCCCAATCTAGATTCGTCGCTTTTGTTAAAATAAGACTGCCTAAAAGAAATAGCCAGAAGATAAAAGTTATTAATCTCTTGATTTTTTGAATTTTTTTCATATAATAAATATTAAATCATTTAAGTGTTAATTTTATATTTTATAGTAATTTAAAATTAATGAACACATACGAACTGGTTCTTCTTCTTAGAAATAAAGAAGAGATAAGTCAGATTAAAGATTTTTTCAATCAAAATAAAATTACCATCAATAAAGAAGATGAATGGGGTGAAAAATCTCTCGCCTATAAAATAAAATCATTTAAAAAAGCTTTCTATTATTTATTTGATCTATCGACAGAGAAAAAAAATATCTTAAAATTAAGAAAATGGTTAAATTATAATGAGAAAATTATTCGTTATTTATTACTAGTTAAATAAAAATAGCTATGGCTAATCGTTGTGTTAATAAAGTAATTTTAATTGGTAATTTAACCCGTGATCCTGAATTACGATATACCCCAGAAGGGGTGGCTGTTTGTACTTTTGGACTCGCCACCAATCGGAGTTGGTTGACCAGTGATGGTCAAAAAAAAGAAGAAGTTCAATATCATCGTATTGTTGCCTGGCAAAAATTGGCAGAATTATGTGCCAAACTTCTTACCAAAGGAAAAAAAGTTTATTTAGAAGGAAGAATCACATACCGAACTTATACTGGAAAAGACAATCAAGAAAAAAGCATTACTGAAATTGTTCTTGACGATTTTGTTAGTTTTGATAACCGAAGCAAAAAGGAAGAATCAGTGATTGAAGTGGAGACAAGCGAGAAATTAGACTCAAAAACACAAGAAGAAGATAACAAACAACTGAAGAAAGAAGCGAAGGACGATCTATCTGAAGATAATTTAAGCACTGAGTCCTCGACCAATCAAGAAGATGTTAATCCGGAAGACATTCCATTTTAATAATTTATTAAATTGGTGTTAAAATATGAATTGTTTTTATTGCAAATTTAAGATCAATCCAAACTTCAAGGATGTTGATAATCTAATTAAATTTTTATCGCCTCGAGGAAAGATTCTTGATCGAAAAAAAACCGGACTTTGCGCTAAACATCAACGATATTTATCGAAACAAGTAAAATACGCGAGATTTCTCGCATTGATTCCTTATGTTTCTTATCAGTCGCTAAAGATTAAAGTGACTTAGATTAATAATGATTCTTTTATATTTAGCAATACTAATTGCTTTTCTATCTTTTTTAATAATATTTAATTTCTATTTAATATCTTTGCTGATTTCATGCTTTTATGGCGCTCCTTTTGTTCCAACAAATAAAAAGAAAATTAAAGATATCTTAGAAAAAGCGAGGCTAAAAAAAAATAGTTATTTTTATGAATTAGGCTGTGGCGATGGAAGAATTATCAATTTTGCTGTTAAATATTATCAGGTGAAAGGGATAGGAATCGAAATCAATCCATTTTTTATTGTTGTTTTAAAATTAAAGTCTTGGTTTAATAAAAAAAATAACCCTCAATATTTGTTTAGGAATTTTTTCGATATTAATTTAAGAAAAGCTAATTTTATTTATTGTTTTTTACTGCCGAAACAACTCATGGTTTTAAGAAAAAAGTTTGAAAAAGAATTGAAAAAAGGAACCATTGTTATCTCACATGGGTTTAAGATTCCTCGTTGGGACAAAAAAATCTATACCCAGATAATTGATAAACCTTTTTCGACATATTTTTATCGATTTTAAGACTGAAAAAGTTACGAAACATATGAGACTCTTTAGGGATAAAAAATTAGATTAATGAAGGAATTAATTGGAGTCTCAACCACATATCAGGATATATTCTTTGGTACCCCTTTATATAAAAAAAATCTATGAAACACTTAAGCTCTATCTTTTCATTTTCAAAATCAAAAGAAGCTCAATTTAGACTTCAGGTGATTGAGTTTCATA
>JBBIRE010000010.1:0-14944 GCA_037441985.1 Candidatus Roizmanbacteria bacterium
CAACAGAAACACTTTTAATTTGATAATAAAACTCAAGTAGATAACCGCAGTTGGGCAATAGGCGATATTTCTCCCATAGGATGCTTTTTTACCAACTTGTAAAACCAATATGGGAGATTATATGTTAAAGAATATGTTCTTGCATTACTTAATTTTCCTGAGCTCATATTTATTAATATATTGTGATACAGAAGTGTTATCTATGTTTCTTAACTTAGGCATATTTATCGAAATTTTACTTGATACAAAGCCCCAAGTTTGTTTGAAGACTGAAAAATTTTTTTGCCAATTTGATTAAACTTATCTGTATTTAAGTTAGAATATTTTTGACGCTCCATTTGAGAGATAACAACATATTTTATCTGATATTTTTTAATTAAATTAATTGTTTTTTTGATATCTTTTCCTTCATAAATTTCCTGGATATCAGGAATTCTTTTACCAACAACGTCAGCGCTTCCCCGCCAAAGCCATTCATGAACCCACCAACCAGCTACAGTTGGTAGACCAGTATAAGCAGAGATTCTTTCAAAATCAGTATAAGAATCTCCTTGAGCCTCTAGAATTACAGGCTGATTTCTGATATTTTTATTGATAAATTCAACAATTTCTTTATCTTGAGGATAAAAGCTTTCTAACCATTTTTCGCCATCGAGTTCTGGTATTTTATTTAAATTACCGTAATAAGAAGGGAAGGCGAAAAAAGGATAAATAAAAATAAAGATAAAAAAGAAACCAAAAATAAAAGTAGAAATCATATTTGCGCTTCTTTTAATTAAATAAAAAACAAAGGTTGAGGCAATTGACATCAGAATAAAAGCTTGATAGCCCAGTTTAAACATTGTGTTAGCTCGAAAATGAGCGGGATAAATATCTTTGATATAAAAAAATTCTGGAATAAAAATAAGAAAGGTTGAATAGCCAAAAAGAGAGAAAATAAAAAAATTTAATAGTGAATTATTTTTTTGATTTTCAATTTGTTTTTTGACAAAAAGAAAAATAATAAAATTTATCCAAAAAAATCCCCAAAGAGTAAAAAGCATCCATAGCGGTGAGATCTGGCAATTGTTTTTTTCAAAAAGAAAAGGACCGATTTTTCCAATTTTCGTTAAAAAGTTAGAGCTACAATTAACACCAATTCCGGAAACAAAAGGTTTGAAATAAAAAGAAAAGGGAAAAGAGAATATTAAAAAAGATACAAGAACAATCAATAAGGCGATAAGTGTTTTTTCAAGGGATTTGAATGTCAATAAAGAAAGAAAGATGAAAAAAAGAAAATAAATCGGACCATCAAAAGCATTAGTCATATAATTAACAGCAATGAAAAAGCCTATTAGGCTTAAATAAGGAATGATAATTGAAAAAGATTGTTGCTTTTGAGAAATTGTGGCAAAATAAAAATGAAAAATTAAAGAGATTGTAATGAGAATAAAAGGGATATCAAAGACATGACCATGAAGATCAGCGACGACATAAGAATAAGAAGGAAATTCATGAATAGTGTAGGGAATAAATCGAGTGGCATTGGGATACCAATAAGGGTAAAGAGTTTTTTCTAGTGCTTGACAGGCGCGGGGAAAGAGAGTATTGCAAAAAGAAAAAATTTGCCAAAAAGGGATAGGGTTTTCATTTGGGTAGCCTGAGGTAAAGATATAAATTGTATGAAGATTGCCGCCTAAATTAGCAATAAAGCTCCCCAAAAGCGAAAAAAAGACGATTTTTTTGTAAGAAATTTTATCTTTATACAAGAAGATGATATTGGCAATTAAAGAAAAAACTAAAGTGATTCCTTGAGCAAAGATAGTTGCCAGGATAAGATTATAACCAATTGATGGTTTGACACCGATTAATTTTATCAAGAAAGCACCAGTTAGATGACCAAAATAATAGTAATTGATTGGATAGCCTTTAGGATTTATATTATCGGCTGAAAGCCACATATCAAGCGGAGGAAAGTATTTTGAGCGGAGGATGGAATTAATAAAACCAAAGTCCATAAATTTTTCCAATCCTCTAATTGAAGGTTCTTGACCACGGACAAAAACTAAAAAAATAAAGGCAATTAAAAACAAAAATTCTTCAAAAATTAGCAAAAGAAAATTAGCTTTATTTTCTTCTTTATTGGCTTTTTTATAGATTAACCAGTTAATAAGGGTAAAAAGAAAGATTATTAAAAAAAAATAAACTCTTTCAAAAGAGATAATTTTTAAAGTGGCTAAAAAGTAAATTGAATAAGAGAGAAAAACTATTGCTAATGTTTTAGCAAAAGGATAAGCATGATCAAAATTAAATTTAAAAAAAACTCTTTTTGTTAAAGGAAAAAAAATTAAACCTAAAAAGAAAAGAAAAAAATACCAGGTTAAAGAGATAATTAACCAATTCATAAAGAAAATTATATAATAGTAATTTAATTATGGAACCAAAATATCAACCTGAATTACACGAAGAAAAAATTTATCAATTTTGGGAAAAGAGTAATCTTTTTGAAGCCAAAGTTGATCAAAAAAAGAAACCTTTTTCAATTATTCTTCCTCCACCAAATGCGAATGCTGATTTACATCTTGGTCATGCGATGTATGTTTATGAGGATATAATGATTCGTTTTCACAGATTAATAGGAGATGAAGTTTTATGGTTGCCTGGAGCTGATCATGCCGGTTTTGAAACTCAGTTCGTATTTGAAAAACATCTTAAAAAACAAGGGAAAAGCCGCTTTGATTTTGATGAGGGCATTCTTTTCAAAATGATTTGGGATTTTGTTCAAGAGAATCGAAATAAAATGGAGAGTCAACTTAGAAGATTGGGATTTGCTTTAGATTGGTCAAAAAGAAAATTTACCCTAGATAATGATGTTGTTAAAATCGTTAAAGAAACTTTTAAGAAATTATTCGATCAAGGTCTGGCTTACTACGATAAAGCGATTGTTAATTACTGTGTTAATTGCGGAACTTCTTTTTCCGATTTGGAAGTGGTTTATCAAGAAAAAAAAGGTAAACTTTGGTACATTCTTTATCCTTTTGAACTGATGCATCCAGAAAAAGGCGGAATAACCGTGGCGACTACTCGACCGGAGACGATGTTGGGTGATATGGCAGTGGCAGTCCATCCAAAAGATAAGCGTTATAAAAATTTAATCGGAAAAGCGGTTAATTTACCAATTGTTAATTGTGGGATTAAAATTATTGCTGATGAAGTCGTTGATCCAAAGTTTGGCACAGGAGCAGTAAAAGTCACTCCGGCTCATGATCCAACTGATTGGGAGATGGCTAAAAGACACAATTTAGGACTGAGACAAGTGATTGATATGGAAGGAAAAATGACTATTCTAACTCCTCAAGAATTTCAAGGAAAAAAAGTTTTGGAAGCCAGAGAATTGGTTCTTCAAAAATTAAAAGAACTTGGTTTGTTGGTTAAAGAAGAAAACCATACTCATCGAGTTGGTACCTGTTATAAATGTGGTCAAGTCATTGAGCCATTACCAATGGAGAATTGGTTTATTAAAATTAAACCATTAGCGAAAAAAGCAAAGGAATTGATTGTCAGAGAAAAAATAAAAATCTATCCGAAAAAATTTAAGAAAATTCTCTTATGGTGGTTAGATCATTTTCATGACTGGAATATTTCAAGACAAATAATTTGGGGCATTAAAATTCCAGCCTATTATTGCAATATTTGTAAAAGATGGTTTGTTTCGGTTGAGACACCAAAAAAATGTCCATATTGTCAAAAAAATCATTTTGTTTCGGTCTCTACTACTTTTGACACATGGTTTTCTTCAGCGCAATGGCCGTTTGCCACTTTGATGACACAAAAAGAAAATTCCAAATTCCAAATTTCAAATTTCAAAAAAGAGCCAAGAAAAACAATTTTTGAATATTTTTATCCAACGACGGTGATGGAGACGGGTTATGATATTTTACCTTGGTGGGTGGCGCGGATGATTATGATTGGTTATTTTGTCACAAAAAAACCGCCATTTTTCAATGTTGTTTTACATGGGTTAGTGAGAGACAAAAAAGGACAAAAAATGAGTAAAAGTAAAGGGAATGTCATTAATCCAATGGAGATGATTGATAAATATGGGGCAGATGCGTTGCGTTTAGCCTTGATATATGAGACGACTTTAGGAGCCGATATCAATTTTTCTGAAGAGCGAATTATTGGTATGAGAAATTTTATCAATAAAGTATGGAATATAGGTCGATTTATATACTTAAATCGAGAATTCAAAATTCAAAATTCAAAATTCAAAATCAATAACAAAATGTCATTATTATTAAAGCTTGAAAAGGAATTTAAAGAAATAAAAAGAAAATATTTGAGGTTAATGAAGAATTATCGGTTTTCGCCAGCATTGGTTTTGCTTCATAATTTTTTATGGCATCATTTAGCTGATTTTTATATCGAAGAGTCGAAAAAATTAGAAGAAAATGATAAAATTAATTTCTTTACTAGATTGGAAGAGGTGTATTTAAATTGTTTATTGATGTTACACCCATTTGCTCCGTTTGTCACCGAGGCGATTTGGCAGGTATTTAAAAAAGGAGAATCAATTTATCAGCAAAATTTAATATCAGTTTAAAATTAAATCTATGAAAAGAACTTATCAACCAAAAAAGAAAAAAAGACAAAAGAAACATGGTTTTTTGAAAAGAATGAAAACTGCTGATGGAAGAAAGGTGATAAAACGAAGAAGATTAAAAGGAAGAAAAAGATTAGCAATATAAATTTAAAAAAATTATGCTTCAACCCAATTTTTTTAACCAAGTTTTTGTTTATCCAATTGTCAATATTTTAGTAATTTTATACAAGGGTTTATCATTTTTAAAAATTCCCGGGGCTTTTGGTTGGGCGATTATTGGACTAGTGGTGATTATTCGTTTAATCCTTCATCCTTTTTTTAAAAATCAGATGGAAACGGCAAAAAAGGTCCAACAGCTAAAACCTCATTTAGATTATCTATCAAAAAAACACAAGGATGATAAAAAAAAACTCCAAGAAGAGCAGTTGAAACTTTATCAAAAACATGGGATCAATCCAGCCTCAGGCTGTCTTTTTATGATTATTCAATTTCCTATTTTTATCGCTTTATATCAAACCCTTTCTTTATTTTTGATGAATGGAAAAAGCAATCTTTTAATTAAGGAAATAAACAAAGTGTTAATCGACCCTGTTTTTAAAATTAATGAAATCAATCCTTGGTTTTTTGGTTTTAATTTAGCTCAATCGCCGGCAAAAAGCAACCAGTGGTTTTATTTATTAATCCCTTTAATCACCGCTTTTCTCCAATACTACCAAACTCAGTTTTCCACACCGATAGCTCAAATCGAGAAAAAAGAAGAGGTAAAAGAAGAAAAAAAAGAAACAAAAAAAACCGAATCGAGCAGTGAGGATTTTCAAAAAGCGATGAATATGCAGATGAAGTTTTTCTTTCCAGCAATGATTGGTTATTTTTCATATAGTTTACCAGTCGGTCTTTCTTTGTATTGGAATATTTTCTCAATTTTTAGTATAATTTACTATCGTCAAGCCAATCAAAAAGAAGTTTCAAAAAATAATGGAAAAAATTTCAATTATCAAAAATGAGGTTGAAGAGTTAATTAAAAAAATTATTGATCAATACGAAATTGAAGTAAAAGAAGAAGAGGGTCGATATTTAGTTTTAATAAAAACCGAAGAAGCAGCTACTTTAATTGGTCGATATGGGGAAACAATTCGAGCGATTCAAAAAATTATTGAAGTAATTTTATACAAAAAATTTCAATCACCAATTCAGATTTTAGTTAATGTTAATGATTATCGGGAAAAACAAAAGGAAAAATTAGAAACTTTAGCAAGAAAAATTGCTGAAGAAGTAAAAAAAGAAAAAAAACAAGCAGCGCTTGGAAAACTTTCATCTTTTGAAAGGAAAATTATTCACGAATTTATTTCCAAAAATTATCCTGAACTGGAAAGTCATTCAGAAGGAGAGGGAAAAGAAAGAAAATTGGTTATACAAAGCAAGTCTTCTTAAATTGTCAACCCCTTTTTTTGATATACTTTTTATATGTCATCGAATGAAAATGATCAACAACGAAGCAAAGGCGACTTTCGCGAGCAGGCGAAGAGTGAGGTAAGAGAGGCAATTAGAAAAGCAGAACAATCACCTGTTCCGCAACAGGCAAAAAAGGAATTGGCAAAACAGTTATTGGAACAAGTGAGTGAAGTAATTGAAGAAGCGAGAGGAGTGGTTGAAGACGAAGAAAGAGTAAAAATAAAAGGAGGATCGCCAATTACAGGAAAAGAAAAAGAAAATGTCGCTGCTCGATTCATTAAATTAACCGAAGCAGTTAAACAAGGGATTGTCGTCGCCAAAAAACCTGAAGCCCAAGCATTTTTACAAAAAGTGGTTGAAGAAATTCCCAATCCGTCTACTTCTCAAGCTAACCACTTAGTTGCTTACTTATCACCCTATCTTTTAGGAGAAAAAGATATTATTATCAATTCGCCTGATCAACCAAAATCAGAGTTTCAAAAAGACTTTGAGATTCTTGCGTCAGTTAATCCTAAATTAGCTGAAAGAGTTAAAGAAGCGTTGAGAAAAGGGGGCGAGGAGGGGAAGATTACTTCCATAACGAGAGATACAATAGAAAGATTAAAGATTAAAGGGGAAAATGAGTCAAGCGTAGATGAAAATCAATCTTATATGACAGAAGAGGAAAGATTAGATTACATCAGACTGTGGAGAAAGATTTGGGAACAATATCAGAGTCGAACACGAACTGATAAAGAAAACAGGCAAATTCTTGAAATTCAGATTTCATTTCGTCCGTCCGAAGAGCGGTCTTTTTTGCTTAGTTTGGGTTTATTAAGTGAACAAGAGGTTGATCAATTCATCCGCTTACGAAAAAAATTCAATACTCAATTAAACACTAAATTTTTAGGCCAGTATACTCCGATGTTGGAGCGATTTGTTCTAGAGGCTCAACAAGATTTTTCCAATATAGATAGATTTTTTACTATTCAAAATGGAAAAGTTACGATCACTAAAGAAAATATGCAGAAATTTGAAGATTTGATCCGCCGGTACTACTACGAAGGTTTAAAATACATCCATGAGGATACAAGCAGAGATTTTCACAGTATTCTTCGCGAAAAAAGCGAGTTGGGACACTATTTTTCTCTTATTAGTCAAGTCATTACTTATGCTTGCGATCGAATCAAACAGCGATTTCCTGATACTCCTGAAAATCGAGAGATAAGGCTTTTTTTTGAAGATAAAGGTGGTCCGTTTATGAGTCGGATTATGAACAATGCTCAGTTATTCCATAATTTACCTTTATATGCAAGAAACTTAGGTTCAATTGAGGAAATAAAAAAATTATTTTCTTACATCTATCCCAGTCAACTGGCGGAAGTTTTTGATGATAAAAGTAATCTTATGGCAATCGCTCGAGATGAATTAACCATGCTTCTTAGAGAGTATTTAGTAAAAAATAATAATCAATATCGGGGAGATTTATTATCCGGTAAATATAATGAAGAAGGAGCTCGATGGAATGAATGGTTTAAGTTACAATACAAAGAAAGACTAAAAGACAAATTAAGAAGATTAAAATTGTATCGAGAAGATGTAGATGAGTGGAAATTAGATATGCTACGAACTTATGCGGAAGGGATTGGGATTGCTACTTTAATTGATGGAGAAATTTTAGCTACTTCAGATCCGGTTTCTCACTTTCGCGAAGTTCATCCATCAATGTCTCTTCTTTCAGCCAAGCATAATTGGAAAGGTGGGAGAGGACTAGATGTTCCCGGTTTGATCAATCGGTTTCTTTTAGGAATGGATGTTGATTTAATACCTCAAGAAAGGCCAGTTTTAGCTCGTTTAGTAAGTAAAAGAAAATTTGTTCCCCAAGCATTTTACAATCTAGTAGAAAAAAAATTAAAGGATTATGGAGGATTAATTGCTGATGAAATGACTGATGGAAGATCAAAGGCCTCACTTTTTGGTATGGGTGGTTTGTATCAAGAGTTAATCTCGATGTTTAATCTTCCAGGCGATATTCTTAGCTGGGGTGGTTGGCGGGTACAAGGAATAACAGAAGAGTTGGGGAGAATATATGAATTAATCTACGGAATTGAGTCTCCTTCAAGCGATAAAAGAAAAGATTGGACCCAAGAGGAATGGCAAAATTTTTTTGATCTTTCTCTCGAGCTTTATGGCAACACTTCTTTATGGTGGCAGATTGGTGTTTTTGGCCAGGCAAGACCAACAAAAGAAGTTCAAAGACTTTTAAAGGAAAAATTTTCTGAGGTAGAGGCGGCTCAATTAGAAAAAGAACGTCCTAACAATAAAGTGATTGAAATCGATGGTCGAAAAATGAGTTTTTTTGAATTAAGGATGTGGCGGATGAATCAGCTAAGAGGAGAACTTTTTTTTCGATATCTTCGAAGAAATCCAGGGGATTTTTTGCAAATTATGGCCCAATTGTGTCCAGAAGTTTTAGATAAAACTGGCGCCTTCTTTACTTCCGATAGCGAGCAAAATAAGAAGAAAAGAAATATTTATCTTAAGCGATGGGGGAGTAATTTTATTGTTTTTGAAAGAGTTAATCAATGGTTGAGAAACAATATGGGCAAATTCAATGATCCGATGACAGGTAAGCCATTTGATGATCCAAAAGAATTTATGGTTTATTTCCGAGAAAGAACTTCAGATGCTTTTGAGAGAATGAAGGTAAGGAATGAAGAGGCGCGAAGAGAGATAATTAGAATTATTAATGATAATACTTTGAATGAACAAGAAAAGAAAGCAAAAATTATTCAAACGAGAAAAAATATTCTTTATCTCTCGAAAGAAGATTTTAACGGCGACGATCAATTATGGAAAATTTTCGCCGAAGAACAAAATTCATTTTTTCAAGTAATTACCGGACTTTCTTATGATAAAGCTGATGATTATTTTGCTAACTTTGGAACGTATAATAAACTTGGACAACAAACAATTTTTTTTCAAATGGCTAACAATTGGGTTTTGCGAAATGGAGATATCAATCCTTTCGCCGCCGATGTTTCTTATTATGATATTTTTAAACATATTTCTTATGCAGGAGAAAGCACCATCAGTCGTCTTCAAGATGCCAATATTTCCAACTATAAAGAAGTATTGTCGCAAATACCGAATTTGGAAAATATTCTTATAGAGGCGGCAAACAGCAAAAAATTCGATGAGATCTATAAACTGCATAAAAAAATCTTTGATACTCTTTCAGGATTGGTTGGACCGGAATATGCTTATCGAGCAAATTATATTTTAGCACAGATTGTGACTAATTTTTTTATTGAGCATAGTATTCTTAGAGATCCAAAATGGCAATGGTTGGGACCTATTGGTTGGTTAGCAAAATCTATTTTTGGAAGAAATATCTCTCTATCTAAAATTCTGACTAAAAATCTTCATGCTTATTCGATGGACAATAATGCGGTAAGAAGTTATTTTGAAGCTTTGGTTAGACAATTCAATGTTTTGCCTGAGCATGGCATTTTCTCTAAAGATCAATTGGAGAGAGTATTTGAGGTCACTGATAAAGAATTTATCTTAGGTGACGTCGCCCCAAGGCTTTTATGGTATATCGCTTTGTTCTTATTGTTGATGGCTATTAGAAAGGCGATTTCAGAAGAGCTTGAAGAAAAGAAAAAGTAAAAACAGATTGAATTTTGGTTTATTTTTTTGTGTAATTATTTTATGAGAAAATCCTATTTAATTCTATTTTTTTTCTTCTTACTCGTTTCTTTTTTTATTCTAAAAGGAGAAAGGTTCTTTTTAAATGTTGTTAACGCTCAAAATAACACTTCATGTCATTTAGGTGGTGAAAATTCTTATCTTAAAAATCAGGGAGTTGATATAGAAAAAATTATGATTCAAGATGGAAGTACGGTGTGTCAAGTTATTAAAAAATTTTATGGAAATGGATTAATTTATACTATGTTTTTTGAAAATCAAACCACTACTTTGAATTTTTCTTCTTTTGCTTTTAATGCTGATGAAGGTCAGAGAAAAACATATTTTCAGTGTGATAAAGGAAAGTGGATAGAAAAAAAAACTTACATCGATTGCAAAAATGAGTCAGATGATATTTTATACAGGATAGCTAAAAATAAAAATGCGACAGAACCTTTATTTTTAAAAGTCAAGGAAGATGTAATATTATCAACTCCAACCCCTTTACCTTCTTCGCCATCTGATGGAATTTGTGTTGTTAAAGATAAAAATATATATTACCCATTAGAGTTTAACCAAGCAATATGTCTTGAGGGAAAGATATATGAATGTATTGCTAAAGATTTGAAAGTAACAACTGATGTTTCGGGTGAGATTAAATCTAATTATCCTAATTATAATTTCTACAAGCCTAAAGTAACAAAGTGTTTTAACGATTTGAGATATTGTAATACTCGAGGTCCTTTAGCCATTGGTAGTATATACTGTACTTCAAAATCCAGAAGCGAACCAACACCAACTATTGGTCATTTTGATCCTCTTACTGAAGATGTTTATGGTCTTACTTGTGGAGTTCCCAAGGAATCGATAACTTTTGAAGGTAATTTAGTAGGAGGTGATTATAGTCGGTGTTGCAATATCCCTGAAGGATTTAATACAAGCGATCAGTTGGAAAGAGCATCAGAGAATTTAGGTTGTTTAATAAATGAACCTTTCAAGGCTATTTGTTACGGCGGAATAATGCAAAGTATTCTGCGAAGTTTAAAGTTAGACAATGTGATTTCACAGCTTAAATATAATCCTCTTTCTCAAGCTTCAAAAGCAACCCGTCCCTGTGTTGAGGGCTCTCCATTGGTTCCGGCAGAAAATATCATTCAACCACCGCCGCCGACCCCAACTCGAGGAGTAATCTTAATTAGCGGCGTGCCTTATGTGAGAGCTAATCAGAATGAATTTGGCAGGGAATATGATTGCCGGTGTCTTGTAGTTCCCAATTCTTTAAGTGAGTTATGTGAAAAATATGTCTCTGGGGCGGCATATGCAGAATGTCAAGCTTGTCTTCCTCTCGAAGAGAATCCTTCGCCTGAAAAGCAAAAACTTTATACAGCACTTGGTTGTATTTCTCTTGACGTTTACACCTTTATAAGAGAAGATTTATTTCGACTAGTAATAGGTTTTGCCGGATTAATTGCTTTATTTTGTATTATTTATGCCGCTTTTCAATTGCAAACCTCGCAAGGAAATCCAGATAAAATTAAAAAATCCCAAGAGCTCCTTACCTCATGTATCACTGGTTTAATGCTAATAATTTTTTCTGTTTTTATTCTTAAATTAATCGGAGTAGATGTTTTAAAAATTCCGCGTTTTGGTTAAGATTACTCATTAGGAAAGGAAAGTTGCAGGCATTTTGTTGATAGTTACTAAAGTGTTTCATGATTATTTAAACATGTAATTTTCGGCACAATATTAAAAATATACGGCTAAAATCAATACTTTAAATTGTTATAATAATATTTTATTATCAATTTTTATCTTTATGAATAAAAATGCCCATTTTGTCTCTCCTATAGAACGAAAAGGAACGGTTATCATAATAGAAGACAAACATATCAGTGTTTAGCTTGTTTAAAATCATTTCAAAATAAAAAAAGAAGAAGAATTCAAAAGATTAAAAATATGCCAAATAAATACTACTAACTCTTTAGATGGATTTTTCTCTCATCTTAAAAACTCTGTTTCTGTTCACAGAGGATTAAAATTAAAAAGAAAGTTTAAGTTAATAGAATATCTTATAGTCCGATAAATAGCCGTATAAAATTACCATTATCTCTTATTTAAGGTTAAAGGTTATATTTCTTGCGAATACTATCAACCTGGGCAGAATCTGCTTTTCTAGCTAAAATTTCAAGATATTCTTGTGATAAATCTGGCGCCACCCATCCTCTCTTTTGCATAAATCCTTGAATTTTTCTACCAATTATCGGCATTTGAGAAAATGAACTATAAAGACCTAGTCCCAATTGAGCACCGCTCCAAATTGTTCCTACACTACCAAAAAAGGTTCCTAAGTTAAAACCAATACCAATATCTTTTATTCCGAATGCTTGTTTTAAAAATTTGATAATATCAGGAATGATTAAAAGGAAACCTAGAGAAATGAAACTAGTAAAATTTTCATAACCAAAACTTGAAAGAAATGGTGGTTGCCATAACTGTCCCGAATTACTTGGAATTATTATTGAGCCGGTAAATTGGACAACTTTAATGAGAGCAAATACAAAGTAAAAGACAAAAATACTAAAAAAAATTTTTTTAAACCAAAAAGAAAAAACAGACTTTCCTGGAAACGATTCAAAAATAAGAATTAATGGCGAGAAAATAATATAAATCAAAAGCTCGATATAGTTAGTCAAAAGCAAAATAAAGATGCGAAAATAAAAAAAAGCCGCCGTTAAAAGAAATAAGAAAGCAATAAGAACCGGTGAGAGAATTGGAACTAGAATAATTAAAAGAAGAGTTTCTACTATTTGTCCAATAAGGTTGCCGTAAACTGGTATACCCATAAAAACTTGTTTAACACCCGCAAGCTTTCCTAAAAACAGGAAATTAAAAAGATAAACAGAAAGAGCAGCCGTAATTAAATTAATAATTATTCTTATACTGGTAGGAAAAATATCTATAAGTCCTGAAGCAGCAGCTCCAAATTGGAATGAAAAAAAGATTTCATTAATAAGCTTTCTACTCCCTCCCGTAACAACATCATTAAATTCTTCTACCAATTTTCCTGGTTCTAATAAAGCAATAGTAAAAGAGATTAAGACATACATTAAATCAATCACGAATCCAACAATTGGGAAGGAAAAGGTAATAAGAAGAAGGGTGATAACGATTTTGGGAATAGAATTTTCAATTGAAATAACCGTTTGGGGATTAATTTTTGCCCGAAACATAATCATAAAGCCAATACTAATTAAAACTAAAACAAGAAATAAATAAGAAAGATTACGAAAAATTTTCCACACTTCAATCAGAGGTCTAATAGCAGAAAAACCGATACCTTCGGCGGCATAAGTTTTTGGGACAAAGCCAGCGTTTTGAAGACCAGAGTAAGCCCAATAAACACCAGAGGCTGGCGGATTAGCATAAGGTAAGACAAGAAGATTAGACACAAAACCAAAGAGTGAGTGATTAAAATTCTTATCGCCATCATCGGGATTATTAGTACAAGCTTCGCCAATCATCCCACAAAGTATCATTCGATAAGAAGCAATTATTGTCTTTCCCTCGGTTGTTTTATTAAATTGGGGATCATTGATCACTTTATAGATCTCTTCCCGATTTTTTTTGATTGGGTCATAAGTGATTTTTGGTTTGTCTTTATTTATAAAATAAAAAAATAGCGAAATAACTGTAAAATAAACCAAAAGAATAAGAAGAACTTTTTTTCCAAAATTAAAAATTTTTTTTAAACCTAACCAGTAAAAGGAAAGCATAAATTTATAATAGAGAAAATTAGGAGATTAGTCAACTATTAAAAATTCAAAATTCAAAATTAAAAATTACAATTTTAAATTTTAAGTTATAAATTTTAAAACAATTTTTAATTTTTAATAACAAATTTTTAATTAAATATTTTAAATTAATAAACTACGAACTGTCATTTCGAACGAAGTCCCGATTCTATCGGGACGAAGTGAGAAATCTAGCGAGCGAAGAGAGTGTAAATAAATAATAAATAATAATAACGCTAACTCTAGATTTCTTCTCCTCCAAGTGGAGAAGATCGAAATGACAAAATGAATAATTAGAAATCCCAAAGGGATCCCCTTCGGGGTTTAACGTTTAATGCTTAAAGTTTAATGTTTAATGTTTTACGCCCAAATGGGGTGCCTTCGGGGTTCTACGCTCTATGTTTTTCTTTAAGGCGACAGTGGAAAAGCTAATCGATACAAGGGATAAGGATATCGACTATTTTCATTATAAGGAATTTGATATCGGCCATAATATGGATCAAAAGCCCAGATATTGCCCTGACTGTCAACGTCAATAATCCAAAAAAAATGACCTCCGCCATCACTTCTAAAATTAGCCAAAGCAAAGATAGTTTTACCCGCTAAAATATATTTTTTAAATTCATCAGCAACTTCCGTTGCTTTTTTTCCTCCATAATAGGTGGTAGCTAAAAAAATTGGACCAACTTTGATGCCATATTGATTAAGAATAGATATTGCATCAAGGTAAGAAGATCCATTACAACCAACCCTTACTCCATATTGATTAACTGAATCAACTGGTGAAAAGAGTTGATTTTTATAAGAAGAAATAATCATCGCAACGGTTGTTGGACCGCAACCGGCTTGACAGATAGTACAGCCTCCCGGCATAGAATAATTGCCATATTGAGAATCACATTGAGAGAAATAAACAAAGTTTTTATAACTAGTTGGTTTAGTAATAGGAATAGAAGGTTGATAATTTTGAAATGATGTTGGCGATAAAATTGGTGACAAAAAAGGAGAAATAAATGGATTTTCAGTTGATGGTTTTGAAAGATCTGAAGGAGTATTCCCCATTCCATAAAGAATTCTTAGAATTTCCAATAAAGAAGAAAAAGGATTGGCTGTTTCACTAAGAGAAGGAGAAGGAACGATCGAGATAATTAAAGTTGGATTAACTTTTTGATCTTTTTTTGGTAAAGGAGGAGGTCGATTTGGTGAATATCTGAATCTTTCTTCAGGAATTTGGGGAAAATTTTTTTTGATTTTTTCCTTTATTTGATTAATACTTTCTTCGTTAAGCAAAATGTTTTTATCTTTTGGATAGACAACAAAATAGTCATTACGATAATCGTATTCAATAAGCATTTGGGGAAAATTTTTTTTGATTTTTTCCTTTATTTGATTAATACTTTCTTCGTTAAGCAAAATGTTTTTATCTTTTGGATAGACAACAAAATAGTCA
>JBBIRE010000011.1:0-14667 GCA_037441985.1 Candidatus Roizmanbacteria bacterium
TTTTGATTTCTTGCTTCAACTTCAAGCTTTAGTTGATGGTAAAATAGCGGCAATTTTATCTGATAATGGAGGAGAGTTTGCTAAATATTTTAAGCAAGCCTGTAACAGACTCAAAATCATTCATATAGACAAAAGAGTAACAACTCCAAAAGAAACTTTGTTAATGAGAGATTTAATAGAACCTTAAAAGAAGAATTTATAGAGACTGATGAATACTTTGAAAGCTTATTAACTGAATCGAATCTAATTGAGGTTAACAAAAGATTAACAGACTGGTTAATCTTCTACAACTTCACTTGTCCTTATTAAGCTCTTGATTATTTAACTCCTTTTGAGTATTATCAGTTACAAATTAAAAAGAAGATACTGTTACCTATGTACCCGGCTTTGACATTCTCTTGTATTTCAGATAAAAATTTGTTATTCTATTACTGTTAAAAATTTTCTTCTTTTAAAATATGGATATTAAATATTTCGGTCACGCATCATTTCTTATTAGAACTCGTGAAGCAAAATTGATTACCGATCCTTTTGATTCATCAATGGTTGGGATTAAATTTCCCAAAACCGAAGCCGATATTGTTACTATATCCCATCATCATCAAGATCATAATTCAACTGTTAATATTGTCGGTTCGCCCTTGATTATCGATTTACCGGGCGAGTATGAAAAAAAAGGTTTTCGGATTTTTGGCTTTCCTTCATACCACGATCAATTAGAGGGGAAAGAAAGGGGTGAGAATACGCTGTTTAAAATTGAGTCTGAGGGAATAAAAATCCTTCATTGCGGCGATCTTGGATTAGTCCCGGATGAAAAGTTTCTGGAGACAATCGGGGATGTTGATATTTTAATGGTGCCGGTGGGTGGTTTTTATACGATTGATACCAAAGAAGCGGTTGAATTGGCCAAAAAAATTGAGCCGGCAATCATTATTCCGATGCATTATAAGACCGAAAAACACAATCCTCAAGTTTTTGAAAAAATTGCCTCGCTTGATCTTTTTTTGAAAGCGATTGGGCAAACGCCAAATCCTCAAGATAAATTAACAATAAAAAAAGAGGATCTAGAAACGATGGAAATGAATGCTGTTGTCTTAAATTTTTAAATTTTATGTCAAAAACTTCTGATGCTCTTAAAGTTCCTCCTTATGATTTAGAAGCCGAAAGATCAGTTTTAGGAGCGATTTTGATTGATTCCTCAGCGATAAATTTGGTGGCAGAATTTTTAAAACCAGAACATTTTTATGATCCTTCGCACCAACTCATTTTTCAATCAATGCTTTCGTTATTTGAAAAACAGCAGCCGATTGATATTGTGACTTTGGTTAATCAATTGAAAACAGAGGGCAATTTAAAAAAAATTGGTGGCAAGGGTTATCTTTCTGATTTAATCGATACTGTGCCCACTTCGGCCAACATCGAAAAATATGGCCAAATAGTTAAAGATCACTATACGAAAAGAAAACTAATTGAGATTTCATCAAGGACCGTGGAAAAAGCTTTTGATGAGCAGGCTGAGGTCAAAAAATTATTAGATGCAGTTGAAACAGAAATTTTTTCTTTATCCCAAGAACATCTTCATCGGGATTTTATTCATCTGCGTGAGGCCCTAGCTGAGAGTTTTGAAAGACTGGAGGAATTAATGAAAAGTGGGACTCACTTTCGGGGTATTCCTTCGGGTTATGAAGAGTTAGATAAAAAATTAGCCGGCTTTCAACCTTCAAATTTGATTATTTTAGCCGCCCGTCCGGCCTTGGGGAAAACATCTTTTGCTTTGAATATCGCCGCTAACGTAGCGATTAAAAATAAATTTCCGGTAGGTTTTTTTTCTTTAGAGATGAGCAAAGAAGAGTTGGTTGATCGTTTGTTGGTTTCAGCCGCTGATATTGATGCTTGGCGATTAAAAACTGGCCGACTTTCTGACGAAGATTACCAAAAGATTACTGAAGCGATGGGTGAGCTTTCTGAAGCGCCGATTTTTATTGATGATACGCCGGGAATTTCAATTCTTGAGATGAGAGCAAAAGCAAGAAAATTAAAGGCAAGGAATGATTTGAAAATTTTGATTGTTGACTACTTACAATTGGCTGATGCTGGTCGTCGATTTGACAGTCGTGTTCAAGAAGTTTCCTTCGTTTCTCAGGGATTAAAAAATTTGGCCCGAGAGCTAAAAATTCCGGTGATTGCTATTTCTCAATTATCGCGAGCGGTTGAGCAGCGAGGAACAAAAAAACCACAACTTTCTGATCTTCGTGAATCGGGGAGTATTGAACAAGATGCGGATGTGGTTTTATTTTTATACCAAGAAGAAGAAAGCGAGGACCTACTTGATCAAAACAAAAGATTGGTTAAAGTCTCCATCGCCAAACACCGCAATGGTCCAACAGGTGAGATTGATCTTCTTTTCCGTGGCGACCGGGTGAGGTTTTATAGCGTAGAAAAGTAAATTAGTATAAAAGTATAAAAGTATAAATGTGTAGAGGGTGTAAAAAGTGTATAGGTTGAATTAGTTGAAATCAGTTGAAATCAGTTAAAATTGGTTGAAATCAGTTATTATCGATTAACTTGTTATTAGCTTGTGAGTTAGCCGTTTAATTAAAAATTTAAAATTCAAAATTCAAAAGTTAAAAGTACAAGTTAAAAGTTAAAACTTTTTTATTGTTTTAGATTAATTATTTAACGTTCTCCGTTCCAAGTTCCAAGTCCCGAAAGGACTCCGTGGGGGGCTAATATGTTTCACGTTTCAAGTTCCACGTTCCACGTTCTACTTTAAGGTGTTAGACGTTTTATTCTTAAAATTATTTTCCCAATTCCATATCCCAAAATTCCTCCAACCAAAACATCCAAAAAATAATGACAAAAAAGAAAAATTCGCGAATAAGCGATTAAAAAGGCGACAAGGTAATAAAACGACTTTCTTTTTTTATCAAAAAAAGCCAAGATTGTTGCTGAGACAAAGGCAGTGGCCGCATGAGAAGATGGAAAAGAAAAACCGGGACAGTGGCGGACCTGCCCTTCAAATCGGAGGACAAACTGGTTGAGATTGGTAACATATGGTCTTTGTCTTTGGAAAAAATTTTTTAGAGGGAATTCAACAATTAAGAGAGTTGAAATAAATGCAAGAAGAAACGAAAAAACAAATTGTTTATCCCTTCGACTAATACCTGGATTTTTTCTTTCTTCAAGGTAAATTAAAAGAAGAATAATAATTAACCAAAGGAAAAATGACGCGCCTTGAATGGAAAGGAAAGAGAAAAAAGAAAGAGTAAAAAAATTTTTGGGAAAAATATGAGCTAAAAAAAGAGTTAGGTTTTTGTCTAAAAATAAAATAAATTCCATAATAAGCTAGATTATATTTTATAAAGAAACTTATTAGTTGACATTTATTATTTAAAAAAATATTATAAAATATGACCCTAAAAGAAAGTAATTTAATTGAAAAAATTAAATTTCGGCTAAGCCGATTTTTTTCTTTTTTTAACCTCAATGAGACACTTCCCTTAAGGCTTTTTAAGGAGGGAGAGAACTTTATTTTTATTTTTTTAAATAAAAAAAAGAACAAAGTTTATCGTCTATTAACCAAAAGTGATGATGGTTTTTCTTTTGTTAGCGAAAAATTAATTGAAGAAGATGATGAAAATTTTTTATTTCAATACCCAAACGCGTGGATATTAGGTGAAGAAAGAAAAAAGAAAAAAATAATGTTTTTTGGTGATAGAAAAATCCAAGTAGCAATATGGGAGAACAATAACAGATGGTAAGTAAAAAGAAAACCGTTAATTGTTAAGTCATCACCGATTGAATTGGGTGGAGTTTATCCTTACAAAGACGGATATTTAACTCTTTTTTTTGAAAAAATAAAAAGCGACGGATTAACACATTATTTTGGCTATTTTGCTTTAATTGATAAAGAAAAACTTCAAATTCTTTGGGAGACAACCGAGCCTATTTGGAAGAGTAGTGATCATTGGCCAAAAGAAAAAATTGCTTTTTTGGGCTCAGCAATGATTAACGAAAAAACTATCAGTTATTGGTATCGGCAATCAAAAAGAATTTTTGGTATCGTTCACAGCGGTTTTTTCTTTGATCCAAAAAAAATTTTGAAAACTCATTTATATATCAAGCGTTATGAAAAAAATCCGATCATCACCCCAAGGAAAGAAAATTCTTGGGAAAGCTTTAACACCTTTAATCCAGCCGCGTTTTATTATATAAAAAAATTCATCTTCTTTATCGGGCTCAAGGTTATGATTATATCTCGCATATCGGTTATGCTGTTTCTTCTGATGGTTATCAGATAGAAGAAAGGTTAGATCATCCAATATTTTCTCCCACTTACGATTTCGAAACTAATAAAAAGGGAGAAGTCAACATTGAATATATTTCTGCTGGTGGTTTTGGCGGCTGTGAAGATCCTAGGGCTACTTTAATAGGAGATCGGTTATATATGATTTATGTCGCTTTTGATGGCTGGCAGCCGCCAAGATTGGCCTTAACCTCCATTTTGCTTAAAGATTTTTTAAGTCGGAGATGGTTATGGGAAAAACCAGTTTTAATTTCACCTCCAGGAGTTGTTGATAAAAGCGGCTGTTTACTTCCTGAAAAAATTAAAGGAAAATATGTCATTTTTCACCGTATCTTTCCCAATATTCTCATTGATTTTGTTGATGATTTAAATTTTGATGGCAAAACTAAATGGTTAAAAGGGCAATATCAAATTAAAGTGAGGGAAGGGAAATGGGATAGTTTAAAAATTGGGATGGGAGGACCTCCATTAAAAACAAAAGATGGGTGGTTAGTGATTTATTATGGGGTTGATAAAAAATCTTCAAGCAAATATTATATTGGAGCGATGCTTTTAGATTTAAAGAATCCAACCAAAGTTTTGTATCGCTCCAATCAACCGATTCTTACTCCACAAGAAGAGTATGAGATGAATGGTTTTAAGCCAGGAATCGCCTATCCATGTGGAGCAGTGATTGTTAACGGTAAACTATTGGTATATTATGGAGCAGCTGATTCTTATGTCGCAGTGGCCGAAGCAAGATTGGAAGAATTTATTGAAAATTTGAAAAAAGATCAACCGTTAAGATTAGAACCGATCGTTGTTAAAGAAGTTATTTTTTGATTAGCCAATGCTTATTCGATATTCTTCAAATCCGATTCTTCAACCAAAAAAAGATAATTCTTGGGAGAGTGAGGCAGTTTTTAATCCTTCAGTTATTCAAAAAGACAATCATTTCATTATGTTTTATCGAGCCATGGGAGAGGAAAAAGTGATTGATGGCAAAAAAATAAAACTTTCGATTATTGGTAAGGCAGAAAGCAAAGATGGGATTAACTTTACGAACAGACAACCCTTTATTTTTCCTCAATTTGAATGGGAAAAATATGGTTGTGAGGATCCAAGAGTTGTTAACATAGAAGGTAAGTATTATTTTTTCTACACGGCATTATCACAATATCCTCCTAATGCTTCGGGAATAAAAGTAGCAATGGCAATAGGTGACGATTTGATCACTGTGAAAAATAGACATTTAATAACTCCTTTTAACGCTAAGGCAATGACTCTTTTTCCAGAAAAGATTGAAGGAAAGTATTATGGATTGTTGACGATTCATACTGATCAACCGCCGGCAGAAATAGTTATTGTTTCCTTTGATAAAATCGATCAGATAAAGGAAATAAGTTTTTGGGAAGAGTGGTATGACAATTGGGAGAATTTTATTATCCCGTTAAAACGATTTTCTGATGATCAAATTGAGATTGGCACATCACCGATAAAAACTCCTTATGGTTGGCTATTAATTTATTCATATCTTAAACATTATTTAACTCCAGGAATAGAGAAACAATTTCAGATTGAAGCGGTTTTATTAGATTTAAAAAATCCTTAAGAAGTAATTGGACGAATTCAAGAGCCACTTCTTATTCCAGAAGCGAGTTACGAAAAAGAAGGAATGGTAAAAAACATTGTTTTTCCAACTTCAGCTATGTTTATCGATAATCGATTAAGAGTCTATTATGGCGCGGCTGATATT
The DNA here is from genome assembly GCA_037441985.1 of Candidatus Roizmanbacteria bacterium. GTDB lineage: Bacteria > Patescibacteriota > Microgenomatia > UBA1406 > GWC2-37-13 > JBBILO01. Next base: position 6,042 of record JBBIRE010000011.1, read on the forward strand.
GTTTGCGCCTTAGCTGAAGCAAAAAGGGAAGAAATTTTTAGTCAGATAAGAGTTCAATCGCCAATTTTTATTAAAGCAAAGAAATTTAGCCACAATCCGATTTTAGCTCCTAAAGAAGAAAATCCCTGGGAGGCAAAGGCGGTGTTTAATGCTGGCGCGATAGAGATTAATGACAAAATTTATTTGGTCTATCGGGCTTTGTCAAAAGAAAACATTTCTTCATTCGGTTTGGCTATTTCTGAAGATGGTTATTTAATTGATGAGCGATTATCTCAGCCAATTTATTCAGGTCGATATCCTTTTGAAAAACCAAAAAAAGATAATTCGGCAGGAGGAGTGGAAGATCCGCGACTGACAATAATTAATGGAAAAATTTATATGTGTTATACTGCCTACGATGGAGAAATGCCAAAATTAGCTTTTACCTCGATTGATACCGATGATTTTCTTAAAAGAAAATTCGATCGTTGGGCGCCACCAAAAATTATTTCTCCCCAAGATGTAGCTGATAAAGATGGGACTTTATTTCCTGAAAAAATTAATGGAAAATATGTTTTTTTACATCGAATTGAGCCCAATATTGTGATTGATTTTGTTGATGATTTAGAATTCGAAAAGAAAAAAAGTCTTGACGCCACCATTATTTTTGTCCCCAAAGAAAAGTCTTGGGAAGGGAATAAAGTTGGTATCAATGGTCCACCGATCAAAACTCCATTAGGCTGGTTGGTTTTTTATCATGGAATTAGTCGAATCGACCATTATTATCGAATTGGAGCAATGCTTTTAGATTTAAATAATCCAATTAAAGTCTGCTCTTATACCACCTATCCGATTTTAGAACCAGAGACAGAATTTGAAAAAAATGGTATCGTTAATAATGTCGTTTTTTCCTGTGGTCAGATAGTGAAAGGAGAGCAAATTTTTATTTATTACGGAGGCGCTGATCAGGTTCTATGCGGAGCAGAAATTAGTATGTCTTCGTTGTTGAATTATTTAGTTTCTTGTCAAAAGAAGGAATATTTAAAACCTTAATCCTATGTTAAAATAAAAGCTGGTTTGATTAATTATTTTTTTAAAAATGATTAAGGCAGTGATTTTTGATTTTGATGGGACGATCGCTGATACTTTACCATTTACTTTCAAAAAAATTATTGAAATCAATCGCCGATTAAAAATTACTTCCCAAGCCGATAATGAGATAATTGACAAATTAAAAAAAATGGACTACCGAGAATTGCTAAAAGAATTTAAAATTGATTGGTTTAAGATTCCTATGATTCTTTGGGAGATAAAAAAAGCTCAAAAAGAGTTGTATTTTCATCTTAATAAATTAAAAGTTTTTCCTGGGCTAAAAAGTCTTCTTAAAAATTTGAATCAAAAAAATATTGCTTGCTATATTTATTCTTCGAATATTAAGAAAAATATTGAAAAATTTTTAGAAATTAACGATCTTAAAAAATACTTCAAAAAAATTTATACCGGGAATAATCTTTTAGGAAAAGATAAGGATTTATTAAAGATTATTAAAAAGGAAAAATTAAAAAAAGAAGAGACTGTTTATGTCGCTGATGAAGTGAGAGATGTTTTAGCGTGCAAAAAGATTAATTTAAAGATTATTTGTGTTTCGTGGGGATTAAATCATAAAAACGTTCTTAAAAAAATAGGCGCCGATTTAATTATTGATCGAGTAGAAGAAATTCTTAAGATTTTGAGATAAAAAAAACGAGGATTTTACTATTGATTTATTTAATAAATTTTGGTTTAATTAAGAAGTTTTAAATGAATAGTAATATTAATCACGACTATTCCTATTTAATTTCTCCTTTAGATGGGAGATACTACCATAAAATAAAAAATATTTCTCAATATTTTTCCGAGAGAACTCTTAATCACAGTAGAGTTAAAGTTGAACTTGAGTATTTAAAACATCTTTCGTCTTTTGGAATAATCAGGAAATTAATAAAACAGGAGAAAATTTTGATTGAGGAGATAATTAATAAATTCGATCAAAATGACAATCAACAAATCAAAAAAATTGAAAAAGAGATTAATCATGATATTAAAGCAGTTGAGTACTACCTCAAAGAAAAACTATCAAAAACTACTATGAAAGATATTATCTCTTATCTTCATCTAGGTTTAACTTCTGAAGACATCAACAACCTTGCTTATAGTTTAATGCTTTTGAGTTTAAAAAAAAATATTTTAGAAAATGAGCTGTCTCAATTAATAAGATATTTGATAAAAACATGCAAGAGATATGCTGGCATGCCTATGTTGGGAAGGACCCATGGGCAACCGGCAGTGTCAACGACTGTTGGCAAAGAATTAGCAAACTATGTTTATCGACTAGATAAACAATTAAAAAGATTAAGACAATTTCAATTTGAAGGAAAATTTAACGGGGCGGTTGGGAACTTTAATGCTTTGAAATTTAATTTTCCATCAAAAGATTGGATTATCTTAAGCGAAAAATTTGTTAGATCTTTAGGATTAATTCCTAATTTGTACACCACTCAGATTCTTCATTACGATAATTGGATTGAATTTTTCCAAATAATTAAATTAATTAATGGAATACTAATTGATTTTTCTATTAACATTTGGATTTATATTATGTTGGGAGTCTTTAAGCAAAAGATAAAGACAAAAGAAGTTGGTTCTTCAACTATGCCTCAGAAAGTTAATCCGATAAATTTTGAACAAGCAGAGGGATCTTTAGGTATGGCTAATTCAATCATTGAGTTTTTTGAACGGAAATTAATTCATTCAAGATTACAAAGGGACTTATCTGACTCAATCGTTAGACGAATTTTCGGTGAGGTTTTTGGTTATACCCTTTTGGGTTGGAAAAATATTTTTCAAGGATTAAGTAAAATTACTCCGAATAAAGAATATTTAACGAACGAACTTAATTGTCATTGGGAGATATTAACTGAAGCCATCCAGACCTTTTTAAGAGTCAAAGGCGATCCTGATGCTTTTGAAAAGATAAAAAAATTCAGCTATGGCAAACAAATGCTAAAAAGAGATTTTTTTAAGTTATTAAAAAAATTAGATATTTTTTACTCTAACCTTAGTGGATTAACACCAGAGACATATCTTGGTGAAGCAAAAAAACTGGTTGATCAGTTATCAGTTAGTATTTAATTATATGATTAATCTTGTGATTGGTGGTCAATGGGGAGATGAGGGTAAGGGAAAACTGGTTGATTTATTGGGTAGGGAAGCTGATTATGTCGTTCGATTTCATGGAGGTAATAATGCTGGTCATACTGTGGTAGTCAACGGAAAAAAATACCCTTTTCATCTTATTCCTTCAGCGATTCTTCACCAAAAAGTTGTTGGAATCATTGCTAACGGCGTGACCATTGACCCAAAAGTACTAATCAATGAGATAGATTTACTTGAAAAAAGTGGTATCAATACGAAAAATAAATTAGTTATCTCAGATCGTTGTCATCTAATTATGCCATATCATAAGGCTTTGGATGAAGCATATGAGAATGCCCGAGGGAAAAATAAATTAGGAACAACAAAAAGGGGAATTGGTCCCACTTTTGCAGATAAAGTTTCCTACAATGGGATCCGGATTTATGAGTTAAAAAATTGGGAGTTATTTGTTGAAAAATTTAAATTTCAAGCCAAAATAAAAAACAAAATTTTAAAAATTTTTGGGGTTAGACCAATCAATATCAAAAAATCACTTGAAGAATTTAAAGTAATTAGACAAAGACTTTTACCATATATTAATGATACTTACCTCATTTTAAAAAAAGCCTTTTTTGATAATAAACATATTCTTTTAGAGGGTGCTCATGGAGTAATGTTGGATGTTGATTTTTCACCTTATCCTTATTCAACTGGGAGTAATGTGGTGACTGGAGCCGTAAATACCGGCAGTGGTTTACCCGCTAATAAGATTGATAATATCTGGCTTGTTGTTAAAGCCTATTTATCAAGAGTTGGAGCTGGCCCACTGCCAACTGAGATTTTTGATACAACCGCTAATTTTATAAGAGAAAAAGGTAATGAATATGGAACAACTACTGGTCGACCCAGACGGATTGGCTGGTTAGATTTGGAAGCAGTAAAATTTGCTCTCGAACTAACTGGTGCCAACAAAATAGCCATAACTAAAATAGATGTTTTATCGGGGTTAAAAGAAATAAAAATTTGTATCGGTTACCAACATCAAGGGAGGAAAATTAGTATCAGTAGTTGCGGTTATGAGGAATTAGCAAAAATTAAACCTGTTTATAAAAAATTTCCAGGATGGAAAGAAGATATTACTGGGGTTAGAAAATTTAGTCATTTACCAAAAAATTGTCAAAAATACATAGAATTTATAGAAGATTTTTTAGATAAAGAAGTTAAGATTATATCAGTTGGTCCAGAAAGGGAGGCAAATATATATTTATAAGTTAATTAATTTTAAAAATATGCTTAATTTACGTAAGGAGATTGGTTTTACCTTTGATGATGTTTTATTGGTTCCTAAATTAACGCGTCTAAAATCAAGAAGCGATGTTGATATATCAACTTTTTTTTACTCCCAAAATTAAGCTAAAAATTCCTCTTGTTTCAGCCAACATGGATACGGTCACCGAATCAAAGATGGCTATCGCCATAGGAGAACTTGGTGGAATAGGGATCATCCATCGATTTTTATCAATAGAAAATCAGGTGAATTTAGTAAGAGAAGTTAAGAAAAAGAATTTAAAGGTGGGAGCGGCAATTGGGATTAATAACGATTACTTAGAAAGGGTCAAGGCTTTAATTAAAGAAAAAGTTGATGTCATTGTTATTGATATTGCTCACGGTCACAGCGTTCATTTAATAAAAGTATTGCGACAATTAAAAAATAAATTTCCTCAATTTGAATTTATTGCCGGCAATGTAGCGACTGCTGAAGCGGCAGAGATATTGATCAAAAACGGTGCTTCAGCCGTTAAAGTTGGTATTAGTCCGGGTGCTCTGTGTAGCACTAGAATAGTGACTGGAGCCGGAGTCCCTCAATTAACCACCATTAACGACTGTGTTCAGGTAGCCAAAAAATATAAAATTCCTATTATTGCCGATGGAGGAATAAGATATCCGGGCGATATTGTTAAAGCGCTTGCTGCTGGAGCTTCAACAGTGATGATTGGGAGTCTTTTTGCCGGTTGTGAAGAAAGTCCGGCGATTACTTTTTATCGCAATAATAAAAAATATAAATTAACTCGAGGTATGGCTTCATTGACAGCCAATATAGATCGACAAAAGAAAGATGACAAAATAAAAAGAGATTTAAAAAATTATGCTTCTGAAGGAGTTGAGGCGATTGTTCCATATATTGGGTCAGTGAGAGATTTAGCTAATCAATTATTGGGAGGAGTTAGATCTGGTTTTTCTTATTGCGGAGCAAAGAACATCCAAGAGTTATGGAAGAATGCTGAATTTATTAGGATTACTAATAGTGGATTAATTGAGTCTCATCCGCATGATGTAGGATTGATTTAAAAGAAACTATTTTATTTGATAATAATAAACATTGTTTATTCCTTTGAGAGTTTTTTGTTTTTTTTGGAAAGATTTAATGGGATACATATAAGAAATTACGTTAAAATGATTAATTTTTAATTTTAAATTTTTAATGATTTTGTCTAAAAACCAGGGGGAAAGGTAAACATAGAAAGTATAACGTATAACGTGTAACGTGGAACGTGGTGGATTAAATTTAAAGATATCATCAAAAACGATCTTAATATTTTTTTTATTTGGGTGTAAAAGTTTTTTGAAAAACATAATTAAGATTAAAATCGGGTTAATTTCAACGGCGATAAATTGGGTGTTTAGTCCATTTTGATACGCCTTTTTAGCAGCTTCAAAAATAACAATCCCATCCCCAGCGCCAAGATCAATAACCGTTTGATTATTTTTTAAATTCAAGGCCCTAATTATTAAAGGAAGATCTTTTTTATTTGAAGGATAATACGGGATTGGGGAGAGGGTTTTTGAAGAAAAAAGGAGAAGAGTAATTAGAATTACTAAAAATAAAATCGTTAAATGAATCATAAAGACATTATAAATGAATAAATAATAAATAATAATGAATAATGAAGGAATACAATAGAAACACAATAGAAATACGATTGGAAAACAGTTGAAACACCATAGAAATACGATTTAAATATACCTTTATTAAACTCAAAACTCAAAACTCAAAAGTCAAAAGGAAGAAAAAAATTAAAAAGTTAAAAGGTAAGTTAAAATTAAAAAAAATTTCTCCCGAGAAAATAATTTAAAATTGGTAATCAATATTAGTTATCACAATCATCTAAATAAATTTGCCTTTTAATAAATTTGAGACGATCGTCTCTTTTTTATTAAAGAGTTAAAAGAATTAAATTGTTAGAATAAGAAGAATTAAATTAAAAATAATCAACCATTTTAATAATCTAGCCATATTGCACTAGTCGTATGACAGTTGTTTTAAAATCCAAAAGGAATCTCGTTTTGAATTAAAAATTAAAAATTAACTTCCCAATCGGAAGGTAAGTTCGGCGGGTAAAAAATTGAAATCCCTAAAGAATTAATAATAAGAAAAGAAATCAAGCTCAAATTTGATACTTCTTCACAACGGTCGTTGTCAAGAACTGGCAGTTGTTTTTATCTTTAATCGGCAAATGATACTTGGTTTCACGGGAATGGAAAAAAAAGAGAACTGTTAATGTTTAATGCCTAAAGAAACTCCCTTAGCGGAAAAAGTGTAAAAAAGGTTTAAAGGTTGAATTATGTGAATGTCCCAAATGGATACCCTTAAGATTAAGTTAATTAGAGACTGATGTTGCTTAATGTTTAAAATCCAAATGCGACCCTTTCGGAGTTTTACGTATCACGTTATTCTCTGGTCGTTATTGTTAGACAACCTCTGATGCTGCGGGAGGGAGTTGAACCCTCACCCCCGATGAATCGGGGACGAGTTTTTGAGACCTGCCTGTCTGCTAATTTCAGCACCGGCCAATTTAGCTCGGCACCAATTTTATCACCCCAGAGATTTCTTTTTTTATTTTACAATATTTAAAATCAACAATAATGACATTTAAAAGATTGCAGAGTCAATTTTTTCTTAATTTTAGCAATATCTTTTTCAAAAAATGAAGCATAGGATTTACTTTTTCAAGAAGAATCAAGATTTTTTTATCGTTATCTTCAGGAATAATAATTTCGCCCTCATTATTATATAAAATATTATCTTTAATTAAGTTTTTAGATAATTTTTCATTTGGTTTTATTATTAGTTGATAACCATCTGGAATTTCAATGTCAAGCTGATATTTTCCATCTATAGCGTGAAAATTAATCAAGCCGTTTTTATCAGATACGAAGCTATTGTTGGTTAATACTTGGGGAAGATTTAGATCATCTTTACGTTTTAATGTAACTGGCACATTGGCGATAGGTCTCAAATTCGGATATTCCAAAACTAATACTATTGGATCCCAACGAATAAAGCGACATTCACTACTTAAAATACCTTCTCGATCTGTTGCTTGTTGTAAGCCTCCTTGCCCAACTTCAGATCTGTTAGTGGCTAAATAAACGGCATAAAATTGATGGGTTAATGGTTGATTACTTTTCGAATAAACGACGACATTATCAGAAGGTTCAATTTCATTTTTTGAAAAAGAAAAAGGATTTGATCTTGGATTTAACAATTTAAAATCATGACCGTTATAACTTCTTATACCTAACAGATTATCAACGTTGTTTGAGCCAGATTGACAATAAAGATTACTATTCACCTCAAGACAGCTAACAATGTAGAGTTGATCGGGAATTTTACTTAACTGACCAGTTAGTTTAAGTCGATGGTCATTATAAATAGTCTGAGTTGCTTGGTCTTGATTTATTTCTCCGTTGTAATAATCTGCTTTGAGACAGTTCCAGTAATAATTATTTTTTATTATTGGGCTGCTATTTGATCCGGGTGATTGGGTAATATATATTACCGTTGGGGTTGGGGTGGGAGGAGGAATAGTAGGTGGAGTATTAGAAGGAAGAGGAGGAGTAGGTTGGTTTCGAGGATTAGTACGTTGGTTAGGAGGATTAGTGGGTTGGTTAGGAGGATTAGTGGGTTGGTTAGGAGGATTAGTGGGTTGGTTCGTAGGATTAGTAGGCAATTTGCAGCATGTTACTGTAGAATTACCGCATGCGCATGAAACTTGTTTGCAATCACTGCTATCGTTGGGAGAGGCACTCCAGTCATTATAACACAAAGGCCGACATATTCCGTTTGACACAGTGCATCTACCGGCTTCTTCTCCGCTACTTAAAGTGCACCATAAGGGTGTTGTTGGAGTAGGAGTTGTTTGTCCTGTGGGAGTACAAGTCTCGCAATAGGAACCCTCACCCCAAGGACAGAGTGTCCCAGCAGTTCCAGTATCATTACATCCAAAAAACCGGCAAAACCTTGATCCTGATTGACCACTATTAGTTGTGCATGGTTCGTAATATTCTTCTGCACAAGGCTGTTTTCCCTCTTGACAACTATTATCTGCTAATAGTTTATTTGCTAAAAATAAAAAAATTAACAAGAAAAGAAAAATTTTTTTCATTGAAATTTTATTTTAAGGTAACTATA
>JBBIRE010000012.1:0-14271 GCA_037441985.1 Candidatus Roizmanbacteria bacterium
GAAAATTTCTATCTCAAAAAGGGCGGTTAAAGAATTAAAAAAACTTCCCAAAATCGATCAAATTGCCATTGCCAAAAAAATCAGGGAGTTAAAAAATATTGAGTTATCAAAAATAGAAAAACTTTCTGGCTATCATGATATCTTTCGTGTTAGAGTTGGCGATTACCGAATCGTTTATCGAAAAACGAAAGAAGAGATTTTTATTGTCCTTATCCGCCACCGAAAAGATGTCTATCGGATAATAAAAGAGATTTTTAAGTAATTCAACCGATACCGATTTAACCGTATTCCTGTCATCCCGACCGAGCGAAGCGAGTGGAGGGATCTTAAAAGATTCCTCAACCCTCACATCCTCCGAATCGGAGGACGGGTTCAAAGGGCTTGGAATGACAAAAACAAAATTACCGGTTCAACCGATTTAACCGATTTAACTGACTACCGATTTCAACTGATTTAACTGATTTTAACTAGTTTCAACTAATTTCAACTGATTTTAACCAATTTTAACCTTTACACCCTTTTGCACCTTTACACATTTATACCATTTTAACTGACTTTAACTGGCTTTCTTCTCTCCTTTACCCTCGCCTGAAACATCCTCTCTCTTAAACCACCTTCTTTAAGAAAAACCACCTCTAATTTTTTTATCAATTGATCAAGAAGATAATTAGTCTGATGAATGATACAGATAATCGTATTAGCCGCTTCCTCGATATTTTTATTCGTCAAATAGGTCTTATACGTCTTATCCTTACTTTTGGCAAGCCTTCTCACTACCAAAGCTCTTTGATCGTTTTTATCCCATAAATTGAGTCCTCTCACACGAAGAAAATCTTTATAATCATTCAGAAGTTCCTCAAGACTGGCTCTTGCCACTCCGATTAATTTAATTTCTGATTCTTTAGAGACTCCAGAAATCATACTACCTTCGATAATGTTTTGTTTTCCGCTTCGTGCCGCTTGAATCATCTGATCATAAGTTCTTGATTTTTTATCAATATATTTCTCGCAAAAATAAACAGTGGCATCATAAACAATCTCCGCCATCTGATAACAGGCAAGTTTTTGATAACCACCGTGAGGAGGGATAAAGCGATTGTCAGTCATTATTGTTATTTTAATTAATTTTAAAAAATTGATTTAATTGTTAAAAAAAGGAAAAGGAAATCTAAAGAAGTCTATAAATCTCAAATCTAAAAAACCAAATCTTCCCACTTATCAAGAGAATTTTCTTTATATTCACTACTTTCTTTACTAAAATAAATCCATCTTCCTCTATAATTTTTATCTGTATTTAACACAATTCCTCCAAATAATTTTTTGCCTTTTTTATTTTGCTCTTGGATATATTTCCTTAAACCATCATTTTTAGCTTTGAAGTCGGCCAAATGAATACCGTGGGGATCAAACAAACCAATTCTTCCGTCCTTCAACTTTACGATAAAATCAACATAAAAAGGTTTTTTTTCGCCATTACTATAAGGAACAGCAAAAAATGTTGCATCTCTGTCTCCGTTTTTGAACCACCACTCAACTTTATCCGATTTTTCTAAAAATTCAATAAAAGCCGCTTCCGGTTTCCATTTCCCATCGCTGTAAAACGGCTGCATAATTGATTTTTTCGTTTCAATTTTTTTGTATTCTCCGCCATAAGACAAGGTCTCGGGGATATTCCAATTTGGCACATCAACCATTTCGCTTTCTCTTTTTTCAACTTCCTCTTTATATTTTTCTTTGGCCTTGTCTAAAACATTGACGAAATGCCGAGAATTTTTGTCGCTCAAAACTATCTGAACGATTTCTTCCCAAACATCGCCGTACCACATTTTTAATTCCTGCTCAAAAAATTTATAGATTGATTCCTTCACTCTTCCGACCGACCTATCCTCGGGATAAAAAGGGGTTAAATTATTTCTTACAAAAAAATCAAATAATTTCTGCAAATCAAAACCGCCAACTTTTATTGCTTTATCCCCAACAATTTTTGCGCCTGCCAAAGCGTCAACATCTTCGGCTTTGTAATCAGAGATAATTTTCAAGTCAATTTTTCTTGTTTTTTTATCAATATGTTTTCTCAGCCCGTATTTTTTTGCCTCTTCTAAAAATATTTCTTGAAAAAGTGGGGACAATCTTGTTTTTTCCCTGTGTCTTTTCGGGTAGCACGAAAGCAAATTTAGTTTAGGGTCAAAACGCCTCTTGCTTGTGTAAATTGTGATATAATCTTTGGCGATGTCTTCTTTAATCTCTATATTATCCAAATTGGTATAAACATAGCCGTAATTCAAGATTTCGTTTCCGTAATGGCCTTTGTCCGGCTCGGGCATACGCATAATTCTACCAACCGTCTGGATAGAAAAAATCGGGCTATGCCACTCCCTAAACAAAACTAAAATCTGCGCTCTCGGACAATCCCAACCCAAAGCAATTGCCTGCTTGAAAATCAAAACTTCAACTTCGCTGTCTTGCTTTTCAACATTTTCTTTGTTGATATGCTCGCCCGAAAGCCAAATTGCTAACCTATTGTTGCCTTTTTCTGTTGATATTTTATATTTGCTTTTCAAAATACTTTCCACCCGTTCCCTTATTCTGTCTTCCAAACTTGTTTTTCTGTCAGGCAATTGAATTAAAACCAAAGGGTTGACATTAACTCCTTCTTTCTGAAATTCCTTTACCAATTCCTGTCTCTTTTTCATCGCCGCGTCTATAACTAATTCTTCACTACCACTGCTTAATTTCTGTGTTTGGATTTTTCCTTGTTTTATAAAATTTTCAAAATCATCGTTTAAAATTACTCCTTTTTTAATCATTCCTTCTCTTTTCACTTCTTCAATATCAACAGAAACCATATCGTCGGGATCTTTTAAAACCGGCGTTGCCGTAACCTCAATTGTTAATTTTGGCCCAATCATCTGAATTAAACCCTGCGAAATTTCGCTAGTAGCGTGATGGTGGGCTTCGTCAATAATTAAAACTATTTCTCGGCCTTCTTCCTTTGTTCTCTCTAATACCTTTGACAAATTAAAATCCTGCTCGTTATCGCGAATATAGATATTGTCCGCCTTATTGATACTTTCCCAGTTGAAAAACAAAATTTCGTTTTCATTTATTTTTCTATCGTCCAAATCCTCAAAATAGGAACACTTTAACGCTCGACTTGTTTCAAAATAATTTTCTAACTTTTCTCGGCTTTGAATATGTAGTTGTCTTGGAGCCGTCCAAATAAAACTCAATGATTGTTTAACTTCTCTATCATCAACCAACCGCTTCAAAAACTCCGCCATCATTATTGTTTTCCCTGAACCAGTCGGCGCTTTAAAAACCAACTTCTTATTACCGCCATAACCCAAAAGCTTTTTCGCTTTTTCTAACAACTCATCTATTGCGTTTTGTTGATAAATTTTTAGTTGCATAGACTATTCGTAAATATCACCATTGGTTATTATAAAAATTTTTGATTTGAAATCTTGCTCTATCTTTTTTCTTAATTGCTCAATATAACCTCCAAACCAAAATTTATCGATCTCAATATTATTAGTAACAATGACAACAATTTTTTGAAATTGTTGAAAATTATTAGGAATTTGAAAAAATCCTTTTTTTATTTTATTCTTTATTTTTTTTAATACTGGTTTTGGGTTTAATTTATAGCCTAAACCGGGCCCCACTCTTTCTTGTCTTTTAAAGGACGGACCTCTTATAAACTCAACCTCAACCGCATATTCTTGACTATCCTTCTTACAATAGAAATCAAAACTTTTTTCTTGGTATCTAATTTTCGTAAATCCTTTGTTATTTAACAAAATGGCAGCTCTTAGTTCAGCTATCATGTCATCTATTTTCTCGTCCGGATCTGTTTTATTATTCAATTCGGGTAAAATTTTGAATATTTTTTCAAAATTTTCTACTTTGTTTTCTAGATGAAATAACAATTTTTCTAATCTATCTGCCTCATTATTGTCAATAATCTGTAATAGTGGACTCATTTCCGGATCATTTAATTTTCGCCTCTTTTCTATTATTTTATTTAAATATTTATGAACTAATGGATAATTTTTTACCATATCTACTTAAAAATTCTCCTATACACTTTTAAAATCGCCTCGGGTATAGGAGATAATTTGATCCGCGCACCAGAACTTCGTTCGGTGCGGGACTTCGCTTCGCTTCGCTTTTTGTTTAAATCAGCAAACTCTTCGCTGAAGTCCTCATCCTCAAGCGAAAAAATATAAACGCTAATACTTCCTTTCAAATTATTAATTGCTTTTTTGAAAGCTGGTATTGCCTCTTGGTCAAAAATTATGCCTGTATAGTGATTGGTGTTTTTGAAAATCTTAAAACTCTTTTGGTCCAAAACCTTCTCAAAAGTTTCTTCTTTAACACAAAGCATTTCCGTTGCTTGTTTGGTAAGTTTTATTTTGTTTTTGTCGTTCGGTTCCGCATCAACAAATTCGGTTTTGAAGTATTTTAGATTACCACCCAAACCTTCAACCCATTCACCTTTTAAATTTTTATATCCTTCAATAACTTTCTTAATTCTTGGATAACAAACATCTGTGCAAATATTATTTTCATTATTGGTGCAAAGAATAAATTGACGATTGCCACCATCTTCTTTATTAAGTTCTAAAACTGCTTGTCCCGTTGTACCAGTGCCAGCCATAAAATCTAAAATTAAAGAATCTTTCTTAGTTTTGATTCTTAAAATCATTTTTATTAAATTGACCGGCTTCGGATTGTCAAAAACTCTTTCACCTACAAATAAATCATTTAATTCTGCCGATGCTGACAAATTATCTCCATACTCTCTACCAAACCAAAAGTTTATAGCTGATTGTCCCTCCTGTTGTCTTTCGTGTAAAAATACTTTCTTGCGAGGTTTCCCATCACCATTATTTGGAAATATTATTCGTTTATCTCTTAATAATTTTTCGAATGTTTCTCTCGTGCCAAGCCAAACTTCATCATAAACTCTGCCAGTAGGTGTTTTAATTTTATACTTCGCTCCCCCCTGCCCTCTACTCGCTCTCCAAGGAGTAGTGCTCCAAGGTCCGCGCGGATCGTTATCAGGATTAGAATAACTACCAGCTCTTACTTCGCCGAGTGGAATTGTATTAAAAGCCCTTTTTTCTTTAAGAATATTTGAATTTTTTGCGTAAACTAAAAGAAATTCTGCGACTTTTGCTATCATTTTTGATTTATCATTTGGTTGATTTGTTCTGCGTCGCCAACATATAATAGATTCTAAATTATTCTCTCCAAATAAATCTGGGTTATCCATTAACAACTTAAGTTGTGCCACTTCATTATCGTCAATTGATATAAAAATCACTCCGGTGTCTTTTAATAAATTTTTTGCCAATTTTAATCTTTTCTCCATAAAAGAAAGCCATTTTGAGTGGCGGTAGGCATCTTCTTTATCAACATAATTGTCATTAAAAATAAAATCTTTATTACCCGTGTTATACGGCGGATCAATATAAATGACATCAACTTTTCCTGCGTGAGTGTAGTTCAAAACAGAAAGGGCGTGATAATTGTCGCCTTCAATCAATAAATTTACTGGTTTATTTTTGTCGGTGATAATTTCTTTATCTTTAACTTCCTTTAATACTGGCAATTTTTCTTTACACATCTCAACCACTTCTTCAGGTTTATCTTCCCAAACAAGCCCGTATTTCTTTTTCTTTTTTAATTCTTTTCTTAATCTCTCTATCTCTTTTTGCAACTTTTTTATTTCTAATGATTTTTTATCATAATTCATATCTTTTAAAAGTTTTTTATATTTTATAATTCTACCACCCCCTACCCCCATTTTCCAAGAAAATTATTTTATTTTTTTACAAATATAAATTAAAAAGAGTTTTGGAATTAATTTAAAATCACTGTTTTTGATTATTCTTTTTTGCATAGGTAGTGCATTTTGAGAATAAATTTCATTAGAATTATCTAGTTTATTTGGGATTTAAAAATATATTTTCTTTATTCTAAGTTAAATAAAAAATCATCTAGGAGGCCAAAAAATACCTAATACCATAAAAGTAGGATGTGGGTATTGTGTGCCCACTATTAAATATGAGTCTCTGTTTTTGTTCCACATATCTCCTAAGAAACGGTCTTTAACTTTTTCAAGGATTTCATCCATACTAAATTGATATTTTTCTTTGATATTCCTATACAATTGAAATATCTCCCAATCAATTATCGATAGTCTATGACCTCGACATTTTTTATCATAGCAAGAAAAAATATAGCTAAATTTAAAAGGAATTTTTTCTAATTTTTTTGATTGTCTTTCAAATAGCCTTAATTGACTGAGTACAAGAAGATGCTTCTTTGACCAATTTCCTTCATCTTTTTCTATTATTAAATCATAGACTACCTTTGGCTTAAACATGCCTAAAGAAATTTTGTATTTATCATAATACCTTTTAATTTCTTCTAAAGACTCATATCTATCGGCATTGAGAACAATTTTTTTTCTTTGATACCATCCTTTTTTTGTTGATAAAGGTTCTCCAATTACTTTTAATGATTTAATATCAGGTTTATAACTATCTATTCTTTTATCTTCTTTTCTTTTTTCTATATCGACGCTAATCCATTGATATTTCTTATATCTTTTAGCATCATCTACATACCTATAATCTATTGGGTACAATCTTATCCATTTATTTTTTTTCGTGATACCGGCGGTGCATACTAATTCTCTATATTTAATAGATGGTCGGGGATAAGTTTTGATAACAATAAAAATTTCTTCTCTATGTAATTTTATATCGGGGTAATCTTTAATTTTTTGTTCCATTTTAATAATTCGCTTGCTATTATTGAACGGTGACAAAGTTGATAATCTTTTTCAAAACATAAAAGTACCGAACAACCATTGTTAGTAATTATCTCAAAAATTTTTTTTAACAGTTGAGATTTTTTCACCAAGTAATCTCGATATCGCTTAAAAAATTCAAGGTAATTAGAATCTTTTTTTAATTTATCTCTAAGTGACTTTGGACTCCCTAAATCTGGTAAATGAAAATAATGCATTCTGTTTTGCTCCAATAATTTTTTTAATGCAACTTTTGAAAAACCATTTTTTCTGCTTAATGGTCTCTCTCGAATATCGATAACGGTTGTTATTTTTCTCATTTTTAACTTTCTTAAGAATTCCTGAAATGTTTCTTTTTCATAACCAGTCAAATATAATTTTTGTATCATATAAATCTATAATAACACTATTTATTCAATAAAATCAACAATTCGTAATTCTTATTTTGAATATCCTTTTATTTAGTTTAAGTTATTGTTTTCTGATGCTGATGTGTTGAGGTTTAATTTCGAAAAAGCACCTGACGTCTTTTGCCTTAAAAATTTCTCAACACTTTATGCCACGATCGTGGTATAAAACGTTTAGATTTTTTGGTGTATTTTATTTAAAAATAAATTGATATAAAAGGCTATATATAAGATAAAAAAAAATAAAATTTAAAATATTTTTGGAGTATTTTTTATTTCTATTATTTAAAATTAACACACGATCGTAGATAAAATTTTAATAGTTTTAAATATTAAAGAATTTTTAAATTTAGAATATTTTTATCTATGTGAATTAATGATTTTTTCTATCTCTTGTTCGATCGCTTTTAATTTTGGTAAAAATATTTTTGCGCCATTAATCTCATTAAAATAACCACGCAATACTCCTTTTAACCATCTCAAATTTTCAGGTTTATCTAAAAAATCTTTCTCTTCTAATTTTTTTAACTGTTCCTCGATTATTAATCTTTGAGATTCTTGAATAAATAAAGGTTCTCTACCATCGGGTCGCTCTTGTTTGGGAAAATGCTCGGGAGTTAACGAGGCATGCCATCGAAAAAACTTTTTTAACTCTTCAAGATATGAAGGATCGTTTAATTTACCCTGCGCTTCTCTTTCTAAAAATCCAACAAAAGCACTTATCCATCCTCTTTCATGAAGATATGGGCTTTGCTTCCAAAAAGGATTTTTAACTACTTTTAAAACTTGGCGTAAATTTTCGTCCTTTGGACCAATGACTGATAAATTAAAAGGAAATAGTGCTTCTGGTATTGGTATATGTCGCTCTGATTGATCCATAGGATTTCAAAAACTTCTAAGATAAACTTAATATCTATTATACCCCCCCACCCCCATTTTGCAGAAAAATTAACTAGAATCAGTAGTTGTTAAAACTAACTAAAAGGTTAAAAAATTACTGTTTCGAACGATTATTTTTAGCCTGATTTACGTTTTAAATTATTTTTATTATTTGAATATTTAGGTAGCGTAATTTAAAAAGCTTTTAAAGATGTTTAACTTAAAAATTTCTCAACACTTTATGCCACGATCGTTGCATCAAACGTTGAGATTTTAGTTCACCAAGGAGAAACCTTGTATCAAGGTTTCTCCTTATTAAAACTGAGGTATAATAAAAAAATGAATAATAACTTAATCAAACTTTCTCCTTCCACCATAAGCCTTTTTATCGAGTGCCCGCGATGTTTTTGGTTGCAAATCAATAAAAATATCCATCGGCCAAGAGGAGTCTTCCCTTCACTCCCTGGCGGAATGGATGGAGTAATTAAAAAATATTATGACTCTTATCGAAAACTGGGAAAACTACCCCCAGAAGTTGAAGGAAAACTCATAGGTAAATTGTTAGACGATCAAAGGTTGCTTCGCTCTTGGCAAAGCAATTGGGAGGGGATCCAATATTTTGATAAGAATTTAAACGCGATTTTAAAAGGAGTTTTAGATGACTGTTTAGTCGATGGTGACACTTATATCCCGCTTGATTATAAAACCAGAGGTTATGAGTTAAAAGACGATTCAAGCTCCTATTACCAACATCAGCTTGATATTTATTGTTTTCTCCTTGTCAAAAATGGCTATAAGGTCACCAACTACGCCTATCTCATTTACTATTTTCCCAAAGCGGTCAAAGAAAACGGACTGGTAGAATTTCATGTTGAGCCAAAGAAAATAAAAACGGATGTTAATCGAGCCGAAAAATTGTTCAATGATGCCGTTGCTTGTTTAAGAGAAGCAGAACCAGAAAAACATAGTAATTCTACTTGTGAATTTTGCCACTGGGGTTTTGAGGCCTTTGGAGAATAATTAATAACCAATAAACTAATAAACCAATAACCAATTACCAAATAACAATAACCAATAATTAATTTTAAACCCTTTGAATCGAGGGGCTAAATCCTAAATCCTAAACTTTAAAACAATTTTAAATTTTTAATTTTTAATTAACCAACAAACAAGCTCACCTGCAACAAGCTAACCAATTTAACATAGATTCCTCAACCCTCAAATCCTCCGAATCGGAGGACGGGTTCAAAGGGCTTGGAATGACAAAAACAAAATTACCGGTTCAACCGATTTAACCGATTTAACTGACTACCGATTTCAACTGATTTAACTGATTTTAACTAGTTTCAACTAATTTCAACTGATTTTAACCAATTTTAACCTTTACACCCTTTTATACTTCTTTACAGATTTACCCTAATTTTCCTTTTGTGCTTTGCGTTTTGACTTTAAATAAGGTATTTCCACCATATTTCCAGCGTATTTCAACAATATTTCCATTGTATTTCTATTCTATTTCCTATTACCTGTTCCAATGCTTATTGAATAGAGATTTTTGATTAGATCGGAAATTACATATCGAGGAGATTTGCTATTTCCGAAAAGTTGTGAATCTGAAATTTAATTGTTAGACGTTAGAAGTCAGACGTTAGATGATATAATTCTTTATATGTGCGGTATCTTTGCTATCGTCAATGATCGAGAAAAAAAAGCGGCTGAAAAAACTTTTTTCGGTCTGAAATTACTTGAATATCGGGGTTATGATTCTTGGGGAATCGTCGCCCAAAAAGAAAATAATCAACTTTTTATCAAAAAAGACATTGGAAAATTACCATTAGAAAAACCTCTTCTTCCATCTTCAATAACGGCTCTTGGTCACACTCGCTGGGCGACACATGGCGGAATTAAATCGATAAATAGTCACCCTCATTGGGATTGTCAGAAAAAAATTTTTGTTGTTCATAACGGCATTATTGAAAATTATCAATTATTAAAAGAGAGCCTTCTTAAAAAAGGTCATCGCTTTTCCTCTGAAACAGATTCAGAGATTGTCGCCCACCTCTTTGAAGATGAATTGAAAAAAATAACTCTTAAGCACCGTGATAAAAAATTCATCGATCAAATAAAAAAAATCGCTGAAAGAATTTTTGGAAGAATTACCGGCTTGAATGCCTTTATTGTTTTTATCTCTGAATTTAATCTCCTTCTTGCTTTTAAAAATAGTTCGCCGATTGTTTTTGGCGTCGACAATCAACAATTTTTCCTTGCTTCTGACTCTAATGCCTTAATCGAATATACAAAAAAAGTTTATTTTTTGGAAGACAATGAATTGTTAATTATCTTCGATAATCATTCCTTCCTTTTTGATAAGGAAAAAAAAGAAAAAAAGCCGCAATTTTTGACTCTTAATCTTAAAAAAAGCACCTTGTCTTTAGGTAAATTTCCACATTTTCTGATAAAAGAGATCTATGAACAACCAAAAATTATCACCCAAATTCTTGAAAGTCAAAGAGAAGAGATAAGCCATTTAGCTTCAAAAATCAAACAATCTTATGGCAATTATTTCATCGGCTGTGGAACCGCTTATTATGCTGCTCTTTCAGGTACGTATCTTTTTTCAAAGATCGCCCATCGCCATACCAATGCGGCTGTTGCCTCAGAGTTTCCTTATTTGGTTGATTTTTTAACCCCAAAAAGTTTGGTTATTACACTTTCTCAATCAGGAGAAACCATCGATATTATTTCTTCAGTTAAAAAAATAAAGGAAAAAGGGGCAAAAGTTTTTGCCGTCACCAATGTTTTAGGCTCAACTCTCTATCGAATGGCCGATTATAAAATTTTACTTAATGCCGGCCCAGAAAAAGCGGTGGTCGCCACCAAATCTTTTACCGCCAAAGTGGCGATTTTGATTCTTCTTGCTTATGTCCTAAAAAATAATCAAAAAAATGGCCTCAAAAACCTTAATAAAGCGGTTAATGAAATTGAAAAAGTGTTAAAAGATGAAATCAAAATCAAGCGGTTAGCTAAAAAAATAAAAAATAAAGAGCATCTTTTTGTTTTAGGAAGAGGCCTCTCTTACCCAGTCGCCCTTGAAACTGCTTTAAAGATTAAAGAGGTTTCCTATATTCATGCTGAAGGTTTTGCCGCTGGAGAACTAAAACATGGAGTGATCGCTTTGATTGAAAAAGAAACACCAGTCATTGTTTACAATCCAGAAGACGAAACATATGAAGATACTCTTTCTTCTGCCTTTGAAGTTAAAAGTCGCGGTGGGTATCTTATTGGTATCTCCAGTAAGCCAAACTTAATTTATGATGAATTTATAAAAGTCGAAAACTGCCAAGAAGCCAACATTCTTCCTTATGCGGTTATTGGACAACTTCTTGGCTATCATTTGGCCGTCATTCTAAATAGAGATCCAGATAAACCGCGCAATTTGGCAAAAAGCGTCACCGTAAAATAATTAATTCACCTTCACACCCTTACACTCTATTTCGCCTTGCACGTTTAGACTAATTTCAGCAGATTCAACCGACTACCGATTTAACTGATTTCAACCGATTCTAACTGATGGCAACCAATTTCAACCCTTACACCCATTTACACCTTTACACTCTTTTACTCTTTTACACTTTTACACCCTTTTACACCCCTAATGGTATCTCTTTGGGTGTTTACATAAAGATTAAAAAACAGTGAAGCAATGTTTTATTTAAATTAATTAAACTTTCGAAACCGATAAAAAGGGAGCAATAAAAAATAAAAACAATAAGGCAATAAAATCGCCAACGAATCCACCCACTTCATGGATTGGATCCATCTCAGCCATAATTTTATTTTAATCAAAAATCAAACAAATTTCAAGAATAACTGTCTTATTGGATAAATAAGGTTATATAAATAATAAAAAATAGGATCAATCACCAAATCAAAACTGCCCACTAACTCAACAAATTCTGTCCCATATCCTTGTTTAAATCTCGTAAAACCAGCCCAGGGATGAGAGGGAGAATAATTTGGTGGCAAAGATCCCCATAAATCAAACCATCGAGCACCATTTCTTTTAGCCCAACGAATTACCTCCCACATCAATAAATTTGACGCCATTAAATTTCGATATCTCTCTGAAGAACCGCCATAAGTATAATAAGCTCTATTTTTATAAAGCCAGACTTGATAAGCAGCTAAAGGGATTTTTTGATAAAAAGCGATAAAGATATGAGCAATTCTTTTTTTAAAAAATTCCCATAATATTCGATGATAACGAAGATTATGACCGTGATAATGTTGTCTTTTGCAAGTCTCAAAATAAAGTTTGCTAAAAATATCAAAACCTTTTTCGTCAGTTAGTTCTTTAACAACTACTCCCTTTCTTTGTGCCAAACGAATATTGTAACGAGTTTTATGATGAAATTTCTTCATTAACTCTTCTTCACTCTTTCTTAAGTCTAACATCTGAGTCCAATTAGGAAAAAGAGGATGAGTTGATTTTTTTAATTTAAAAACTGATGGAATATCTATTGACTCCATGGTTTTTTTAAAAATATAAGGTTCAATTTTAATAAAAATAATTTTATTTTCCTTACCGTAATTAGCTAAAAATTTTAGTGAATCGAGCGATGGAAAAATTGATCGTGGTAAATACCCGATTTGGTAACCAAAAGGTAATGAATGGAGACTCATTTGAAAAACGTTAATTAACTTCTCGTTTTCAAATTCACCCCAACGAAGAATTTTTATTCCCATTCTTCTTCTCGCTTCACTAAAAAGAAATGATTGAAGAGGATGATTAACCAGTTTTTCCCATCTTTTAAATGAAAAGCCATTATTAATTATTTTTATTTTCATGAAATTACTTTTTGGCAACATCTAGAAGAAGATTAAGGGTTTCTAGAGCGCATTTTTTCCAAGAAAAAAGTTTTATCCTTTCTTTTCCTTTTTTAATCAGCTCGATTCTTAATGTTTTATCATTAATTAATTGTTCCATTTTTTTAACTAAATCTTTAGTGTCTAAAGGGTTAAAATACAAGCATGCATCTCCCCCAACCTCAGGCAAAGATGAAGCATAAGAAGAGACCACCGAGCAACCATAACTCATCGCCTCAAGAATTGGAATCCCAAAACCTTCATACAAAGAAGGCATAATGAAAGCAAAGGCATGACGATAAAGAAAGATTAATTGTTTATCGGTGACATAATCAGTAAAGAAAACCTTCCTTGATAATCCTAAATTTAATACCTCCTGAAATAAACTATCATACATCCATCCTTTTTTTCCAGCAATTATTAATTCAAAATTTTCATATTTTTTTTGAATCTCGTTAAAGGCGTGAATTAAGGTAAGAATATTTTTTCTTGGTTGTAGGGTGCCAACATACAAGAAATAATTCTTGGGAACTTTTCTTAAAGTTTTGCCCCATTTCAGTTTCGACTTTTCAAAACCGTTATAAATCACTTTTACCTTCTCTTCTGATAAACGGTAAATTTTCAAAATATCGTTTTTAGTCGCTTGAGAAACCGCGATAACTCGAGTCGCTTTTTTTATTGAATAATTCGTCCCATTAATTAATTTAAAAAGATCAATTTTTCTAAAATCTTCTGGATAGCGGTAAAAGGATAAATCATGAATAGTCACCACCGAAGGGACATTTATATAGCGAGGTAAATAATGAGCTGGTGAAAAAAAGACATCTAATTTTTTTCTCTGTAATGCTAATGGTAGAAAAATTTGACTCCATAAAAATTTTCCCCAAACTACTTGATATCGAAAATATTGATTATTTCTAGGCAAATCCTTTTTAGGTTTCTCTCTTAAAAAAATAAGAAAACGCAACTGGTCATTGGCTTTCTTTTTAAAGTAAGAAAGTAACTGATAGGTGTAATTAGAAACACCCACTCTCATTGAAACATTGGCTTCATTGCCGTCAACCCCAATAATAATCATAATGAAGTTATTATATCACGAGAGAATATCGTGGTAAATATTTTCTAATTCGGCGGCTATCTTTTGCCAATTGTATCTTTTTTTAATTAGACGAAAAGCATTTCTTTGTAATGAATAATATAATTTTTCATTTTTTAAAATTAGTTTAATTTTTTTTATAAAATCCTCTTTGTTTCTCGCAATCAAAACTTCTTTCCCCTCTTTTAATTTAAGTCCTG
>JBBIRE010000013.1:0-14182 GCA_037441985.1 Candidatus Roizmanbacteria bacterium
CCTTACCATCTTAAAGAATGTGAATGGCGATGGAAGAAAACACCGTAACAAATGAAAAAAGAATTATCACAAATTTTAAAAAAATACAATAAAATTTATTAGTTATCTTGTCTAGAGGCTTTGTAATAATTCTAACTCTTGTTTTTGAGGTGATTTATTCCACCTCCATTCACATTCTTTAAGATGTAATAGAAAGTTCTTTTTCACACCATTAAATTTGGTTAATCTGCGTTTACAGAATGACCAAAAACTTTCAATTTTGTTGATGTAAACTCCTTTATGATTTGAAAATTTATCTTTTTTATGATTGATTCTTAAATGCTTATCATATCCAACGTCAACTAATCCATTATATCCTTTAAAAGCTATCTGAATAAATAATAGCTGATAAATAATTTTTTTCTTTAAAACTGTATGTAGTGTTCGTCTTTTACGGTTTGGTATGATTTGAGTAAAGACTTTTCCATTTCTCTTATATATTCCAAAAACAATCTTTTTAAAACTTACTCATCTTCCTTTTTTACTATGTTTTCCTTTAATTCTTCTTGGACAAAAATATGATTTATCAACCTCAATCTTACCAGCAACATATCGTCTCATTTCATGAACTTGATAATGATATATCGCTTGATGGAAAATATTATAATATTTATTAACTGTTCTTCTTTTGATATTTAAAATTAATGATGTTTGTGTTGCAGTTAGATCTAAACAAAAACAAGAAATAATTTTTCGTTTCTTGTAATTACTAATTGGCTTGTTATAATATTCCATTACCTGATTTTAACAAATCAAGTGATGGTCTAAAGCCATATAAATTATAAACTTAGATAAAAATACTCTTAATTATTTGGTAATTTAATAAAAAAATTACTTAACATTTTCTCCCGTATCTATCTTTATTTATTGGTTTGAGGCGGTTTATTAGCTGACTTAGTAGTTAAATAAGCAGCTGGAATCAAACCGCCTAAAGATCCAAAGAATAACGCTATAATACCAGCTATAAAGATTAATATTAAATATCCGAATTTATTGGTTAATTTTTTTCTTTGACAATTAAAAATGAAATAGCTGAAGAAAAAATTACAGCAACAAAATTACCTACCTTTAATCCAAAATTGAAAGAATTACTACTATTTATAAAAATTCCAAGTGTTCCTGCGGTAATAATTCCTAATATCATTGAAAAGAATAAATAAGCTAGATAAAAACCTATTGCTTCTTTTATTGTTCTTTCATAACTGAAAACTGTTAGATTTTTAAACATTTTATATCACCTCCTTTTTTTTAGACTAAAATAGTATAAATTTGTCTGAATTTATTTAATTTTAATTAAATTTTACCTAATTTTCAATAAAACTGATAAAATTTATGACGTCAGATTTTGTAAAATGCTATCTTCTATGGAAAACGATAGTCTTAAAATTATAATTATTTTTTAAAATGAAAACTCAAACAAAAATAGAAAATTTAAAATACTATAAAATTAAAATTCTTATCTCCAAAACAGTTGAAAATTTTTTAGAAAAAAAAGGTTATCTAAAAATTGATTTGCCAGTATTATCGCCAGTTTTGATTCCTGAATCATATCTTGAAGTTTTTGAAACGGCGTTTAGATACTTTGATAAAAAGGAAAGGTTATATCTTACTCCTTCACCCGAGCTTTTTTTAAAAAGACTTTTAGCTTATGGTATCGGTAATTGTTATTATCTTGGGAAATCTTTTCGCAATAGTGAACCTAATTCATCACTTCATAGTTTTGAGTTTACTCTGTTAGAAATATATAAGGTAGGTGTTAATTATTTCCAGTTAGCCGATGAAGTTTTAGAAATGCTCCAATATATTGACAAAAAGATCAAAACTCAAAGCTCAAAACTCAAAATTAAGTTCAAAAATATTAATTTCGATAAATGGGAGAAAATAAGTGTGGCCGAAGCTTTTGAAAAGTACGCTGGAATATTAGAAAAGGAATTATTTAACCGCCAATTATTTTTTAAAAAGGCGCGAGAAAAAGGTTATCGGGTAGAAGGTTTTACTTATGAAGATGTTTGGTCACAGATTTATACTCAGGAAATAGAACCACACTTGGGGGGAAATGGTTATCCGACATTGATTTATAACTATCCAAAAGAGTTTGCCGCCTTAGCAAAATTGAATTCTGATGGAAAAACTGCTCAAAGATTTGAATTTTATATTAATGGGATCGAATTAGGCGATTGTTATACCGAGTTGACCGATTACCAAGAACAAGAAAAAAGATTCAAAGAAGAGCAAGAAAAAAGAAAAAAACTAAAAAAAATCAATCACCCGGTTGACAAGGGCTTTATTGAGGCATTAAAATATGGTTTGCCTCCGTGTTCGGGAATTGCAATTGGCTTTGATCGTTTAGCGATGATTTTTAGCGGGGCGTCCTCAATAAATGATTTAAAGTTGATTGATATTAAACTATGAAAACTAATGCCGGTAATTTAAAAAAGAGTGAGTTTATTTCTTATCAGAATCAAATCTGGCAAATTCAAAAAGCCGAATTTTATTCCCCCGGTAAAGGATCGGCCTTAATGAAGACGAAAATCAAAAATGTTATTAGCAATAAGGTGATTGATGTCACCTTTAAGTCAAATGAGGAGGTGGAAATCATTCCAATTGAGACAAGAGAATTAATGTTTTTGTATAAAGATAATGAAAGCCTGTATTTTATGGATGAAAAAAACTATGAGCAGTATTCTTTATCCAAACAAACAGTAGGAGAGATGGCTGATTTTTTAAAAGAAAATTCAAAAATCTATGGTTTGATTTTTGAAGACAAATTATTAAATATCCGACCACCACTGAGTGTTGTTTTAACCATTGTTAAAACCGAAGAAGCGGTTAAAGGAGACACGGTCACTGGTGCAAAAAAAGAAGCAATTTTGGAGACAGGTGCTAAGGTAATGGTGCCTTTATTTTTAAAAACTGGCGATAAAATTTCTGTTAATCCTGAGACTGGTGAGTATACCGGTAAAGTTAATAATTAAAGTCCATGGAAACCATTGGAAAAATTTTTTTTAATGAACGCCGGAAGAAAAATTTAACTTTAGAGCAATTAGAAAAAGATCTAAAAATTAGAAAAAAATATTTAGAGAAAATAGAAAAAGATGAATGGGATTTTTCCTCAAGAATCTATCTCGAGGGCATTATCAAAAATTACGCTCAATATTTAAATTTAAATGAGAGAAAAATTTTAGCCATATTTCGTCGGGAGTATGACAAAAAAGAGGAAATTAGCTTTAAAGAAAAAATTGATAATCATTTAATTATTTCGGATAAAACTCATTGGCTTAAGCTGGCGTTAGTTTTTTTCAGTATTTTTTTTATTTTATACTTTTCTTATCAACTTCTAAATTATTATTTACCACCGAAAATAAAGATTATTTCTCCAAAAACAAAAAACTTTGTTGGAACAGAAAAGATAAAAATTATTGGGCAAACTAAACCCGAATCGCAAATTTTTATTTTAGGGAACGAAGTTTATCCCGACAAAAACGGAGTTTTTTCCTATGAATTACCTTTAATGAAAGGCAATAATAAACTGGTAATTGAAGTCGTTGGTCCAAATGGAAAAAAAGCTACTTTTGAAGATAGCTATTATCGCCAATGATTACTGATTAAAAATTTTTCTCACTTGAAAAATATTTCTTAGATTTTTTGAAGAAAAAATATTTTTAAACCCTAAACTTTTGCCTTCTTTAATAATCTTTTCTTGAAAAGGAACGCTTCTAATTTCTCCAAGAAGAGTAATTTCACCTAAAAATAGGGCGTTTTTTGGCAAAGGAAAATTTTTAAATGAGGAAATTAAAGAAACAATAAGCCCTAAATCAGCAGCGGGGGATTTGATTGAAATACCGCCAATAACATTAACATAAACATCATATTTATCTAAAGGAAGATGGAGATATTTTTTAAGAACCGCTAACAAAAGAAGCACTTTATTGTAATCAAGCCCTTTGACGACTCTTCGAGGGATAGAAAGAATTGTCGGCGCGACTAAAGTTTGTATTTCAAAAAATAAAGGCTTTTTTCCTTCGAGAATGCCAACGTTTGCCTTACCGATTAAGTTATCATTATCTTCTTGAAAAAATATTGAATTTTTTACTTCAACTAAGCCAGATTCTTTCATTTCAAAAAGAGCGATTTCGTCGGTTGGACCGAACCGGTTTTTTTTAGCACGGACTAAACGGTACAAAGAACTTCTTTCGCCTTCAAAAGCAAGAACACAATCAACTAAATGTTCTAAGGTTTTTGGTCCGGCCACTTCTCCCTCTTTGGTAATATGACCAATAATAATAAAAGGTTTGTTTTCCTTCTTGGCGAAATTAATAATCTGATTAAGGGTTTCCTTTAATTGCAAAAGACTGCCTAAAGTGGCATCAATTTTTGTTGAGTAAATTGTTTGGATAGAATCAACGATGATGATATCGATCTGATCTTTAATTTTTTTTATTTCTGATAAAACCATTTCGATTTCGAGATCTTCGGTAAGAAGAAAATTTTGAGGATTAATTTTTAATCTTTTAATTCTTTCAAAGATGGAAAGCGAATTTTCTTCTCCAGAGAGATAAAAAATTTTTAAATTAGAAAAAGCCTGAAGGACCAAAGTTGACTTGCCGATTCCCGGTTCTCCAGTTAATAAAATAACTTCATTTTCGACAACTCCATCACCTAAGACTTTATTTAAATCAGCAAAAAAAGTTTTAATTTTTTTTAGAGGTTTGACATTGATTTCACTTATTTTAATAATTTTTATTTTTTTTGAAGGTGATATTTTTTCTTCTCTTTTCTCAACAAAGCTATTCCAACTTTGACAATGGGGACAGCGGCCAAGACGAGTTGCCGAACCATAGCCACAGTGAGTGCAAATATATAATGTCATATTACATTTTTTCAACAGCCTTAATTCCCAACAAAAAAAGACCTTTTTTGATAATTTTAGCTGTTGTTTCGGTAATTAATATTCTTAATCCTCGATTGCTTTCGGCTTTAATTACTTGATGTTTTTGATAAAAAAGATTAAATTTTTTGGCCAATTGATAAAGATATTCCGTCACAAGGTTAGGGGCAAATTTTTCCCCTGCTTGATAGATTATTTCTTCAAAAAGAAATAGGTGACGCATAAGATTAATCTCTTCCTGATTTAATTTTGACCATTTAATTGAAAAATCCTGAGGTGCTTTTTCTGGATTTATTTTTTTAATAATCGATTGACAACGAACATAAGTGTAAAGTAAATATGGACCAGAATTTCCTTCAAGATTAATTGACTCATCGATATCAAAATCAATCGGTGAATGGGGAGAGATTTTTAAAAAAGAGTATTTAATCGAAGCGATCGCAATATTTTCTGCCGTCACTTTATCAATTTTATAACTTGATAAAATTTTTTCCTTAATTTGATCAATTAACCAGTTAGCTTCAACAATATTCCCTTCCCGAGAAGACATTTTTCCGGTTTTTAAATTTACCCATTCATAAGTTAGATGAACCTGTTTGCCGGCTATTTTATTATTTAACAACTCCTCAACTTTGAAAGTGATTTCAAAAAAGCTTTTTTGTTCGGGGGTAGTGAGATGAAAACAACGATCAATTTCACCAAAATTTGAGAATTCTTTCTCGGCAAGAGCTAGTTCCTTTCCTTCATAAGTGGGATAACCAAGAGAATTAACAAACACCCGGGTGTGAAGTTGGTACGGTCGACCATCAAAGACAATTGCTCCCTGGCTTTTTTTAAGAATTTTATTTTTTAATGCTTGATAACAAAGTTCTAACCCTCTTTTTGCCATCTCACTTTCAAAATATAAACGGTCAAAATGGGTATCAACCCGTTGATAAATTTTTTCAAAATAATCTAAACTCCATTTTCTCGTTTCCTCCCATAAGGGAAGTATTTTATTGTCTTTTTCGTAAATCATTTGATTGATTTTGATAATTTCTTTCTTTTTTTCTTCATCTTCATAATCTCTGTTTCCTTGTGAATACATTTGACCGATAAAGTCAATTTTTTTATTGAGCGATGAATTATTTTTAATTTTTTCAAAAAGGGAAAGATTGTTTAATATTGCATAGAGAGTCTTAGCAATATGAAGACCAACATCTCCTTGATAATTAGTTCGAACAACATTATTACCGAGAGATTCAAAAATTCTCGCCAAAGATTCACCATAAGTGATATTTCTTAAGTGACCGATATGAAAAAGTTTATGCGTATTAGGTTGGGCATATTCGATGACGATTTTTTTATTTGAGCCAAAAAATAAAAAAATTGGGGTTAATTGATTATTTTTTACTTTAATTAATTTCTTGACAAAAACTTTTTCTTCCAACCAGAAGTTGATAAAACCATTAACAAAGTCTATTTTTTTAATTTGTTTATCAGAAAAGCTATTAACAATAATTTGAAAAATTTCTTGCGGTTTTTTTTTAACTTTTTTCGCTAATAAAAAAGCGATATTAGTCGTATAGTCGCCAAAACTTTCATTGGGTGAGGGAAGGACATTGGCTTCTAGTTGAAAATTAAATTTTTCCGTGATTATTTTTTCTAATTTTTTTTTAATTGTCTCTTTCATTGACTAAATTATAATTCAAACAACTTGTAAAATGAAAAGAATTTTGAGTAAAATTATAAATATTTTATGAAAGAAAAAATTATTCTTTTTACAGTTCTGTTATTCGGTTTTTTAATTTTTTTAGGGATGAGGATTTTAATTATTAACAATTCAGAAAACTACGGAGTTTTAAAAGTTGAGGCGACGCCAATCGCCAGTATTTTTTTAAATAGTTTAAATATTGGAAAAACGCCTTTTAACGATAAAGTTAAAGAAGGGGAATATATCATCAAACTGATTCCAGAGGCAACCGAATCTGCTTCTTGGCAAGGAAAAATTCAGATATATAAAAACATTAAAACTTATGTTAATCTTGAACTTGGTAGTTCAGATATTAATACCTCCGGTGAAATTATTACGATGAGACCAATAAGGGAAAAGTACCCAAAAAATAAAGGCCAGATTGAAGTTATTACTGAACCCCAAGGAGCGATTGTTTATTTAGACAATGAAGAGAAAGGAATCTCTCCACTTATTTTAGATGAAGTGCCTCTTGGAATATATGAAGTTTCGGTATTTCGTCCAGGTTTTTTCAAAAGAATTCAAAAGATTAACACCGAAAATCGCTATCGCGTCATTCTCAATTTTAAGTTAGCTATTGATCAAACATCAGATTTTTATAAAAAAACAGAAGGCGAAAAAAATAATCAAGCAACAGAAAGCACTAAAATAAAGAAGGAATATGCAATCATTAAAGAAAATGAACTCGGTTTTTTAAGAGTTCGTGAAAAACCAACGATTTATTCTTCTGAAGCGGCGAGAGTAAAACCCGGTGATAAGTTTGAAATTCTTGAAGAGGATCAAGGGTGGTATAAAATCTCTTACGAGCAGGGAAAAGAAGGTTGGGTGTCTTCTCTTTATGTTGAAAAGAAAGAGGAATAATTATTTTTCTTCCAAACCATTTTATTGTACAAAACAAAAGAGTAGGGAATAATTATAAAACCAATAATGAAAACTTTGTAAATAATCCACCACTGTTTACCAAAAAAACTTCCTAAAATCTCTAAACCAACCGCTTGAATAATAAGAGAGCCAAGCGAAATAAAATTAAACTTTAAAAAATTAAAAAAGAAAATTATTGATTGATGATCTAATTTTTTATGAGCAAAACTCCAAAAATTATTGAGAAGAAAGTTAGAAATAATGGCTGCTTCTGCGCTAATCGTTGTCGCCAGCCAAAGTTTAAAATGTAATTTTTCAATTAACAGGAAAGAAAGACTAAAATCAATTAGAAAACCAATTGTACCAACAATAATAAATTTAATAAAAGAAGATTGAGTGAAAAGATAACCAAAAATATTAAAAATATATTCACCAAATTTTATTTTTGATGAACCAAACTGACGATCAATAAACTTAATTGGAATTTCGGTAACACGCGCCTGTTTTTTTAAAGCCTGATCAATAGTGGCAATTTGAAAAACGTAACCACTGTATTTTTTTGTTTCCGATACAATTTCTTTAATTACCCAAGCGCGGATCGCTCGATAACCACTTGTCCAATCAGTGATTCTAAAATTAGCAAAACCAAGTCGAATAATTAAATTGCCCAAATATGAAAGAAGTTTTCGATACCAAGCCCAATTTTTAGGAATAGAACCACCAGCAATATAGCGAGAACCAATCGCCAGATCAGCCCCATTTTCAATTTTTTTAATAAATTCAAATATATATTTTGATTGATGAGAAAGATCAGCATCCATTTGAATAATAAGATAAGGATTGATTTGTGAAAAAGCCCAGCGATATCCTTCAACGTAAGCTTTACCCAAACCTCTTTTCTCCGTTTCCAATAAATAAAGTCGGGGATATTTTTTTTGCAATTTTTTAACTTCTTCAGCGGTTTTGTCTTGAGAATGACTGTCGACGACCAAGAGATTAATTTCCCAATGATTTATCTTGTTTTGGAGAGAAAAGATTTGTTGGATGAGTTTTCCAATATTTTTTTCCTCATTATAAGTTGGGGTAATGATTAGAAGCTTTCTCATATAGTTTTTTTATAATAATCAATTGTTAATTTCAAACCATCAATTAAAGATATTTTTGGTTCCCAACCAAAAAGTCTTTTTGCTTTACTAATATCTGGACTGCGTTTTTCTGGATCATCTTCTATTAATTGATGAGTAATGACAATTTTACTTTGAGATTGAGTTAATTTTTTAATTAATCGAGCATAATAAATAACTGGTTTTTCTAATGGATTGCCGAGATTGACTACTTCGCCGTTCGTTTTTGGAGAAAACATCAATTTAATTAAACCATTGATCATGTCGGAGATATAACAAAGAGATCGGGTTTGATTTCCATCACCATAAACTTCGATCGGTTTATTTTTTAAAGCATTAATAATAAAATTAATCACCATTCTTTGGTCATCAATTCTCATTTTTGGTCCGTAAGTATTAAAAATCCGAGCAATTCTGATGTTCACGCCTTTTTTTCGATAATAATAAAAAGTTAAAGTTTCACCCATTCTTTTTGACTCATCATATACCGCTCTTTTCCCTAAAGGATTAACGTTGCCAAAATAATTCTCTTTTTGAGGGTGGATAAGAGGATTGCCATAGATTTCTGAGGTCGAAGCAAACAAAAAACAAGCTTTTTCTTTTTTTGCCAGTTCTAAAAGTTGCCAGGTGCCGTGAATATTAGCTTTCATTGTTTCTTCAGCTAAAGTGTGATAACTGATGGGACTATTTTCATTAGGAGAAGCTGGGGAAGCCAGGTGAAAAATTGTTTCTATATTAGGAAGAGGAGGCAATTTTTGAGTGATATCCGCTTGGATAAAAAGAAAGTTAGGATGATTTTTAAGATGCTTAATATTATCAATTGATCCGGTGATAAGATTGTCGAGACAGATAACCTGATGATTTTCTTTTAGCAACCTTTCACATAAATGTGAACCGATAAAACCAGCACCCCCAGCGACTAGAATTTTCATAGAGTTGTTGGTCGACCAACCGAAAAATATTTAAAGCCAGCCTTTTTCATTAACGAGAGTTGATAAAGATTGCGGCCATCAAAAATGTATGGTTGACGGAGTAAACTTTTAATTTTTAATAAATCAATTTGTTTAAAGTCATTCCACTCGGTGGCAATGATTAAGGCGTCTTTATTTTTAACCGTTAAATAAAGGTCTGTTTCATAGGAAATTTTATCCCCAAAAATTTTTTTAATATTATTCATTGCCGCTGGATCATAAACAGTAATTTGATATTTATTTTTTAATAAATTCTTAATCAGAAAAATTGAAGGAGCAAAACGAATGTCATCAGTATTAGGTTTAAAAGCCAATCCCCATATCGCAAGATTTTTCCCGGGGGCATTTTTTAAAATTTTTTCTAAAAAATTTTTTTTTGTCAGAAAATTAATCTCTTCAACTGCTTGTAATAAATTAGTGTTGATGTTTATTTTTTTTCCAATATCAATTAAAGCACTAATATCTTTGGGAAGACAAGAACCGCCATAACCCAATCCTGGATTCATAAAAATTCGACCGATTCTTTTATCTAAGCCAACAGCGTCGAGAACCGCTTCAACATCGGCGCCGATTTTTTCCGAATAAAACGCGATTAAATTGGCAAAGGAGATTTTAGTGGCTAATATGGCATTAGAGACGTATTTGATTAATTCAGCTGTAGCTAAATTAGTAACGACTCGTTCTCCATTCAGCGGTTGATGAAGTTTTAATAAAATTTCAATCGCTCTTTTTGAGTCGCTACCGATAACAATTCGATCAGCGTTTAAGGTGTCATAAATGGCGGTTCCTTCTCTTAAAAATTCAGGACACGAAGCAACCGCAAAATTAGTTTTTTTGTTTTTAGTTTTAATTATTTTTTCAATTAATTTATTTGTTCCAACAGGAACAGTACTTTTACAAGCAACAACGGTAAAGTGATTTGTTTTTGTTGATAGATTTTCTGATATTTTATTTGCAACTTCAATAACTGAAGAAAGATTGGGTTCCCCATTTTCTTTTGGTGGCGTACCAACAGTGATAAGAACAACACTTGATTCTTTAATAGATTCATAATTATTGAGATAAAATTTAATTCTTTTTGTCTTAAGACTCTTTTCTAATAATTCAGTTAAACCTGGCTCATAGATTATGGGATCGCCATTATTTAACTTATTTATTTTTTCTTTTGTATGACCAATAACAGAAACCTCATTACCAAAATCAGCAAAAACACAAGCAGTAACTAAACCCACATAACCATGGCCAATGACAGTAATTTTCATAAAATATTATTTTTAAGTTTTTTCCACCACTGATAATTGTTTTTATACCAGTCAATTGTTAATTTAAGTGTTTCTAAAAAAGACCATTTCGGTTGCCAGCCGAGATCTTTTTTAATTTTTGACCAATCGATACTATAACGTCGATCATGGCCTGGTCGATCCTCAACAAACTCAATATAATCTTTTTCATTTTTCTCCATGAGTTTAAGGATTAATTTGACGAGCTTGATATTAGTAATATCTTTTGTCAATCCACCGATTAGATAGGTTTCACCAATTTTTCCTTGGTGAATTATTAAATCAATCGCTCGACAATGGTCTTCCACATACAACCAATCACGAACATAATTGCCGTCTCCGTAAATTGGCACTTTTTTTCCTTCTAGAATATTGGTAATGGCTAAGGGAATGAGTTTTTCTGGATATTGTAAAGGTCCGAAGTTATTTGAACAATTGGAAATGGTAATTGGAAGATTGTAAGTATAGTAATAGGCGCGAACTAAATGATCAGAAGCCGCTTTTGAGGCTGAATAGGGGCTTCTTGGATTATATGAGGTTTTTTCATTGAATTTTTCTTTTGTCTTTAACGGTAAAGCGCCAAAAACTTCATCAGTTGAGATATGATGGAATCTTTTTTTACCATTTTTAAGAGCTGCTTCTAATAAAACATATGTTCCAACAATATTAGTTTGAATAAACGGCGCTGGTTCTTTAATAGAACGATCAACATGAGATTCAGCGGCAAAATGAACAATAATATCAACCTTTTTTACCAAATCGTTAACAAGAGTGAAGTTAATAATATCGCCTTTAACAAAATGGTAGTGGGGGTTCTTTTCAACACTTTTTAAATTTTCTAAATTACCGGCATAAGTTAGTTTATCGAGATTAATTATTGTATCTTGAGGATATTTCTTTAGCCAGTAAAGGATAAAATTTGAACCGATAAAACCTGCTCCTCCGGTGACTAATAATTTCATAAAAATAATTTTATCATATTGAAATTATTTTAATTTCTTAATTGAGGTTTATTAATCAGATTTTCTAAAATCGTCCACCGTTTCTTTTTAACTTCGTAAGGGACATCATCCTTGAAAACTTTTGTCGCCGCCGTCATTGGGCGAGGAGAATACATAGCGATATACGCTTTTTCAAAACCAACTTTTTGACAAAGTTTTACCGTGTTATTAAATTCTTTTTCAGTTTCACCACAAAAGCCGACAATAATATCGGTGGTAAATTTTACTTGAGGAATTTTTTTTCTAATCTTTTCTATTAACTGAAGATATTGCTCAGCGGTATACCAACGATTCATTCTTTTTAAAACATTATCATCACCTGATTGAATAGGAAGGTGAATAGTTCGAGTAATATTTTTATTTCGAGCGATTACTTCAATTAATTCATCAGAAAAATCCCAAGGATTACTCGAGATAAAATCCACTTTTTCAAAACCCATTTTTGCCACTGCTTCTAAAAGATAAGGGAAAAGAGTGGGAATGCGATAACGACCAAGATGTTTTACATAGATTGGTTTAATTTTTTTGTTTTTAAATAAATCGAAATTTTGAATTTTTGATTCTAATTTTGACGTTTGGCTTCCAGAACGGAGGGTGAGTTTTGAATTCTTAAAGTATTTTTCAGGTAAATCTCTCATCACTTGTACATTTTTTTCTCCTAAGATGAGATCAGCTCCGTATGAGTTTACATTTTGCCCCAGAAGAGTGATTGACTGACAACCTTGTTTTTTAAGTTCTAAACATTCGTTAATAATTTCTTCAATTGATCGGCTGATTTCTCTTCCTCGAGTAAAGGGAACAACACAAAAAGTACAAAAGTTATTACAACCGTTGGAGATTGGGACCCAGGCATTTTTTTTATCTTGACGAATAGGGGGGTGGTCAAAGCCAACTTCCTCAATTGGCATAAATTCATCAACTTCAGGCATTCTTTCTTTGATTTTTTTCAACAGCTTGCCAGTTTTGTCTCTGAAAGCAACTCCCACCATACAGCCGGTTAAAATAATTTTTAATTTTAAATTTTTAATTTTTAATTTTGAAAGATTATTTACTAACCCATAGACTCTATCTTCTGCTGATTGTCGGACCATACAAGTGTTGACTACAATATAATCGGCTTCTTTGAAGTTTTTTGCCGGTTTCATCCCCCTCGCTTCAAAAGAGGCAGCTATCCTTTCAGAATCCGCCTTATTTTGTTGGCAACCAAAGGTTTTTATAAAATACTTTAATTTCATAAGATGATATTATATTTTATTGTAACTTAATAAATAATTTGCTTGTCATTAAACGCTTTTTGAACCGTATAAAAATATGATAAAAAAAATAAAGAAAAAGTTGTGGTGAAGTAAGCAAAAATTTTAATGACGTGGCTCATAATTTAGCTAATTTATCTGTTTCAACATGATTTGATATTTTTTAAAGTCGATCGGATGATAAAAAATAACCAGTGGTTAAAATTGTTAATTTTAAAATTCAATTAAAAAATCATTATAGAAAGATGGTTTTTGTTTTCCTATTTTAAAGATAAAATTCTACTTAACTATATTTTTTAAATATTTTTAATTAGATATAAATACTTTTAACAGCTAGAAACAAAGTTACTTTAAAACTAATATTTTAGAGTAATTTTTTTATAATTTTATATATGACAAAATTATTTATCTTAAGATTGCTCTGGGTTTTAGCCATTATTATTCCTTTCTTTATTTTACCATTTAGATGGGCTATTTTTGCCATTATTTTTGTTTCAATACTTTCTCCGATGATGGCATTAATTTTTTATATGCCTTTAAGAAATTATTTGATAAATAAATCGGGGAAAGATTATGTTAGTGGAGCAATTGAATCGATAGTATTCATAATTACATATTATTTTATTAACTCGAGTTTTAATGCCCCAAAGTTATTTATGATTATAATTATTATTGAATACACCATTAATCAACTTAATCGAACATATCGTCAACCTTCTAAGATTGTTAATACTGATGAAATTAAAGAGTTATTGGGATTTTATATAATGTTATCAGTTTTTTTAATTTTTTCTATTATTAAAAACATCCCCTTAATAAACCAATGAATAAACATTTATACTAAACTCTAAAATTTTATAGGTTTTATAGACTTGTAGTTAATATTAAGCCTCTAGACAAGATAACTAATAAATTTTATTGTCTTTTTTTAAAATTTGTGATAATTCTTTTTTCATTTGTTACGGTGTTTTCTTCCATCGCCATTCACATTCTTTAAGATGGTAAGGAAAATTAATTTTAACTCCATTAAATT
>JBBIRE010000014.1:0-13984 GCA_037441985.1 Candidatus Roizmanbacteria bacterium
AAAAAAATAATTTTAACAAGGAGAATCCTTGCATCAAGGATTCTCCTTAATAGTTTAAAAAATGATTTTCCCTTCTTCTTCGTCTAATATATTATGAAATTATCCCAATTCAAATCCCCAAAAGATCGGCGGGAGTTTTTGGAGAAAAAACTAAAAATTTCTCTTTCAAAAATTTCCCAAGCCTTTGTTGATGAAGAGAAAGATATCCATTGCGAAAATTTGATTGGTGAAACGACTTTACCTTTAGGGGTGGCTGGTCCGCTTTTAATTTCTTATCAAGAAAAGAGAAAGAAATATTATCTTCCGTTAGCAACGACTGAAGGGGCTTTGGTGGCTTCAGTTAATCGAGGTTGCAAAGTGATAACATTATC
This sequence comes from Candidatus Roizmanbacteria bacterium, assembly GCA_037441985.1. Taxonomy (GTDB): domain Bacteria; phylum Patescibacteriota; class Microgenomatia; order UBA1406; family GWC2-37-13; genus JBBILO01. Next base: position 372 of record JBBIRE010000014.1, read on the forward strand.
AGGAGGCACTAATGTTTTTATTGAAGACAATGGAATTACCCGCGGACCGGTTTTCGAAACAAAAGATCTTAAAGAGTCTTTTACATTGAAAAAATTTATTGAGGAAAATTACTCCTTAATTAAAAAAGAAGCAGAAAAAACTTCTTCTCATCTAAAACTTTTACGATATGAAGTTAAAATTATCGGCCATTTAGTCTATCTTCGTTTTTTTTATGATACCGATTTGGCAATGGGGATGAATATGGTTACTATCGCTACTCAAGCGATAGTTAATTTTATTGAAGAAAAAACAAGGGCAAAATGTGTTTCAGTTGCTGGTAATTTTGATATTGACAAAAAACCGGCCTGGTTAAATTTTTCTTCACCTCGTGGACTATCAGGATGGGGAGAAGTGTTTCTTCCTGATGAAATTTTAAAATCAGTTTTAAAAACAACTAAAGAAAAAATTTATCAAGTCTGGTTAGATAAAAATCTTCAAGGATCAATTATCTCTGGTAGCTTGGGTTTTAATGGTCATTTTGCCAATATTATTGCCGCTTTTTTTGCCGCCACTGGTCAAGACTTAGCCCATGTCGTTGAAGGTGGTTTGGGAATAACTACAGCAAGAGTGGATAAAAATGGTTTATATTTTTCTATTTATTTACCTTCAATTGTTTTGGGTATGGTTGGTGGAGGAACAAAATTGTCAACAAAACAAGAGGCGACTGGGATTACTCAAGTGAAAGATAAAAAAGAATTAGCGGCGGTTTTAGTTGGCGGAGTCTTGGCCGGTGAAATTTCTCTTTTAGCCTCATTGGCTGAGGGGACGTTGGCTTGTTCTCATCAACGATTAGGAAGATAATTTTCTTAAATTCTATGGTAGGAATAGTTTCTTATGGATTTTATTTACCAAAATATCGGATAAAAATAGAAGAGATTGCCCATCAGTGGGGAAAGAATCCAAAAGAAATTAAGCAATCATTATTAATCGAAGAAAAAACAGTTTCGTCTTTTGATGAAGATTCATTAACTATGGCTTATGAATCTAGTTCAATGGCTCTATCTCATTTCGACGATGAATTATCAAAAATAAAAATTGTTTTTTTTGGTTCAGAAACACCAGTCTATGCAGTTAATCCAACATCAACCATTTTAGCTGAGTTTTTAGGGATTGAAAAAAATTATCTCGCTCTTGACCATCAATTTGCCTGTAAAGCCGCCACAGGGGCGATGATGTCTGCTTTAGGGCTGATAAAAAGCGGTTTTTCTGATTATGCTTTAGTTTGCGCTTCAGATAAAGCAACAGCAAAGACCCATGATGCTTTAGAATACACTGCTGCTTCAGGAGCCGTCAGTTTAATTTTGGGAAAAAAAGATGTTCTATTAGAAGTGGTTGATTTTACCACTTACTCCTCAGATACACCTGATTTTTGGCGACGAGAAGGGATCAGATTTCCCAGTCATGGTGGTCGCTTTACCGGTAAACCTTCATATTTTGCTCATATTATTGGTGCCTCAAAAAAACTTTTAGAAAAAAACAAAATAACTGTCAAAGATTTTAATTATGGAGTATTTCATATGCCCAATGGTAAATTTCCTCAAGAAGTAGCCAAAATTTTAGGATTTTCTCTTGACCAGATTAAAGATGGGTTAGTAGTTTCTTTTTTAGGTAATTCTTATACGGCTTCGGCTTTAATGGGTCTGATGGCAATTTTAGATAAAGCCAAAGCCGGGGATTTGATTTTTTTCGCTTCTTATGGTTCTGGAGCCGGATCAGACGTTTTTATTTTTAAAGTGACTCAAGAGATTGAGAAAAAAAGACAAAATTTTTCAATGATTTTAAAAAATAAAAAATACATCGACTATTCGACTTATTTAAAATTTATGAAAATAATCTAACATGATATCGGTTATTGGATTTTATCAAACAAAATTTGGCGAACTGTGGGAAAAATCACTTTTTGATTTAGTCAAAGAAACAATTTCTTCTATTTTGAAAGAAAATCAACTATCAATTGAAGAGATAGATGCGATTTTTTTTGGTAATATGCTTTCCGGTGTTTTGGAAAATAATCTCCATTCAGCAGCAAAAATTGCCGAAATTATTAAAAAAAATATTCCAATTTTTCGTATCGAATCAGCTTGTGCTTCTGGAGGCGTCGCTTTTTATCTGGCAAAACAGTATTTAGAAGCCAATTCTAACAAAACAGTTTTAGTTATTGGCGCAGAAAAAATGACTGATTTTTCCCCTGAAGAGATAACTCAAGCCTTGGCTGGAGCTGCTTCTGGTGACGAGCAAGAAGTGGGGCTAACTTTTCCCGGCGCGTATGCTTTAATGTCTAATTTTTATTTAAAAGAATATGGTTATTCTGAAGAGAATTTGGCTTATGTCGCGGTAAAAAATCACTTTCATGGTAGCTTAAATAAAAAAGCTCATTTTCAAAAAAAAATTACTCTTAATGACGTTTTAAAAAGCACCTATGTCGCTTATCCGATAAAGGTCTTAGATTCTTCACCCATTTCTGATGGGGCCGCTGGTTTGATCTTGACTAATGATAGAGATTTGATAAAAAAAGCAAAAAATCAGGTGAAAGTTCTTGCTTCAGAGATGGCCACCGACTCGATTTCTTTGATGGAGAGAGAAAGAATTGATGAGATAAAGACAACAAAAATTGCGGCTAAAAAAGCCTTTTCATCAGCGAAAGTTGATCAAAAGGATATTCAAGTCGCTGAAATTCACGACTGTTTTACCATAGCTGAAATTTTGGCGATGGAAGATTTAGGGTTTTGGAGAAAGGGTGAGGGAGGAAAAAGAGTTAAGGATCAAGAAACGATGTTAGGAAATGGCGGTAAATTGATTATTAATTCCTCAGGCGGTTTAAAAGCGGCTGGCCATCCGGTTGGCGCCACCGGTGTCAAACAAATAGGTGAGATTTATTTACAATTAACTAATCAAGCTGATAATCGACAAGTAAAAAATGCTCATTATGGTTTAACTCATAATGTTGGTGGTAGTGGTGGAACCGCGGTGGTAACGATATTAGCCAGTTAGTTATTAATTTTAAATTTTTAATTTTAAATTTTAAATTTCTAATATGGTTAGTCCAGTAAAAATTTGGCGGCGACAAAAAAAGATTAGGCAGATTTTAGAGAAAAAAGGAAAAATTGTTTCCTGGACAAAAATTTTTATTACCGGTTCAGATTTTAAAAAAAACGCTCCTTATTATCTTGTTTTGGTAGAATTAGAAGATAAGAAAAAGATTATCGCCCAATTGGTCGAGTATGAAGATAATAAAGATTTATTTGGAAAGAAAGTTAAGGTTATTCTTCGGCGGATAAGAGAGATTAGCGAAGAAGACATCATTCCATATGGAATTAAGGTGAAATTAATTGAATAATTTTTATGATTTCATATCAAGCACCAGGAAAAGTTATTTTATCCGGAGAGCATGCGGTTGTTTATGGTAAACCGGCTTTAGTTTCAGCGATTGATAAAAAACTAACATTTAGGCTTTTTCAAGATAAAAAAATTAAAGATCACTCTTTAGATTTTATCGCTCAGACGGTAAAAAAATTTTTATCTAAGAAACAAGTTAAATTTTTTGACAGACCTTATTCATTTGAAGTTCAGTCAGAAATTCCCATTGGTCGAGGGTTAGGTTCTTCAGCGGCTTTATCAGTGGCAGCAGTTGCTGCTTTCTTAGAATTTTATAGTGGAAAAAAATTTGAAAGAGAAATGATTAATAATCTCGCTTATGAAGTCGAAAAAAAATTTCACCAAAATCCTTCGGGTGTTGATAATACTGTTTCTTGTTTTGGTGGTTTGATTTTTTATCGAAAAGAGTTTGAATTTTTAAAAAATATCTCTCTTTTAAATTTTAAAATCCCCAAAAAAATTGAAGAAAATTTATTCTTAATTGATAGCGATCAACCTAAAGAGTCGACAAAAGAGATGGTTGAATGGGTAAAAGAGAAATATAACAAAAAAGAACATTTAATTGAGGAAATATTGGTAAGAATTGAAAAAACGACTAAAAAAATGACCATTTCTTTAATTAAGGAAGAAGTTGACCTTTTTTCTCAAATGATGATGGAAAATGAAATTTATTTGGAGGTTTTAGGAGTCGTTTCCAAAAAAACCAAAAAACTTTTAGAAAAACTTCAGACTTTCGGAGTTGGTAAAATTACCGGCGCTGGTGGAAGAAAAGAAGGATCAGGATTTATTTTATTTTTTTCTTTTAATAAAAAAGGATTAATTGGTTTTTTGGAAAAAAATAAGATTAATTATTTTCCTTTTGAGCAAAATTTTGAAGGAGTAAAGTTTTTAGAAAAAAATGAAAATTAAAGCTTCCGCTCCAGGAAAATTAATGCTTTTTGGTGAACATGCCGTTGTTTACAATCGCCCATCGATTGTTACCGCGGTTTCGTCAAGAATTCATGTTGAGATTGAAAAAATTAATGGTGGTTTTAAAATAGAGTCTCCCCAAGTAAAAGATGTTCGTTTCGTCGATGAGACGATCAGAGTATTCCGCAGATATTATCCTTTTGACTTTGGTCTATGGATAAAAACAAAAAGTGATTTTTCAACCCAATATGGATTTGGTTCTTCCTCAGCTGTTACGGTTGCTCTTCTTTATGGTCTATCAAAAATTACTGAAAAAAAATTATCTATGAGTGAAATTTTTCGTTTGGGATATAAAATCAATCTTAATGTTCAAGGAGTTGGTTCAGGCTTTGATATTGCTGCGGCTACTTTTGGAAAAACGCTTTATTTTTTAACCGGAGGAAAGAGAATCGAGCCGATAAAAATTAATGATTTACCTTTAATTGTAGGATACTCTGGTATCAAAGCTGACACTTCTTTCATTATTAAAAAATTAAAACAGAAGATTGAAAATAATCGAACAAAATACGAAAAAATTTTTGATGTTATTGCCGATATTGTCGAAAAAGCGAAAATTTTTTTAGCGAAAAAAGATTGGCAGAAAGTAGGCGAGTTAATGATCAAAAACCATCAATTACTCCAAGATTTAGGTGTTAGCACTGAAAAATTAGATCGAATGTGTCAATCAGCAATCGAAGGTGGAGCTTACGGGGCAAAGCTTTCTGGGGCTGGAGGTGGTGATTGTATGATTGCGATTGCTCCCAAAGAGCAATTCCGAAAAGTCAAAGAAAAAATTACTCAAGTAGGCGGAGAAATTATAGAAGTTTATGGCAATGCTCAGGGAGTAAGCTTTGAATAAAATGAAAAAGACGGCTATTGCTCATCCCAATATTGCTTTAATTAAATATTGGGGAAAAAGAAATGAAAAGTTAAATTTACCATATAGCACTACTATTGCGATTAATTTGAGCAATCTTTGGACGATAACAACAGTTGATGTTTCTGAAAGGTATGATCAAGATGAGATAGTCATCAATGAAAAAAAAGAAAAGAAAGAAGTAAAAAAGGTGATTTATTTTTTAGATCTGGTTCGAAAATTAGCTAAAAGAAAAGAAAAAGTTAAGGTAGTTTCAAGAAATAATTTTCCCATCGCGAGCGGCCTTGCTTCTTCTTCTTCAGGTTTTGCTGCTTTAGCATTAGCATCGTCAGTGGCTTTTGGTCTAAATTTATCAGAAAAAGAACTATCAATATTAGCCCGTTTAGGTTCAGGATCAGCCTGTCGTTCTGTCCCATCAGGTTTTGTTGAGTGGAAAAAAGGAAAGAATAGCAAAGATTCTTATGCCTTCACAATCTTTTCACCAAATTATTGGACGATTAAAATTTTAACTTTAGTGGTTACTCAAAAAAAGAAAGAAGTTCTTTCCAATGATGGACATCTGTTAGCGTCAACGAGCCCTTTTTTTAAAAAAAGAATTTCGTTAATCGACAAAAAAATCAATCGATTAAAAAAGGCGATTGTGATGAAAGATTTTTTATCATTCGGAAAGATAATTGAACAAGAAGCGTTAGAAATGCATGCGATTGCTTTAACCTCAAAGCCACCATTGGTTTATTGGAACGAGCGGACAGTTTTTTGGATAAAAAAAATTTTTGAATTAAGAAAACAAGGATTTTTAGTTTTTTTTACGATTGATGCCGGACCCAATCTTCATTTATTCTGTTTAGAAAAAGATGGAAAAAAAATCTTTCATCTGTTAAACAAAAGTTTAATCGATAAGGAACAAGTTATTATTAATAGTCCAGGTGAAGGAGTGAGATTAACTGAAAATCATTTATTTTAGCTTATAGATGTGGCAGGGTAATTCCCCAATTAGGAAAGATTTTTAGAATATCACTAGTGACTAGGTTATATAATGCCAACATTGCAAAAACCATAAAAAGGCCAATGGCCGCATTAGTTAGCTTTTTTTGGGCTTTCGAGAGTTTTTCTTTGTCTCCACCAGAAGTAATCCAATCAAATGCTCCCCCTAATAAATAAACAAGCATTGTAAGAGCGGCAACTAAAATAAAAACACGGATACCAAAACCAACAATTTTAACTACTCCTTCTTGAGGATCGGTTGGTAATCCTGAAACCGGTGGAACGATTGTTCCAATGATTTGATTTAGCTCAGTAGCTAATAGCTTCATAATGGTAAATTAACTTGGAAAAAATAACCAATGATTTTAACAATTAGAAAACTAAAAACAACAATTGCCAAACCAATAATGGCAAAAACAATTTGCTTTTGAGCTTTGGCAAGATTTTCTGACTTATCGCCGGCAGTAATCCAAGTAAAAGCCGCTTGAAGCAGCATTACTAAAAAAATTAAAGCCGCCCCAACCTGAAGAAGAGGAAGAATAACATTAAGGATTGTTCCTAAACTTGATATTTTTGCCGGAGTGAAGTTATTCTGATTAATATCAAGTGCGTAAATCATTATTAAAAGTTTATTAGAATAAAGTTTTTAAGTCAAGATTTATTAAGGAGAGTCCTTGTTTCAATGACTCTCCTTGTCAAATTTATAAAGTATAATAATACCAATGAAACAAAAAACTTTAGAACAGATAGCAAAAATTCCTATTCATTTAGCGATTATTCCTGATGGTAATCGACGGTGGGCGAGAGAGCGAGGTTTACCGACTTTTGAAGGGCATCGTCGAGGATATCAAAGAGGGATTGAGATTGGAAAAAAAGCAAGAGAGTTGGGAATAAAATATTTAACCTTTTGGGCTTTTTCAACAGAGAATTGGAACAGGACGAAAGAAGAAATTGATTATTTAATGAAGATTTTTAAAGATTTGGTTGATCAATATTTAAAAGAAGCATTAGAAGAAGAGATTAGAATTATTCATTTAGGTCGAAAAGATCGAATTGATAAAGAATTAAGGGATAAAATTATCAACGCTGAAGAAAAAACCAAAAACTTTAATCGTTATTTTTTTAATTTAGCATTAGATTATGGGGGGAGGGATGAAGTGATAAGGTCGATAAAAAAAATTAAAATCAACCGCGATAATTCACTAAAAATTAATGAAGCATTTTTTAACCAATTTTTAGATACCAATAAGTCTCCTGATCCCGATTTGATTATTAGAACCAGTGGTGAAGTAAGAACTTCAGGTTTTATGATTTGGCAAGCGGCTTATTCAGAATGGATTTTTTATCCAAAATTTTTTCCAGATTTTGCTTCAGCAGATTTAGAAGAGTGTTTAAAAGAATTTGCTCGACGGCAAAGAAGATTTGGAAGATGAAAAAAATATTATAATATTTTTATATGTTCACTCCTTCTTTTACCATCACCAATAAAATTTTAACCAATATTGCTAAAATCGAAGCCGCTGAGGAAGTAATTCAACACGCTCCTCTTTTACCTTTATGGGAAAAAAAATTTCAGGAAGAGGCAGTGGTGAGAACTGTTTATCATGGGACCCATTTAGAGGGAAACAAGCTTCAAGTTGATGAGGCAAGAGATGTTTTATTGGGAAAAGAAGTTGTCGGACGGCCAAGAGATATCCAAGAAATTATTAATTACCGAAAAGTATTAGAGTTAATCGATGAGGAAGCAAAAAAGAAAATCGAAAAAATAACCGAGATGTTAATTAAAAAAATTCACCGGGTGATTGTTGATAAGATTTTATCTCCAGAAAACGCTGGCGAATATCGACAAAAACAGGTAGTGATTCGCGACTCTTACTCAGGAGAGATAACTTTTCGACCACCAGGGGCGATTGAAGTTCCTTTTTTAATGAGAGAATTTATTTATTGGCTCAATCAAACTTCAAAGGAGCAACTTCACCCGGTTTTAAAAGCTGGTATTGCCCATCATGAGCTGGTTAGAATTCATCCTTTTGTTGATGGCAACGGTCGAGTCGCTCGGGTACTGGCGACTTTAATCCTGTTTTTGGGAGGTTATGATATTCGTCGTTTTTTTTCTTTGGAAGAGTATTATGATCGAGACGCCACTTCTTATTATAAAAATCTTCAAAAGGCAACCAATGGTGATTTAACTTCTTGGCTAGAGTATTTTACTTATGGCACTGCTTATGAGTTTGAAAAAATCAAAGAAAAAGTTTTAAAATTATCTCGAGATGTTAAATTAAAAGAAAAATTTGGCGGTCAAATTTTTTTAACTGAGAGACAGATAAAAATTATCGAATATTTACAGGAAATCGGTTATCTTCAAAATCAACAATTTTCCAATCTCTTTCCCGACCTTTCAGAAGATACGGTTCTTAGAGATTTAAAAGATTTAATGAATAAAGGATTGATCAAAAAAATTGGTTCAACGAAATCAGCCCGTTATGTTTTAATCTAATTTAATAAAAAGGCGTGGACAAAAATCAATTGGAAATTATTTATTTAGGATTTTTATTGCCGGGGCTGTTTTCTTTAACCCTTGTCGTTGAGGGATTATATAAGATTTCTAAAAATGAAGAGGGATTTTTTACTTTTGCTTTAGGAATTTTATTTCTAATTTCTTTAATTTTAAGTTATTTATTTTTTTTTAATTAATCAATGAAGTTTAAAATATTAGCCCAGTATTTTGAAAAAATTGAGACTGATTCTTCCCGATTAAAAATCACTGAAACTTTGGCAGATTTATTTAAAAAACTAACTAAAGAAGAGTTAAAAAATACTTGTTATTTAATTCAGGGCAGAGTTGGACCGCTTTTTGAAAAGATTGAGTTTGGTATGGCGGAAAAAATGATTATCAAAAGCATAGCTAAAGCACTAAATATTGATGTTAAACTTTTTAACGATCGCTATAAAAAAATCGGTGATTTAGGAGAGACAGTAGAAGCGTTTAAAGAAGAAATTGTGAGTTTTGAAGCTAAAGATTTAGAAATTAATGATGTTTATCAATCTCTTTACCGTTTAGCTAATTTTTCCGGAGAAGGGTCTCAGGAAAAAAAGGTTAATCTTCTTGCCAATTTAATTAGAGAGTTAGACTCTCTTTCTTGTCGTTATTTAGTTCGAATACCTTTGGGAGTTTTAAGATTGGGTTTTTCTGACATGACTGTTTTAGACGCTTTTTCTTGGATGATTGCCGAAAATAAAAGTTTAAGAAAAATTATTGAAAAACACTATCATGTCAGACCAGATTTGGGAGAAATTGGTTATTTTCTTAAGGAAAAAGGAATAGCAGGAATTAAAAATATTAATCCAAAAATTGGCGTTCCGATTCTTATGATGCGGGCAGAAAGACTTTCCTCAGGGAAAGAGATTATCGAAAAAATTGGTCCATGTGCGGTTGAACCAAAGTATGATGGTTTTCGCCTTCAAATTCATTACCAGAAGAGAAATAATTTAATAAGGCTTTTCTCTCGCAATTTGGAGGATGTTACTTACATGTATCCGGATATTGTCGAAGCAATTAACAAACAAGTTAACGCGGAAGAAATTATTTTTGAAGGTGAGGCGATTGGGTTTAATCCTCAGACAGGTGATTTTTTACCTTTTCAAGAAACAGTTCAACGAAAAAGAAAGTATGGGATCGAGGAAAAAGCGAAAGAGGTACCATTAAAACTTTTTGCTTATGAGCTTCTTTATTTGAATGGAAAAAACTTTCTTAATGTTATTTTTAAGGAAAGACGCATTCAACTATTAAAAATACTAAAAAAAAGTAAAGGTTTCTTCGATGACGGAATTATTTTCTCTCAAGAATTAATTATCGATGATCCCCATCAATTAGATTTATATTTTGAAGAACAAATTTCCAAAGGATTAGAGGGGATTATTGCTAAAAAATTATCGGGGATTTACCAACCAGGAGCGAGGGGATGGAATTGGATAAAATATAAACGGAGTTATTCTTCAAAGATTGAAGATACGATTGATTGTTTGGTGATGGGTTATGATTTTGGTAAAGGCAAGCGATCAAGTTTTGGTATTGGTGCTTTTTTAGTAGGTGTTTACAATGAGAGAGAAGATAAATTTACTACTGTGGCTAAGATTGGAACCGGATTAAGTGACGAGGAGTGGAAGGAGATGAAAAAAATCTGTGACCGGTTTAAAACCAATAAAAAACCCCCACAATACATAGTTGATAAATTAATGAATTGTGATGTTTGGGTTTTGCCGGCAATTGTTGTAGAAATTCGCGCCGATGAGATTACTCGTTCACCTGTCCATACGAGCGATCGAAAAATGAAGCCGAGCAAAACAGGTCAGGCCGAAGAAGTTGATGTGCCAGGGTTAGCCCTTCGTTTTCCAAGAATAGAAAGATTGAGAGATGATAAAAATCCCAATGAAGTCACTACTCTTAGAGAATTAAAACAGATTTATGACGCACAGAAGAAATAACTTATTCTCAATGAACTAAAATCATTTTAATTAATCTTATTGGATATTCAACAAAAAATGAGAGAGGATGATTTTTAATTCTTCTTCCAGAGGCATAAGAAACAAAATTAGAATCATAATGAATTTTTTTGTCTTTATTACTAAGATGTAAAGAGAGATCGATATCTTCATGGACTTTTTTTTCATCAAGACAAACCTCTTTTCTAATTTTCAACCAAGCATATTTTTTTATAGCAAAACCAGGACCAAAAAGGGGATAAATTCCGGTAAATAATTTAAAACCGTAAATTAAAATTTTTGAGTATAAGGTGGTTTGAAAAGGCAAATCATAAAAAATTACCGGTCCGGCGAGGGCATCGATTTCTTGTTTTTCTAAAAAATTTTTTTTTATTGTCATCAACCAATTTTTTGATTGTTGGGTATCAGCATCGGTTCGAACAATAATTTCTCCCTTGGCCTCGTTAAATCCTCGATTTCGAGCAAAAATTACCCCTTGATTTTTTTCATTAATAATTTTTATTGGCAGTTGATTTTTAAATTGATTAATAATTTCAAGAGTTCGATCGGTCGAGTTATTATTAATAATAATAATTTCATCCGGTTTAATCACCTGCTGATTTAAAGCCTTTAAACACTGTCCAATATATTTTTCTTCATTGAAGACTGGAATAACAACGCTAATTTTCATTTTTCTTATTATATAATAAGGAAAGGTTATGGTTCGTTATTTCTCAATAATTATCCCTACTCTTAATGAAGAAAAATATTTGCCTTTTTTACTTAAGAATTTAGAAAAACAAAGTTTTAAAGATTTTCAAATTATTGTTGTTGATGGTGGATCAACTGATAAAACAAAACAAATAGTTGAAAATTATTCAGAAAAATTACCGATTACTTTTTTTAGGTCTAAAAAGAAAAATGTTGCCTATCAGCGAAATTATGGGGCAAAAAAAGCTAAAGGAAAGTATTTAGTTTTTTTAGACGCAGATAATCGGATTAATCCAAGCTTTCTTAAAAAAACGTTTTTATTTTTAGAGAATAAAAAAGCCTTGATCATAATTCCTTATATTCAACCTGATAGGAACAATCCTGAACTTAAGATATTTTTTGATCTTGTTAATGCCTTTATTAATATTTTATTGATAACCCCTAAACCTTTTTCTTCTGGTGGAAATATGATTGTTGAGAGAAACTTTTTTTTATTAATCGGTGGTTTTAATGAAAAATTGTTTTTAGCCGAAGATCACGATTTAATTCAAAGAGCAAAAAAATTTGGAGTAACGGCAAAAACATCTTCCAAAATCAAAGTTAAATTTAATTTGAGAAGAATGGAGAAAGAGGGACGGTTAATTTTTCTTTACAAAAGTCTGGCAGCTAGTTTACATATTATTTTAAAAGGACAAATCAAGAAAAAAATTTTTAATTATCCAATGGGAGGAAACTATTTCGACAAAAAAAATAAAAAAAATTTTATCAAAGAAATGCCATCTTTATTCAATAAATTTAAATCTTTAATTAAAAATATTTAAATTTCAAAAATGGCAAAAATTGGATAATGATCAGATATTTTTGAATCTAAACGTTGACATTCAACTAATCGCATTTGACGATAAAAGATATAATCAAGTTTATAGCGCAAAGTGATAAACTGACTAATAATTTTTGTTATTAATTTTAAGAAAAAACCATAAAAAAATAAATTCTTTTTAGCAAAAAAGGTGAAGCTAATTTTATTAGTCGCTTCTTTAAATTTATAAGAATTTAATAAAAGTTCAAGTTTTTTTCTTCGATAAGGGATATAGTTAAAATCACCGGCAATAACAATGGGATTTTTTATTTTATTAGTGTGTTTCAGGATATTTTTTAATTGATTAATCCGTGCTTCATTACTGGCTTCAGCAGTAAGATGGATATTAAAGACGGAAAACTTTTTTTTTGAAGAAAAAATTAAAAAAGTTGTTTGGAAATATTCTCTTTTAACACTCAGTTTAAAAATATTGCTAAAAAAACGAAACCAATCATATAAAGTATGAGGAATACGATTATTAATAGAGTTAACCAACTGAAATTTGTTTTTATTATACAAAGTGGCTACTCCATAAATTTTTCCAAATTTAATAAAAGAATTTGAATAACCAGCCAGACGATAATGAGAAGGAATTAATCTCAATAATTCGTCTTTTTTTTCTAGCAATACTTCTTGAAAACAAATAATATCAGGGGAATAAGAGGAAACTAAACAACTGATTTCTTTTGCTGCATTATGAAGTAAAAGATTATACGTCATTAACTTAATTCTCATTTAAATATTATACCAAAAGAACTAATAATAACTATAGGGTATCTTATAGTAATTATGATTTTTACTATAGGTATTGACATTTGATAAATCTTCCGATATTATAAATACATATGAATTTAAAGTTTTTGTTCAGGGTAAAAAAACTAGAGAAAAAACAGCAAGATAAAAGAGAAAAAAATTTATTTATAAGAGGACAATTAAACGAAATTATTAAGAAGGGTTTGAAAATTCCAGTTCAATCTTTTAATCTATAAAAAAATAAGTGAGCATCACTACCGCTCGTATATTGGGAACGACGAGTAGTAATGCTCACTTTATTTTTAACACAAAAAAAATTTTTTGTCAATACTTTGTCAAAGCCGGGTACATAGGTAACAGTATCTTCTTTTTAATTTGTAACTGATAATACTCAAAAGGAGTTAAATAATCAAGAGCTTAATAAGGACGAGTGAAGTTGTAGAAGATTAACTAGTCTGTTAATCTTTCATTAGCTTTAATTAGATTTGATTCTGTTAAGTATGGCTCAAAGTATTCATCCACCTCCCTGAATTCTTCTTTCAAGGTTCTGTTAAATCTCTCGTTAACAGAGTTGTCTTTGGGAG
>JBBIRE010000015.1:0-12859 GCA_037441985.1 Candidatus Roizmanbacteria bacterium
CAAAGGCCGATTGATGTTTCTTTTTGTTAATCGGGCAAAAATATTTTTTCCTTTTTCTGAAAAAGTTAAAGCGACTTCTGGTTTGCCGGTTTGTGGATTAAAAACAACTTTTGCCTTTCTTACCTCGGCGCCAGTCAAATCAGTCTTCTTAGTCAGTAAATAAAGATCAGCGGCTGTTGTTGCTATTTTATCTTTTTCTATTTCTCCAAATTGTAGCTGAGCGGTTTTTCCAATGATATTAATCGCCTGATTAACATCCTTAATTCCCGGCAGTTCAACAATTATCCGGTAATCGTTGCCTGCCTTTAATACTTGCACCACCGGTTCAGAGACACCGAAGAAATTGACTCGTTTTTCAATCACATTTCTTGCTCCCTCAATCGCATCATTAATATCAGCCGGATTAATTTTTCCAACATCAGCTTGAAAAACTAATTGACTACCACCAACGATATCTAATCCGTATCTTAAAGGAAATTCTTTTTTTATTTGCTTGTCTAAAAAATTGATATCTAAACTTAATGGTTTAATTAAAAAATTTTTAGGCAGATTAATCCAGATAAGGATTAAGAATATTATTCCCACTAGAACTTGTTTGATGATCTTCATATTGAATATTATTTTAGAAAATCTTCTTCGCTTCCTAATAACATTACTTTAGGATATTTAAGAAAACGCCAAATAAAAGGGTCGTTATTTTTTTTTCTAAAAACAAATTCTTCTTCTGTCATTACGGTATAGTTAATTTCTTGATTCAATTTTTTTTCTACTTGAGCAATGATTGACTGAATTTCAGGAACAACCACCACGCCGACAACAAGGAAATAAACCTCATCTTCTTTAATCGGTTGTCTTTTAACAAATTTCATCGATAAAGCTGCGTATTTAATCTTACCCATTCTAGACAAATTTTCGTAAAATAAGGTCGACAAGAAATTGCTTTTGGCAAATATTCTCAAAAAATCTTCATAATGTCTCCAGTTTTTATTAAGAGTAAAAAAAACTTTGTTTAGTCTTTTTTCTTTATTTAGAACCTTAGCTTCCGTTAAGATATCCAACTCTCGTTTAACGGCATTGACCTCTTCGCCTACCTCTCGAACAACCTTTCTTAAATAAAAACTCTGATCTGGGTGATGAAATAAAAGTTCTAAAATCTTTCTTCTCGTTTTTGAGGGAATGATTTTATCAATCATATCATTTAATAATTAACTTTATTTCCTGTTGGCAAAATCTCTATCCAAATTTGACCCCGAACAAAAGAAATCTCTTCTCCATTTTTATCTCTAAATATCATTCTTTCTGTTTCTTTATTTTTCTCCCAATTAACATCAATCGCCTTTCCATCCTGAAAAACAATTCCTTTTCCTTTTCCAATGACATCATAAAGTAGATGTCCACCCTCATAGCCGTCATTAGCTGACGACTCATCGGCAAAAACGACCACAACATTTTTTGCTTCAATTTGTTTGCCGGTATTTTTATCTAAATGGGGCGATCCTCCATTAAATCTTTTAAAACTATTAATAACTCTATCATACTGCCATTTGACTGAATAATCCGATAAATTATTGTCCCAGAAACCAAAAGTAATCGCTGTTAATAAACCACGATTGTTAGTTTTTTCATCCTCCTTAAATTGCCAAGGGGCAAAATTTTTATTCCATTCATCGCCATTTTCATCAACATTAGTCAAACTCCTTTTTGTCGCCGCATACTGCCATAATCTTTTAGTTGAAGTGTATACCGTATGCTCAGTTGCCCGATTGGGTAGTCGTTCATAATCGCGCCAAAAATTAGGAAAAGGAACAGAAAATTGATTAAGATCATTATAATTTACCCAACCTAAATCTCTCAATTCACCCAAAGCGTCAGCCGGTCCTGGCGTGTTGGCGCCGCCAACATGAGCATATAAAGGATAATCGCCATATTCTTGAAGAAGTTTAATAAAATAGATGCGAGCCGAGCGAACTGGTCCGATATGGTCGGCGTCTTGACAATAGTAAATCGCCAAAAATCTCGTTATTCCCCCTTCAGCGACTACTTCATAAACAATATCCGCCGAAGATAAACCTGACTGAGGCCGAGCTTCGAGATGATTTTCAACCATGACGCCTAATGGTCTTCGTTTTTCCCAGAGATTTTTTTGAGATTTTGAATAAAAAAGTCCATTCAATGGACAAATTTCGGTTTTTGGCTCATTTAAAAAATCTTGGTTTTTTGATAACGTTGTCTCTTTGTTCTTAACAATTTGACTGACAATTGGACTAAATATTTCTTCTGTTTTTCTTTGACTAAATAAAAACAAACTTCCTAAAAAACTAACAAAAAAGGCAAAAGCGATGTAAAAAAAAGCTCTTTTTTTTTCGATCATAAATTTGAACCCAAAACTTTTAATGATAGACTTTTATTAATAGCATCTTTTTCTTCATTAGTTAGCTGGTATTTTAACCCTTGACCATTTTTAATAATTTTGGGATAGATCCTTAAACCATCTCGAATATAAATAAAATTAATTAAAATTCCGTTATTTTTTTCATCAAAAAGACCAAGGATAAACCCATCTTCGCCTTTTTGCTCGAATGGTTTAAATCGAAAGAAACTTATTTTTTGAAAATGAAACTGGGTGTCGATTATGATTTGCGAAATTTGCTTTTTTAATTGACTGATATTTTTATCAAAAAACTCATTTTTTTCTAAAAGAAAATCAAGGATTTCATCTATCTGTCTTTTTTTTGTCCTGGCGATTAAATTATTATAGTGAGACTTAATTTTATATAAAGAATAAGTAATAAAAATCAACCAACCAAAAAAAATAGAAAAAAAAATTGTTTCTAAATTCATATTGATTTTAATTTTATAATTTATAATTATTGGTGTCAATTGTGGTATATTTTATTTATCAATGAAAAAAAGAACTAAACAAGAAAAAATTATTGCTGATTATCGAAAAAAGATAGAGTTAATTAAAAAAATTGCTCAGCAAAATCAACTGTTAGAAACATTTTCCAATCGACAAAAAAAATCGTCAATCGAACAAAAAACAAAAACAGTAAACAAAAAAATAGAAAGTTTTTCTCTTAAAAGTGGGGCCAACCAAAAGGATGATCGATTACCTCTATCCTTTAAAAAAGATTTAAAAAAAACTATGATCATCTCTTTTTTTATTTTTGCCCTTGAAATCGGTATATACTATGCTATGATAAAAATTAGATAAATTTTAAGTTAAAGGGGGTGATATTTATGGTTCAAATGTATTGTGTTAAATGCCGAGCAAAAAAAGAGGTTGTCAATCCAGAAAGAGTGACTATGAAAAATGGTAAACCGGCAATGAAAGCTAAATGTCCGGATTGCGGCACTTCAATGTTTAAAATTGGTGCCTAATCATTAAGAGGAAACAAGGCAATTTTTTTATATTGAGGCTGTTTTGACAGAGGAGAGATAATGCTTTGGTAAAGAATGATTTTATCTATCGAAAAATTAATATTAATTTTTATTTGATGAAGTTTTTTTATTAAGGCAAAATATTGTTGCTTAGAAGATTTTTTACCTCGTGCGAGTGTTAAATGAGGAATAAATTTTTTATTATCAATTAACCCGAGTTGGGCTTTAAATTTATTTCTTATCTCTTGAACTAACTTCTCTAATTCTTTTTCTCTAAAAAATTCTAAATAAATAATATGTTTGTTATTGGAAAAAACATTTATTGCCCGGGAATATAAGAAAAATGGCTTAATTGACCAGACGGCCTCACTAATCGCCTGTTTAATCTTAGTCAGCTTATTAACATCAATAATCTCTCCTAAGAAAAGAATCGTTAAATGATAATTTTCTTCGGTTACCCAACGATAATGACGGTAATTATTTTTAATTTCTCTTAATTGATTGGCGATTTTATTTTTGACTTGTTTCGGCAAATCGATAGCAATAAATAATCTCATTTTAACCTTTCAAATAGTCAATAATTTTTTGTGAAGAAAATCTTGTCAACAATTTGCTAACAGTCTTTATTTTACCATTAATGATTTTAGCCTGTCTTTCTTTTTTTTCAAAATTGACATCATTTTCGCTTACCGCGATTATTGCCGGCTGAATTATTTTTACGACATTAAGATATTGTTTATCACTCTTAAGGTATGGTATTTTAACAATCAAATCTACATATGAAATTGAAGATAGAATTTCCGCTCTTTGATTTTGATTGTGAATTGGCTCTCTCTTTTTTGAACTTCTTATAAAATCATCCGATTCTAATAAAATGATTAAAAAATCTCCCACTGTCTTTGCCTTCTTTAAAAAAATTAGATGTCCGTAATGAAAAATGTCAAAACAACCGCCAACTAATACTATTTTCTTATATTGTTTTTTGATAAGAATAATTTTCTTTCTTAATTGAGAAAGAGGAACAATTTTTTTATCGGTTTTCTTCATTAATTAAATTATAAAATAAATTTATGTCTTGGCGAACCGAAATTATTGATAGAAAAATTACTGTTTTACTTGTTGGCAATAAAAAAAATTCTTTTATATTTACTTTTAGAAAATATCTTCTTCAATTTAATTCTCAAATAGTTCTTTATCTCTTAGAAAAAACTCCTAATGAGTATCGAAATTTCAATTATATTTTTGAATTTATTGGGGAGAAAGTTATCTTTTTTGATACAAAAAATGAAAGAAAAAAAACAATCGAGTTTACTCACGGTAATATTTTAGATAAAAAAAATTTTGAAAAAATTTTGTGGTTCTGTTTTTCTTCTTCTAAAATCAACAAGTTGAAAATCTTTTTGCTTAAAAAAATGGCTCCGAAAAAACAATCACTTTCTCGCCAATTAATTAACCAATTGAGCCAAATTGTAAAAAAAAAATTTATTCTTATCGTCTTTTGTCTTTTATTTTTGTTTTTTACTAGTTTTCTCTATCCTTTATTAATCAGTTATTTTTTTTATTATTATGAGGCAAAACAAAATCTTTTTAAAAAAATAGAACAAAAAAACACAACCGACTATTTAAAAAAAGCCGATAGTTATCTTCTTGTTTCTAAAAAATTATATTCCTATCCCCGGCCAATTTTTCATTTTTTAGGCGTTGGCATGTTAACTGATAATCTCATTGATTTAGCTTATAAACTTAACATACTTTTTTTGACCATAAAAAAAGGAAAATATATTGGCGATCACCTAATTAATTCATTAACCACTAACGATCGAAGGAATAAAGAAATAATCGTTTCAGACTTTAACAATTTAAAAAATCTCTTAGTAGAATCGGAAAACAGTCTTAATAAAGTCAAAAATAAATTGCCGTTTTTCTTAAAAAATAATTCTCGTTATCAGGAATTAGTTAATCAAATCGAATCGTTTTTTTTCATTGCCAAAAAAATCCTTCCTCTTATTCCCAACATTTTAGGTGAAAAAAACGAAAAAAAATATCTCCTCCTCTTTGCTAACAATCGTGAATTAAGACCCGGCGGAGGATTTATTGGTTCGTTTGCCATTATTAAAGTTAAAGATTTTTTTTTGGAAAATATAAAAATCTATGATGTTTATGACGCTGATGGCCAGCTAAAATTTCACATCGAACCGCCAGAACCAATTAAAAACTATCTTTCTCAACCGCATTGGTTTCTAAGAGATTCGGCTTTTTCGCCTGACTTTTTAGAAAATTTTTCTCAAGCAGAATTTTTTTTAAAAAATGAAATTAAAGAAGCGGGTTTTGATGGTGGTTTTTTAATCACTACCTCAGCTATAGAAAATATTCTCAAAGCTTTTAATAGTCTATATCTGCCGGATTTAAAAGAAAAAATTACCAGCGATAATTTTTATTTAAAAACTCAATATTATACGGAGAAAAATTTTTTCCCTGGATCTATTCAAAAAAAATCATTTTTAAATTCTTTAACAAAACAATTCCTTATCAATTTGGAAAATGTCTCTTTTATTAATCTTTTATCGCAATTTAAAAAAAGTCTTGATGAAAAACAAATCGTTATTTATTTCAAAAATGAGAATACCCAAAAAATCTTTGATGAGCTTCTTTGGTCGGGTAAAGTCACTTTTTCTTCTTGTTTGATAAAAAATATCCTCTGTCTTAGTAATTATCTCTTTCCCTTTGACGCCAATTTGGGGGTTAATAAAGCTGATTACTTTGTTGATAAATCTATTTTTTACAAGATTAAAATCAATAAAAACGGCGAAATTAATCATCTATTAACTTTTAACTATAGAAATAATTTAACCGCCGAGGTTTTTCCTGGAGGGAAATATAAAAATTACTTTCAAATTTATCTGCCAAAAAATATTAAGATTACGGAAATTTTGAAAGATGATACCATTATCTCTGATTTTGATCAAAAAGAGGAAAAAAATCTCCTTTTAATCGGGTTTTATTTTGAGGTTAAACCAAAAGAAACAGCTGAGATTAAAATAATTTTTTCTAATAATGAAACGTTGGTTGGTGGAAAAAATCTTTTTCAGATTCTTATTCAAAAGCAGATTGGCGCTCAAAATAAAGATTTCATCTTGCAAATTAATCTGCCAAACAATATCAACTTAATCAGCAATAATTTCATTCCTCTTGTCAAAGGCCAAGAATTAGTTTATAATTTTGTTTTAAACACTGATAAATTATTTTATTTATTAATTAATAAAAATTAACAATATGACTACAAAAGAAGAAAACATTTTGAAGGCTGAGGAAAGAAAAGTCTTTGGTAAAAAATTAAAAAAAGAAAGAAATCAAGGAAAAATACCGGCCAATATCTTTGGGAAAGATATTCTTTCTCGATCAATATTCGTTAATGAAATAGATTTTTTAAAAATTTACAGAAAAGTAAAACAAACAGGAATTTTATATCTTGCTCTTGGAAAAGAAAAATTGCCAACCCTTATCAATCAAATTCATTTTCACCCCGTAACCAGAAAAATTCTTCATATCGATTTTAGAAAATTAGACTTAAGTAAAAAAATTGAAGTGGAGGTCCCAATTAAGATTATTAATGAATCAGAAGTTGTCAAACAACAACTCGGAGTTCTTTTAATCCAAAAAGAGAAACTCGTTATTGAATCACTGCCAACAGACATTCCTAAAGCAATTGAGGTTGATATTTCGGTTTTAAAAAATATTGGTGATGCAATTACCGTAGAACAATTGTCAAAAAATACAAAATATATCGTGAAAGAAGACCCAAAAACAGTCATCGTTTCGATTGTTGCCCATAAAGAAGAAAAGATCGAGTCTGCGCCAACACCAACACCAACTGAAGAGCCACCCGTTGAAAAGACAGAAGAAAAAGAACAACCAATTACTAACCAAACTCAAACCGATCAAAAAAAAGAATAAATTGATATTATTTTTTTTTGATTACGCCATCAATTTCAAGATATAAAACTTTCCCTCTTGGTTTTTTTATTCCATTCCAATGATTAATCTCTAA
Organism: Candidatus Roizmanbacteria bacterium; assembly: GCA_037441985.1. Taxonomy (GTDB): domain Bacteria; phylum Patescibacteriota; class Microgenomatia; order UBA1406; family GWC2-37-13; genus JBBILO01. The sequence goes on from JBBIRE010000015.1 coordinate 7,430, forward strand.
AGAATAAATTAAACCAATCTTCTGATCACGATTGAGGTTTTTAAAGAATAGTCCGCCGTCAAAAAAAATAAATTCCTTTGGATAATTATTATCTTCTAAAGAAGACAAAAGAATTTTTAAATGTTCGTTGTTTTTACCAAATAATTTGGCGTCGGTTATTTTTCCTTGAGAGTAAAAAATAGGCGGTTGATTACCAATTCCAAATGGTTGGAGTCTTTCTATCAACTGAACTAATTGAAGCGTGATTAACGATAAAGGGATTTTAAAATCAACATTGATCACTTTCTCTAATTGATTTAATTGAAGTAATTTATTGGCTTTCTTGTTTGCTTGAATAATAAATTCCTCAACTTTTTCTTTTTCTAAGCTAAAACCCGATGCCTGCTCGTGCCCGCCAACATCAATTAAAAACTCTTTTAAGCTTCGAAGAAAGTGGGTAATGTGAAATCCAAAAATTGAACGCGCCGAACCTTTATAAATACCATCAGTCTTGGTTAAAACGATGGTTGGCCGATAAAATTCTTCTGTTAATTTCGAGGCGACCAAACCAATGATTCCTTCATGCCAGCTTTCTGACTTCAAAATAATTATTTTGGGAAGATTTTTGAAATTATCGGTTTCTTTTGCTAACAAATTTTTCGCTTCATTCAGCGCTATTTGAAGAATGTTTTGTCTTAATCTGTTAGTCTGGCCAAGAAATCTCGCTAGATTGAAGGCTCGATCTTCTTTTTTGGTACAAAGAAGTCTTAAAGCATCAAGAGCATTTTTTAAACGACCAATGGCATTAATTCTTGGAGCAATGATAAATCCAATTTCATAAGGGGTAATTTTTTTATTTTTTATCCCCGCTTCATTGATGATATGCTTTAAACCTAATCTAGTAGTCTGAGATAGTCTCTCCAATCCAAATTTAACTAAAGATCTTGAAGGTCCAATCAAAGGGACTAAATCAGCAATAATGCCAATGCTGGCCAAACTAACATAATCGTCACGAAAGTTTTTTTCTAAAATTTTAACTTTGTTTATTTCTTTAATTTTGTTTTTAAAGGTTAAAAATATCTCTTTGGCAAAAAAATAAGCCACCCCGGCCCCTGAAAGTTCAGAAATATGAAAAATGCCATCAGCTTTTGGCAATTGTTTACCCTTGAGATGATGATCGGTGATAATCACTTTGATACATTTTTTTTTAAGATAGTCTGTTTCTTTGACTTTAGTAATCCCTTGATCGACGCTGATCACTAAAACTGGTTTAAATTTTTTTAGCATATTATCAATACCAATCTTTGTAAAACCGTATCCTTCAGTTTTTCTATCAGGAACATAAGGCATAACGTTAAAACCTAAAGTATAAAGCGCTTCCCATAAAATCGCTCCGCCAGTAATCCCATCAGCATCATAGTCGGTATAAATTACTATTTGTTGGTTGTTTTTTAAAATTTCTTGCAGTGTTTCAATAACTTGTTTGAATTTTTTTTTAAAAGCTGGGTTAAAATCGAAAAGTGATAGTTTTTCTGGAGGAAGCGGATATAAAAAATTCTTTATATTGTTAATTTTTCTTTGCTTAAGGATAATTTTAATTAATTGTTCTGGAGAAAATGACTGCTTTTCCTCTATTTCATAATTAATCTTTAGTCTCATAGGATTCTTGTAATTTACTCTTATATTCATCAAAAATCAAAGAAGTATTAATTTTTTGTCCTAAAACATCTAGTTGTTTTGTTAATTCATGTGATTGATGATAAGCATTGGTTAAATGTCGATTTAAAATATTAAAAGAGGTATAAGCTTTTTGGTAATCTTTTTTTAATGTTTGAAGAAGAATTAAAATCTGTTTAGCTTTTGATTGGATTTTTTCACCTTCAAAGGTTAAAAGAATCGTTTTTATAAAGGCGAAAAAACTCATCGGTGAAACTGGGAATACTCGCTTTTCATGAGCATAATTAAAAATTTCCTCATCGCTAATAATCTCATAAAAAACAGTTTCCGATGGAACATACATAATTGCATAATCAACAGTCTTTTCTTCGGGTAAAATATATTTTTTAGCAATTGTTTCTAAATGTTTTTTGACATCGTTAATAAACCCTCGCCGCCATTCCTTCTTTTCTTTTTCATTTTGTGCCTTTAAATATTTGCCGAACTTTTCTAAAGGAAACTTGGCATCAATAGGAATTAACCCTTGAGAAGTAATAATTAAAGCGTCAACCTTTTCTCCATTCTTGAATTGATATTGAAACTTAACTACTCCTTTAGGAAAATATTGTTTTAATATATCATCTAATATTTGCTCTCCAATATTGCCTCTTAGGTTTGGGGCAAATAAATATTTTTGCCATTCTTGCATCGAGTGACTAACCTCAACGACTTCAGAAATATTTTTTTGAAGCTGAATTATTGATTGCATCGCCTCATTTAACCGAAGATGAAATTGGGAAATAACCGTTGATAATTGTTGATTAATGTTGCTATTGGATGACTTTAACCATTCAATTAAAACTTTATTCTTCTCATCAATTTTTTTAATAAAAGTATAAATCAATCCTATTCCTAAAATAATTGATAATAAAATAAGAAATAATAAAAAATAATTCATAATATAATTATAAAAAGAAGAATCGATTAAAAAATGAATTTTTAAAACTAAAGTAAATTCCCTCCTTTAAAAATTTTTGGTTTAAGCCAATCGGCTGGTGTCTTTTCTTCTTGACTGACAGGCTCTTTTTCAATTTCATTAATGCTTGGAGTCTTAATTCTTTCTTTTTGTTGATTAAAAAAGATTTGATTACTGATCGGTTTTTTCACTGGCTGCCTGACAATTTTTTTCATCGCTCCCTTTCGAAGAAGCTCAGACGCGACTTGAAAAGTATCAGCGGTTGTAGAAAAAGAAGTAAAGTTATTAGTCGCTGATAATAAACCAGCATAAAGATTAGTCGCTATCTCTTTATCGATTAAGAAATTACCCAATTTTAATATTTGATAAATTAACTCAGACAAACTACTAATATTTTTTACCACAATGTTTAATGTACCAAAATTCATATTAGTAAAATGGCGGTCAATGTTAATTATTTCTCTTCCTTGAAATAATGATTGATTGTTTTGATACAATTCTCCTAAAACGTTAAGAGATGGCGTGTCAAGAACGATGATAAAATCAAATTTACCGCCAGTATAAAAAAACTTCACTTGTTTCGGATCTAATTTTGATCGAGAATCTTTGGGGGTAATAATTAAGTTAAAATTTCCTCCGTCTATTTGATAATCAACTTTATCAACTGTTCCTTCTTGGTAAGGGAATGAAATCACTAAATTATCACCTGGTGCCGATAAGGAAGTGGTGAATTTTTCCGCACCCATTAAATCGACATCAACCGACGTTTCAGAAACAAGAACTAAATCTAAACCTTTTTCTAAAAGGCTAAGATAAAGACTGGTCGCCGCTGATAAAGTATCATAAGTCGCTTGTTTAGGGACAATAATTGCCCCAAGACGGCTTTTTTCAATAATTGACTTCAATCTCTCGACTAAAGAGTTTAAATTATTTTGATCCATAGATTTTTACTATAAGATAAATTTTACCACATCACCAATCATAAAGTCAAGAGGTGAAGAAATCAACATTCCCGCTTCTTCCTCTTTTTTCACTTCATTCACGGCTTTGGCTCTTTTTTTAATTGAAACCAATTCGCCTTTTCCCAAATATTGATTGTTACGATAAATTTCTACTTTATCAGATAGATTTGCTTTTCCTTTTAACATTTTAATCCCGCAAATTACTTGATTGTCAATATTAAAAATGGCTAAAATTTTAGCTTCTCCTTTATATTTTTTTTCTTCTCTTTTTTCGGTTAGTAAACGAGTAATTTCATTGACATCATCAATCAACTCATAGACAATGTCATATAGTTTAATGGGAATTTTTTCTTCTTTAGCCAATTGTTTCACTTCTTGATTAACTGAAATATTAAATCCTATAATAATCGCTTTTGTTGTTTTGGCCAAAAAAACATCTGATTTAACAATCTCACCAATTGAAGAAAGAACAAGTTCTAAATAAGAATTTTTTTTAATAAGAGGGACAATTGACTCTAATGAGTTAATATTGTCAGCTTTTAAGATTATTTTTATCTTTTTTTCCCTCTTTTTATTCAATAATTCGCTAATATTGAAAGAGGGGGAAAAAGTATTTTCTCCCACTTTATCCTCTTCACCTTTGACTTCTTCTGGTATTGTGCTAATTTTTGTTCCTATTGAAGCAAGGTTTTTGAGACCAAGCAGTTCTGCTGGAGCTGAAGGAAATAAAATCTCTTTTACCCTTCCTTTATCATCAATAATTGATCGAACATTAAACTTTTCTTTTCCACAATATAACCAATCACCGACTTTAATTTTTCCATCTTTAAGGATAACGGTAATCACTTGACCTCTGTTATCTTTTTTCATTTCAATCACATAACCATAAGGAGGGTGGTTATCATCGTATTCTAAATTCATATCTAAGCTCATTAATAAAATTGTTTCTAATAAATCTTTGATTCCTTGTCCGGTTTTGGCTGAGATGTTGACTACCGGCACTTTTCCTCCTTTTTCTTCAACAATCACTTCATATTTTAAAAGTTCATCTTTAACTCTTTCTGGGCTAACATCAGGTAAATCAATTTTATTAATAGCGACGATAAAAGGAATCTTTGCTGATTTTAGATGAGCGATTGACTCTACCGTTTGCGGTTTTATTGATTCTCGACCATCGATTAAAAGAATCCCAATATCGGCAACCATCGCCCCTTTAGCTCTTAATTGAGAAAAAATTTCATGGCCTGGGGTATCAATAAAAGTAATTTTATTTATTGGAAACTCGGTTTTTTCAATCTCAATCTCATAAGCGCCAATCTTTTGAGTAATGCCACCTTTTTCTTTACTGGTGATGTTTGAATGACGGATATAATCCAAAAGGGTGGTCTTTCCATGATCAACATGGCCTAAGATGGTAACAATTGGTGATCTTCGTGCCATAAATAATTTGCAATTTAACTTATATTGGTTTGGTTATAGATGAGAGGTTTCTTGACTTTGTTCTTGAGTATTTTGTTTTTCTTTTTTATCTTCTTTGGTTTTAATTTGAACAATATCAATAAAATAGCCGGTTAGCTTAGAAGCCAAGTTAACATTCACTCCTCCTTTGCCAATCGCCAAAGGCGTTTGCTCCTCAATAAGGTAAAGTTTTGCTTTCTTATTTTTTTCATCGATCTCTACTCTTTCTGCTTTCGCAGGAGAAATCGCCGCTAATAAAAAAATCTTTGGATTAGCATTCCATTGAATAACATCAATTTTTTCTAGGCCACCTAATTCATTAATCACCGTTTGAATTCTCATCCCTTTTTGTCCAACACAAGCTCCAATTGGATCAATTGAAGGAAAATTGCTATAAAC